>JAUILP010000041.1 GCA_030432875.1 Oligoflexia bacterium | reverse complement strand
GCCCATTGCGGGAAAACTGCTCGATGGGTTCTGTGGGGGCTTTCATGACGATGAAACGATCTAAAATTAACTTTAACTAGGAGTAAAAATCATGAATTCTACCCGACAAGTCCTTTCATCAGCCGTAATCTTAATCCTATTATCATCAGCAACTTATGCGCAAACTAACAATGAAACTCTAGGCATAGGTAAAAAGGAGTCCCTTGTCGACACCCCGATGCTGACTAAAACGAGTGGCGGTGGTTTCATGATGCCGGAATGGGTTCAGATCGAACGCTGCGCACTTTATGAAGATCACGTCATTATAACCCATCAGTTTGGTTCAGGTGCGAATAAATTAGTAAAGGAAGAAATTAGAAACTTTACTATTACTAGTGGTTTTCTAGATCAAATGATTTTAAATTCTCTAACTGAGTCTATTATCGAGACGGAAAATTATATGTGTGATGGACCAGGCACCTATACAGAAGCTCATTATCAATTGAGTACTGGTAAAGTAGAATCAATTCCTTTATTTTCTACCGGTGGTTGCGGCTCCCCTCAAAATGAGCGAGAAGGTGTGAACTCCCGTCATCTTCGCCAATTAATCGACGAATATTGTCCAACGACTCATAGAGCGTTCTAGATCTCATGAGGCCTAAGGATGGCTGAAAGGGGGGGATAGCTAGGCTTTTATAGCTCCTCCCAACCGGCTTCAGACGAGTTTTGATCGTGATAATCGCTGCCAGCAGCCATTTTATAGGGTCCTGTTTTTGACTTGGGCGAAACCTCCCGATCGGAATATATAGAGATCAATTGCCCATTTTTTTGATTTTTTCTGTTTGTGCTTGCTTGAGAATATTTTTGAGATATTGGCTGAATTTGGGATGAGGGCGGCGAATACGTGGCTGCCCTATTTCCTTCCATCAATGTGACAAGTGACTGAACTAAATTTTGCAGCGATTCTGCTTGTCCGCTGAGCTCTTCGCTGGTGCTTGCTGTTTCTTCTGCCGTAGCTGCGTTTTCTTGTACCGCGCGGTCCAAATTGGTCATTGCGGTGCTGATTTGTCTTATGCCTGTCGCTTGTTCTTCGGAAGCAGAGGAAACTTGGCTGGCACCCGCGACAACTTGGGTTGCTGAGGCGCTAATGGCGCTGAGAATTTTGCTGCTTTCTAGCACATAACCATTGCCGATTTCAACTTTCTTTTTGTTTTCGGTTGTGATGGCTTCCGCTTTTTTAATGCTTTCAGACAAAATTTGGGAAATTTCTTGGGCTGATTTACCGCTCATCTGAGCAAGGTTACCCACCTCCTGGGCGACAACAGCAAAGCCCCGACCATGTTCTCCCGCTCGTTCAGCTTCGACTGATGCATTAAACGAAAGTAGCTTTGTTTGGAAGACGATCTCATCCATCACTTTAGTTTTTTCCCCGATTTCTCCAATTACCTTCACTAGCTGTTCGATTTTTTCGTTGCTGCTGAGAATTTCCTCCATAGCTCGCTGCAACTTGGTCATGGCGGTATTACCCTCTTCAGATATCGTTTTTACTTCGGTAGAAAGCTCGTTAGCTTTCTTGGCATTTACGACATTGTTTTGTACCATGCCTAACATTTCTTCCAGAGATGCTGATGTTTCTTCAATAGCGCTAGCTTGATCATTGGCTCCGCTTGAGAGCTGCTGCGCCGCGCTTGAAAGCTGCTCTGATGCTGATCCGACTTGATTGGTCGCTTTTCTGATGCCATCAATCGCGATCTTTAGCGGGCGGGATATTGCCGTGGTTACCGTAAATGCCATCAAGATACCCATGGCAGTTGCTATGATAAGCCCAATAATCATGATCCAAAGACTCTTAGCCAATGATGAGGATGCCTGAGTCGCTATTTCAATAGTTTGATCGATACCCTTATGGGCGATTTCATCTGAAGCTGATAAAACATAGTCACCAGCTTCTTCTCGTTCCTTATCTATTTCCTGTTGTTTTTCAAAGGTAACTTGATAGTTTTCATTAGCCTCCTCATAGTCATTGATGCTCTTTTCTATTGCGTCTAGAGACTTGAGATCTACTTCTTTAGTCGTCATTGGACGGATTTCATCTAGCTTTTTTTTCATCTCAATAAAATTGCTTTCAGCATGATGCAAAATAGTTACGTCATTCTGAGCCATGCCTTTCCACGCGGCTATTTGGGTTGCATTGCCAAGATCGATGACATCATTGATGAGTGTTGTTTTAAGGTACCTTTCTTGTAGCATTTTAGGAGAAGTCCTACTTTCAATATCCTCTTTCATTTTTGTGCTTTGATTGTTTAGATATCCGTAGCTATATTCAAGAAATTTGGCTGCGGCTTCATTCATCTTACTTTGCATGAGTTTTAGTTCATCGAGATTATGAGTAGTTTGCTCGAGAAGTGCATTATATTCCCTCACGGGAATGTCTGCTTTTTCTATATTCTCTTTGAGTTTGTCTAGGTGAGGGGAACGCACCGCAAGTTCAGTTCCAGCTTTTATGTTTTCTGCAACCTCATTAAGGTATTTTTTCCCTGTCTCTAAAAAAGTCTTATCATTGGTAAGAGTATATCCCCGAATGGCGTACATACTAAGAAGTGATGTGCGCTCAAGTTCACTGGCAATGTCGACTTCTGGTACATATTCCCGGCTGAGCTTATCAGACTCTATTTGCACTATCTTCATGTTCCAGATAGCGGTAATGCCAAGTGCGATCATGATAAAATTGACAACTAAAAAACCAGCAAAATTTTTTTGGCAAGCTTCAAACCTCTAAACATTACAAATTATCCCCATAAAATAGCTTTTAGACCTTCATGTTAAAAAAAAATCTTATTTTTCGTTACCACTGGCACGGCAAATATGGATCTAACGTGCTCACTAAAACTAAAAATTGAATCCCAACTACTTCTCGGAAGAAAAAAGCAAGACTTGAGGAAGGGATAATTCTGAAATTTATGATAGTTATTGCCGGAAGATGCATCTCCATGTCGCCAGCGCGATGGGTTAATATTTTTGAGAAAATCATAACCCTCAATTTTTTAGGTGTTGGTATAGCAGTTTCTCAACTCAACGATGCTTTGAGGGTATAATTACATCATTTCAAAAAATCTTAAATTTTGGGCCATTATGTTTATTCAAAGGTTTTGGGGAAATTCCGCTTGACATGAGGTGCGCCAAGGGGTAAACACTGTTATACATCTGTAATACAGTGAGGATTTAATGCAGATTAAGATTGACCCACATGCACCACTACCCATATACGCTCAGATCATGACTGAAATCACCAGTCATATTGCGCATAAATTCCTAAGCTGTGGGGAAACGCTCCCTTCGGTTAGGCAATTGGCGGTTCAACTGGAGATCAACTCTCTCACAGTGCAAAAAGCCTATAAGATGCTAGAAAACGAAGGAATTATAGTCATTCGTAAGGGTGTTGGGGCAACCGTAAGCGACCATGCCTTGACCAAAATTAAAGAAAATCTTGGTTCAGATATATTTAAGGAACTTGGCGGTGTTTTACAGAAGGCTAAAAACCTTGGAGTGCCGCGCAAAGAAATATTGGCTTTTTTAGACACTCTATGGGAAGGAAAGGAACCGTAATATGTTTCGTGTGCATCAGCTCACTTATATCCCCTCCGACAAAGGCAGTTTTCGTCTTGAAATTCCTGAGTTTACCTGGGATGGTCGAGGCGTTCTTGCTTTAGTGGGAAGTAACGGCAGTGGTAAATCAACCTTAATGTCTCTTATCGCGGGCTTAAAAAAACCGACGACGGGGACCTGCACTTTTGCCGGTTACAACACGTTTTTTAGCTATGATAAAGTAAAATTTAACTTACCCTTAATAAGCTGGGACATACCCCTAAGCCCTCAGCTTAAACCAAAGAGCTACCTCAAATTAGTCAGGGATCTGGCTTCAAAATGGAATCATGAGCTTGAAAATCGTTTGCTTGATGAATTTAGCATCCCAACAGATCAAAATATTGGTTCACTCTCGCGTGGTGAACAAGCAAAGGTTAAAATCTTGCTTGCGAGTTGCTCTAGTCCAGAGATTCTCCTTATCGACGAGCTCACCAGTGATTTAGATACGGATTCACGTAAAAAAATTTTTAATTTCCTCGATGAGCAAGTATTTTCTGAGACCTTTGGCATCATTTGGGCAAGCAATGTTATGACTGACGTAGAAAAATATGCTACCCATATCGCGGTGCTCAACAAGGGCAAATTAGTCGCATCGGAAACCCTCGACGATTTTAAAGTCCGGCACCAAAAAATAGCACTTCATAGTATCAGTCCCGAGCGAAAAATTGACCTAAGTTTCCTGCGCGGTGAAAAACTTAGCTGGGACGGACAAAATGGACTCTTAAGTACGAAAGAATTTAGTAAAGATCTAGAAAAAAAACTTTTGGCCGAGGGTGTAACACTGAGTTTACTTCCCTATTCCTTAGCCGAAATTATCAATGAATATGGAGTTTAAAATGAAAGCACTCATTCGCTTTTACCTTGAAAAATCCTGGCAGCCTCTTCTTGGCCTTCTGCTCATGACCATACTAAAGATAATTGGCATGCTGTATTTTCCCATCCTAGGTGAAACTGAAGGCTTGATATTGGCGTTTGGCGGCTGGTACCTCTATAAATGGAATGCGGACGAACGCAAAACTGAATTTACTTATTTTAGCGCCACGGTATCAAAAAATTTAAAGGATATTTATATCGTTAAAACATTGGTTCCGGCGCTGATTATTTGTGTGCCAGTTCTTATCGCTTCCTGGGATGATTCATTGTCGGCTATAAGTTTCATAGCGGTTATCAAAGCCTTTTTAGTGTCTTTTGCCCTGGTGGGATTTTCCATCATTGTTACTAAACCCTTAAAGCTGTTTATAATTTTGCTGGCTATATATGCACTGGCAAATGATTTTCAAGATAAGGATTTGGTTTTAAGCGTGATTCTCTTCATCCTAATGAGTTATTTATCGCTAAAAATGATTTTTGCGGAGAGGCTTTCGCCCAAAAAACTTAAACTTGGGACAATTGTTGCTATTTTGTTGGCCTTCTTTTTTTCCTCCAAATTTGATGATCTATACTGGAGTACTAAAAATCAAAAATTGACCGTTATGACGCATAAAGTAAAAACCGATCATGGAAAGGCTAATTTTTCGGTATCCTTTGATGATTTTGGTTGGGATGAGCTCCCACTCGAAGAGCTAAAATATGCAGGTGTAGAGGCCGATTTAAAAAAGCGCATAGAGCTTATCCAAAAATTTCAAAATATGGAAGATGGCGAGCGGAAGAAGCTGATAAAAGGGTTAAGCAAAGCAGAAATCATTCCGAGTCCTGACGTAATTATTGCCTTTGAAGACGCGGTCTTTTCTCGTTTAAAAGAAGGTGCTGAACTGGGTACAGATAAAAAATGTCAAGGTGTCTGCGACAAGCTTGGTCAATATGCAGGCCGCTACTACCATCAAAGTCGCAGCGATGAAGGGGAAAAAAGGTATTTGGCTATGATTGAGGGACAGAAAGACGAAGCACGAAGGGAATACGTTATAAATCTCGCAGCCAATGCCAAGATATTTCGCCATATAGATTCTGTGACCAGCAAACTTGATGACACAGACAATCCCTTAACCGGTGCCCGTGTGATTTTGAATGAGCTGAGTGATGGCATTAAAAGTCTCGAGACTTTAGGTGATCATGACGATATCACCGATGAGGAGATTAATGAGCTGGTTAAAAAGGAACTTGAGCTAAAAACTTTCTAATTTCTAAATAATTTTATAATTCGGAGGTATGATGAGACGTTTATTAACGTATGGGACTGCTATTGCCTTTTTGGGCTTTGGTCAGAAAGGGGGATTATGTGCAGAGACAACTATGACCCAGGACAAGGCAGAAGAAAGTACGAACGATTTGGAAAAAACCCTGTCCATTGAAAGTTATGTTAAATATTACTTTGCTACCCGCCCGGAAATTATCAAGGCCCAGTACGAAAGAGAACTCGTAGATACCGAGCTTAAAGCTGCCGGAGAGAAGTGGCAAAGCCATGTTGTGATTGAGCCGTATACTTCGCGGGAAGATGTCACTTATTCTGAGGACTCTGTGTCTTCAAAGCGCACCGGTTTTGCAGCAAAAACAAGGCTCTCCTTGGACCATGCCAGCGGTACTTCTGCTTACGGTGAGTTGATAGAAGTTCTCGCGGATTCTAAAGAAAAAAATGCCACGGTCACGCGAAAAGACTACCAGATCGGCATCAGTCAAGAGCTCAATCAAAACAGCTTAGGGCAAAAACAAAAAGTTAACGAAGAACTTTGGGGGCTTGCCACTCAGCGAGAAGTTTTACAGCAACAAAAAACCTCCCTGACTCTATGTACCCGTGGCATGTATTTATTTAATGAAGCCTACTATCTTCATGAAGTGGCAGCATCATATAGGGAAATTGAGAGTCATATAAAAATCGTCCACGATAAAATGCGCCGTGATTTTACCAAAGCACTTATTCCTCAAAGCACATTCCTGAGCATTCAGAATGATTATATTTCAGCTCAAAGCAGCGCTTTTAAGGCAAAGCAGAGGCTTAAAGAGTTTATCCCGCGCCTTGGCCTAGCGACTTCTTTTAATAACATAGATAACCCAGATCACTGGTATGCCCAAATTAATCGAAAAATGGGAAAAAATCAGGATGATGTTTTAGATATCAAAATAAAAGAGCTTGAGGTGTCAGAAAACAAACAAAAAACAGTGCTAGCAAAGCTTGCCCAAAGATCACAGGTAAAACTATTCTCAGAAATCCATCAAACGGTTGGCGATCTTCCGGGAGAAGAAACCTGGCGCTCTCAAAAAATTGTGTTAGGCATTAGAGCCGTACTACCACTAAAAGATCCAGGTTCTATAAAAGAAACCCAGCAGGCTTTGATCCATGAAAAATCTTCTGGAGCCGATTTACTGGTCAGCCGAAAAAACCTAAGGGAAGCCCAAAGCATTATTTATGAAAAACTCGAAGGATTTTCAGGCGAGGAAGCCCTAGCGGTCAAAGAAATGGAAACATCCCACGCGCTTGTCAAAGAACTACAAAAACTCCTGAAAAGTTACCGGGTGGGACTCGCCGATTACCGTCAGGCTCGGGACGACTATATTATGAAAAAAATTGCTTTGCTTAATGTGCGAAAAAATAAATGGGATACCATAACCGAAAGCATCGCCCTAAATGGAACCGAAAAAAACATTTGTCTTTAGCTTTAACCACATCATGATTAGGCAGTTATATGAAAAAAATAATTGATTATTTTGTTGAAAAAACTTTTATCGTCAACTTGTTGACTTTTATAATCCTCCTCTTTGGTGCGGTGAGTTTATGGCACCTACCAAAACGCATCATTGATCAAGAAGAAGGGCAGGGTATTGAAGTTACGGCAAGTCTATTGGGCGCTTCTGCTCAGCAAATTGAAAAAAACCTTACAGCACCTCTTGAAGCCGCGCTAAAAGATCTTGATCAATTAAAGTACATTTCTTCTTTTAGCAATGCGCATTTTTCTCGTGTAAGCCTAGAATTTGATGACGGGGCTAATATGCAAAGAGTCTTGCAAGAAGTCAATCAGCGCATCGCAAGCATAAATAATGAACTCCCCAGTGACACTAAAGACTTGGAGGCATCGATTGGCAGCGCCGGAGGTGGTGGTTTACTGGCATCACTTGCCCTAACTCAATATGACGCTCTCAATCTCAACCATTTTAGGTGGTTGCAGAATTTTAAGAGAAAAATTTTAAATATTCCTGGAGTAACTAATATTGACCAGGATATAGAAAAACCACACATCACAATTGCTTTTAATCCTGAGAAGCTATCTAGATTTGGACTCTCCGTAGCTGCTCTTCGTCAAAGAATACTTTCTGGTCTCAACTTTGCGCCAATTGGTATGATTAAAAACGAAAAAGCACGGTATTTAATGGAAATAGATTCTGACATTAAAGACCTTGAAAGCATTAAAAAAATCCCCATTAAGGCTATGCTTGATGGTCCCGTGCTGACAGTCGGTGACGTTGCATCGGTAAAATTTATGGTTCCCAAGCGAACAGTTCTTGAACTTATTGATGGCAGGCCTTATGGCCAGATGTGGATAAAGACTTCTAAAAATGTGAGTTTATCTGAGGCAACACAGAAGCTCAGAGAGCTGATTGAGTCCGAAAATTCCTTGGCTCCGGCTCCCATTAAAATTGAGAACATTATTGATGGGATAACCTTTATTGACCGGCAGCTAGATATTTTATACGCTAACGCGGGATATGGTATTGCGCTGCTACTTACGTGTTTAATTCTCTTTGTTGGTGGCCGTATATCTATTATGGTGGCACTTGGTGTTCCCGTAGCTTACCTCGGCACTTTTGTGGTCATGGATGCGTACTCAATATCGATTAATTTAGTTAGTTTTATCGCCATTATCATCATCCTGGGTGTTTTGGTTGATGATGCCATTGTCGTAAGTGAAAAATATTCGCAAAATCTGAGCTCGGGTATGCTGCCAAAAGACGCCGCTAAAAAAGCGGCGCATGAAATGTTTATGCCCGTTACCGGCGGAATTATCACGACAATGGTCGCTTTTATCCCAATATTTATGCTGCCCGGTTCCTTTCGCGCAGTCCTTGTAAGTCTTCCTATCATTGTTTTTAGCGCATTTATTCTGAGCTGGTTTGAGAGTTTTTTCATCCTCCCCAATCATTTGGCCCATGCTGTAAAAACAAAGTCCAGACGTAGAGGAATAATTTTTGAAAAAATAAAAAGCTATTTTGAGCAGGGATTATACAAAGCGCTAAGGTGGCGCTACGCGATATTAGGTTTACACTGCATCTGTTTGGTTTTGGTGTTTACCCTACTTATTCCCAGATTAAAGGCGGATAATTGGAGTGTGAACGTAAATGACGCCTCAGTTAAAATTGCGGGGACGCTAAAAGCCACCTCTTCTTTGGACGATAGTAGACGGCAAATAGAACCTCTTATAGAAGAAATCAGAAAGTTTGTCCCCAAGTCTTCGTATAATTTTATCTTCAGCAATTTTGGTGAGGCCTATGTTGGCGGCCAAAAACGTGAGGGTAGAGAATATTTTTCCCTTACACTATATTTAGATCAAAATTCTAAAAATATTGACAGCCTCACTCGAAATACCGGAGATATCATAAAACCCATCGTAGAAAAATTTCGTGAGAATATAGTTAATGATATTTTTGTCACGGCGAATGACTCGGGTCATTCTGGAGGTAACTCAGATTCTGAAATTTCACTATATGCCTATGCTGATGACTATGCTGCGTTTGGCGATCTTGACATCGAGCTAGATTCTCTTGCCAAAGAAACTAAATTATTAAGATTCATGCCATTAAACAAAGAAATGACGGAAAATATTTGGAGTTTTATCCCTAACCTGAAAAATGTGGAGGAATATGGACTCTCTAAAAATGAACTTGCAGAGCAGCTCGCGAGTATTCTTAGCGAAGACGAACTGGGTGAAGTGCGAATAGGGTCTGAAGGATTTCGTATTTTTAGTTCTCTCGAAAAAAATGAACAACAAGAGGTAAGTGAAGAAAGTCTTAATAGTATTTATGTGAGCACCAATCATGGTCTCACGGTCCCCCTCATAAACATGGGGCACTGGCAGAAATCAACCGCTTTACGGCAAATTGCTCGAATTAACAGCCGTACTTCAATGAATTATGCCTTTGCCTTTGCTGGGTCCGACCGAAGTGCGGCGCGCGAGGAACTGGAAGTTATGATCAAACCCCTTAAAGAAAAGTATAGAAATTTAGAATTTTCTTTATCTCCTTTAGGGTCTGAGGAACGAGAGCTAAAAACATGGGCTGTCAAAGCGCCTACCTATACTATTAGTTTGATATTTTTTGTCCTGGCACTAACTCTGCACAGTTTGAGTAAAACCATAATGGTGTGGTTGATGATTCCGGTTGGGATTCTTGGCGTGATTATATCATTGATACTTCACAACTATGATCTCAGATTTATGACGGTTATTGGGCTTTTGGGCGTCGCAGGTGTTGCTGTTAATGCCTCGCTGATACTCATTGATGCTATTGAAAAATATAAAGATGAAGCGAGTAGCCCCTTTGGTCGATTCCATAAAATCATTAAAGGAACGGGTTCGCGTCTAAAACCTATTTTTATCACCATGATTACGACTCTTTCTGGCGTTTTTCCAGCGGCCTATGGTTGGGGAGGGGAATCCGGATATACTCAGCCCATGGTTTTTGCAATGGCTTGGGGGATTTTAAGCGCAAATTTATTTGCGATTTTTTTCCTCCCCCTCATCGTAGCACTGAGCGAAGACCTTGCTGCGCTGCCTAGGGTCATTAAAATTTTATTGCGAAAAACTGGGCAGCGCGATTTAGGGACTGTACCTACTGCTCTACATTAATAAGCTGTTCTGTAGCCGCTAAATCCATAAGATCGATATCAATATTGACGCCAGAAGCTCTGCCTTCCCATAGGCGGTAATTATCATGCGCTCTATCCCAGTAGACAACGTTGCTGCCATCGCTGGTACGGGTAACTATGTGGGGCTTAAATTCTGAGTACCAATCATCTTGTTTATCTTTTTTCATAGAGGGGCGATTTACAACGGCAAATTGATGAATGTAACCTAAAGTGCCATCAGCAAGAGTGATAATGCCATTTTCTTTTAATTTAAGTTTATTTTTAGGGATACCAACAAGATTTGGCGCATCAAAATAAAACCCGATGTGACTCAAGGTAGAAAAATAATCAGCACGAGTGAGTGTTTCGACAATTAAGATTTCGCCATAAGGCTTAAGAGCCGCTGTGTTACCTGTGGTTTTGTCGACGCTAACAGTGACATCTGCGCGTTTCGCTAGGGGGATATCCACCAAAGCATCTTCGACAGATTTATCACAAAAAAGTAAGGTGGACTTAAAAACTTCACAGTTTTTGATGTCGACATTGATGGATTTGTCTAAATTTCCACTAGTAGCGGCACTATGTCCGTAATAAACCTTAATGCCAGTAAAATAAGCATGATATAGCGTAATAGTCTTTAAGGTATCGTCTCCGTACTTAATATCAGCACCGTTTGTGGGATAGGGAAGGTTAGCAAATGCAGGGTCTTGGATAAGAGCGTTATAATTTGCCAGCTCCGCAGTATAATTAGGCACAGGTGAACCAACGATGGCTGTGGGGATTTCCTCAGCCTCTACAATGTTTTCAACTGAGTTTGTTGTTTCTGTGCTTTCACTAGATTCTGTCAGAGCCGCCGCTTCTGCATCTGTTGTTATTACAGCTGCTTCAGTATCGCTAGGCTTTAGGCAATCTAATGATCCTTCGGTGAGACCATTTGCGCAATCTTCTATAGTTGACTCTGAATTGGCTGGTGAGGTGGCCTCTACAAGTTCATCTGCTTGTGGACTTTTAGCGGCAGGCGTTTTACTTGAACTGCCACTTTTATTGCAGGCGATACCAAAAGTCATAGCCAAACAAGAAACGGTGATCAATTTTCCAAGGAACATTTTCATATACAATTCTCCTTTAATTTTTTTCAGACCCAGAGCGTAGCCATATTCAGGCTTTAAATCAGTGTCTGTACTTATAAACAGTCCTAAAATCCTCAATCACCAAGTAGTCTCCTGCGATGGATTTTTTCAGGACAACCCCCAATTGTTCTCAAGCCCAGCGTTTTCTGGGATTAAAAACGAAAGATATCTAAAAATAACTGATTTCGCCATAACTATATGACGATCAGACTCCTATTTAAGGGGAATTTGGCATTAAGATGCAAATTTCACAAATAAAGTGCGGCATATTAAAGAATACATGTAAAATTCAGGTAGTCTGACCAAAAATGTTAAAAAACACCTTTGCTAATGGGGCAGGTTTCTGATAGGGCGAGCTTAATAGAAAACCCGCCAGGCAAATCAGCATTTTCATAGCGTCCAAAAAATAAACAGCTTAGGTCGATAGAGCTGTTTATGTGGATATTTTCTATTTGTGGATCTGAAGGAAGATCTATGGAAAAAATTTCTTCTAGTTTATTAAAGCGCGTCATATCCTCACTGAGGAAAAATATTTCTTCTTCATCTCCGATTATTTTTTTATCTTCCTCCTTAGAATTAACGATGAGGAGCGATCCAAAATACTGCCGCACAACGACATCAGTGACGAAATCTAGGCTTCTTGCCGTGGTGTTAAGATCGGGCTTTAAGCGTGCTTTAAGGTTGTCTGCGGCTAATTGCCAAATACCTAAAACACAGGCCTCACCGGTACAGCTGAGGAGGGAAGAAATTAAAGCCTTTATTTCAGGGCGTTTGAGATAAGGCTGGCTATCATGTGCCTTTATAGCTTTAGCTAACTCTCCGGCTAAAAGGTAAGGTTTTGTCTCTATGAGAATAGGTATCGTGCTTTGCACCTTAGGGATGTGCGTCGCCACTGCATAGGCATCATAGCGATTAAGCAATCCTTTGTTAAAGAGTGCTTCACCAAGGTCAGTGATGACTTCAGGGTAGAGGTCAAGCTGGAGGCGAGAGGCAAAAGCTTTGTCTTTCCAGTTCATTCCCCAAAAGAAGCTGTTTTTTAATGTGGCGATAGGTAATGACGCGGCATGGTTTGCATTTAGGGCAATATACTGCGAAGAGAATCTGCAGTGTTTATAGTTTAGGGAAAAGGGATGGAACACTTGAACTTTATCAAGAATATTCTCGCTATAAAATTTATCTTCGCAGGATAGCGACTTAAGCTCTTCTAAAGATGCTTTCGGCCTTAACTTGGTCGTAAGATTTGTGGTTGGGAGAACGGCAAATCGTATGCCTCGGTTTTTTTCAATAATAGCTATTTTAAGGGCAAGGCCCTCATCAAGAGAGCTATCTTTAGAGAGCAAGGCGAGCTCGACCGTAGTATCCCAGGTCTGCGGATGTACGGTAGTTTTCGGTAAGTTTAGAGAGCTATTAACTCTTTCTTCTGGAACAAATGTTTTGGGAAAAAAATAAAATTGCTCGGGGTCATTTGTGGAAAAAAGATATAGGGATTTGGCAATTTCAACCATGTCTTCTGGAACCTGCGACAATAATTCGGCGGTTAAGATCTCCGGAAGTGGGGGGATGGCCGTCACCGGTGCTTTAGGGCGTTCCTGCGAGCAGGTTTCGGGGGTTTCGCAAACAAGAGAAATTGGCGCAGGCTTGGGTGTGACTTCATTTTTAGAACTGTTTTTTTTACCACAACCCAATACCGCCAACATGATACAGGGCGATAGAAACCAGACTAATAGGGTTTGTGAGGTTAAACGACCTTGGTAAAATAGCATTGTCAATTTCCTGTTGGCGAGTGATGATTTAGGTCAGTAAAAACAATGACGTCATTGTCCTATGCCCGTATCATAATATAACATTTTTGGCAATAATTAAAACAAATTGTCGCCGCTAGATCGCGCCGGTGCAACAGCAAAAAAAACGCCTTCAGGATTGAAGCTTAACGCTCAACTATGCTATTTTTGTTCAGAAAAAACAGCCATTAAGCGATCTGTTTCGAGAGGGCTTAATTTATCTAGTCCTAAGGCATATTCTGTTATGGTGAAAGACTGTTGTTTTTCGACGCCGCGCATCATCATGCATAAATGAGAAGCTTTGATGCGCACCATTACCGCCCTTGGGTTTATAAGTTCATGGGTGGCTTGCACAATTTCGCGGGTCAGGCGTTCTTGTACTTGCAGACGCCGTGCATAAATATCAATGATCCTAGGGAATTTAGAAAGGCCTAGGATTTTGTTCTCAGGATAATAGGCGATAGTGACATTGCCCCAAAAAGGGAGTATATGGTGTTCGCACATGCTATAAAATTCTATATTGTTAACCGAAACTAGGCCTCCACCTTCGCTACTAAAGACCCCTTCGCCAACGACTTTTTGAGGGGTTAAGTGATAACCTTGAAGAAGAAAGTTCATCGCTTTGGCAAAACGGGCTGGTGTTCGGCTGAGTCCTTCACGCTCTAAGGAGTCAGGGGTGGATTTAATAATTGAGCGCGCAGCACCTTCTAGCGTGTCACAGACCTCTTTATGCTCACGGTATTCCATGGTTTCTTCTTTGCTTTTAATGGGTTTTTTATGTGGTCCCGAAAAGCCTTTGGAAGTTGGCTTAAGTTTGTTTATGTTTTCGGGAGTATTGGCATCGAGCATAATAACCTCATCTATTGAAAAAAATCAGTCAGGTAACTTGGATGAGCCTACATCAAATAAGCCATATACCTCTTTTGGTGGTGAGCCGTTGGATCTCAAAAGCATCTGCCCTTTGGATCCTGTAGGAATAACAGGGTATTAGCGTATAAATTAGATGTTTTAAACTCTCTATGTACAAGCACTTTACGTTATGTATCATAAAATGAGAATAAAACGCATAAAAAATGAGTTAAATAATTTAAAAAAGTTAAAAAAATTCGGTGTCTCAAAAACCAAAGGGAAGATAGGCAAAAAGCCCCTGATTACAATGATAATTTTGTAGCTGAGACGGGGCTAAAAGAAATTAAAGCACTTTGAGAAAATCTGTGTTTACTTGGCGGTAACGATCAAATTTACACGAGTCTCTTCGCTTTTTTCCTTTAGTTTTAGGCTGCTGTCTTTAAATCTAATGGGGGATCCTCTCCAAGCTGCCTCAAGTTAAATCCCCACGAGACGCATAAGGCATTTAAAATATCATATTCATTGTCACTAAATTCCTCGTTGAAACGCGAGATAAACAGGCAGTGGTTGAGGAATTTCGTGATGGATTTTTTTGGAAGTTTTCCGATTTGGAGGGTGGCATAGGTTAAGTCTTCCATTTTTATTTCTTTTTTAATTTGGTTTAGATCAAACGGAGGCTTTAGATCCAGAACCAAAGGTAACGAATCAAGGGGATAAGTGCTTAACGTCGCGAGAAATAGAGCAATAATATACATAGAGCCAGCAATTTTTTCTCTGTGCTCGCTTAAAAAGGTTGGAGGCGGGCTTTCATAATCGAGAGAAAGCGGAAACCCTAAGCCCTTGCGCAAATAAATGTAGCAAGTCCATTCAAAAAGTTCAAGGTGGCGATCCGAGGTAAAGATTTGATAAATGAGTCGCAGAAAACTATATTTTTTTGTATGGGTAAACTGCCGAAATGCGGGGAGCGCGAGGCTTATTATGTGGGTGAGCGAAGGAATTTCTAAGCAGGAAAATTTTGCACACATGACTAGAAATTCATCTGTATTCTGAAAAATTCCCGCATCATTAATAGTCTTCTGATTAAGGCGATTTACGCCAGGATAAATACTCATAATGAGAGCAAGCAAAACGCGCTCGACTTCTTGAGATTCATAAAACTTGCTGTAAAGGTCGGGAGGGAGAGCTGTCAAAAAATTTTGGGCTCTATGAGATGTTTCCGCGATTAACCTGCTTATGGACCTATTCTGTGCCAAACTGTCTTTTTTACCTGATTCCTGGTCGCCTTCAAAAAAGGAATGCGCATTTTCCGGTCTGAGCGTTTTAGGAAAAGTTTGCGTCACTAATAAATGACCATGAGGTGTTTGGGGCGTTATCGGTGCCTCTTCTGCCATATTAGAAGCATTGTAGGTGGAATTTTGAGTATCCTGGTGGGCTAAAGCGCTTGACCCACTACTCAGGGTGGTAGTTAAAAAAGAAAGTCTATCATCATGGCCCCAAATTGCGAGCATGGTTGTTAGTGGTTCCCTCATGATCGTTTTTAAAATTTTGGGTGGAAAATTTCGTTTCAGCCAGCCAGGATTTATCGCTTCAATTCGAAGTTTTAGAGAAGGGTGAGATGCCAGCCAAGAAAAAGTAGGTACGGTTTGGGCTGCCCCGATAAACGAGTGACTAAAATCTATAGAGCTCCGGGTCAAAAGTTTCGTTGTCTCCCAGGTGAGGAGTTTGGTGAGAGCTGTAGAGAGAGCCAAAGGGTTTCTTGTTAGCTGCACTGCGGTAGCATCGGCTAAAAATTCTCGTTGGCGAGAAATTGAGGCCTTTATGAGTCGCCCCAAAAAATGGCCCACACTACCTAAAGTAAAAAGTATGATGCCAATCACAACTAAGGGCAGGGGCACAAAAGGGTTTTTCCGTATGGGCAAATTACTGCGCATGGGCTTTAGCAATTTTTTTCCAGTATGGGTAAAAAATAAAATGCCGTGCAATATGGCAACCATATTTAAATTGAGTCGCATATCACCATTCAAGATGTGACTTACCTCATGAGCAATGACTGCTTGTGCTTCACTACGGGAATACCCTTTTAAAAATCCTAAAGTAACCACAATGGCAGAGTCATCTATGCTGAGTCCGATCGCTGCCGAGTTGATGCCTGGTTCCTCATCGAGGATGAATATGAGTGGCACGGGGATGCTTGCTGAAATCGCCATCTCTTCTACAATATTTCGCAGAACCTTTTCAGGAGGTAAAAGTTCCTGATCAAAAGAGATAAGACGTCCCCCCATACCTTCGGCAATTCCCTGCGTTCCCGCGACAGAAAGAGCCCAGTATTTGATTGCGGAAGCTAGGCTTATCAACAAAGTCAGAGAAAAAAAAATGAGGCTTGGCCATTTCCATTTCATACTCATCGACACATCACCACGTAAAATTTCCGTCATGGAGGGCATGTCTATGGGAAGTCTAAGATAGGGACCTAGGAATATCACAAGTGAGGTTGTCGCAAAGGCGAGAAAAAAAACAGCACCTATAAACAATACGATAAGCTGAACGCTTAAGCTTCGGGCTTGTTCCTGAGCCCTAAAAAAATTCATGGATTAATCCCTCTTAAAAGAGACTTTGACCGCTTCCCTCTCGCTGGGGTTTGATAATTCAAAATAGATAGCTTGTCTAAATCTAAAGAGAACAGCCACTAAGTTAATAGGAAAGGTCTCTCGCAAAACGTTAAAACGCATGACGGCATCATTAAAAGCTTGTCTTGCAAAAGAAATTTTATTTTCAGTTGTACGCAGTTCTTCCATAACGTCCAAAATATGTTGATCTCCTTTGAGGTCTGGATAAGCCTCCATGACAGCCAATAGTTTGCCCAAGCTTTGCTGCAAAAAACCCTCAGCCTCGGTTAATTTAGTCATTTCATGGGTGGAACTAGGGTCCTTAGCAGCGGCTCCGCAAGCACTGACCGCTGCTGAGCGCGCTTTAATAACTGCCTCGAGTGTGCTCTTTTCATGCTCAAGGTAGCCCTTAGCTGTTTCTACCAGATTAGGAATCAGGTCATACCGCCGTTTTAGCTGGACATCAATTTGGGAAAATGCATTTTCATAATAGTTTCGCATCTTGACCAGGCGGTTGTAGAGCGAGATCCAAAATAAGATGATAGCGATAGTGAGGACGATTATTACTGAAGAATTCATAAACTTTTTACCTCGTTATTTCCTATTACTCTCTTTCCAGTGAGAATATTTTAGTTTATCTGACCTATATCACGCAATCTTTTGAGCAGCGGAACGGGGGGGATGGAAGAGCCGCAGTCTGTTTTGAACGTAGCCCCACAGCGGCATTCTCCGTCGCACTGAGAATCTGTAGCTCCCCGGTCCTTAGCGGTATTGCACTGAGCCTCTGTACACCAAAGCCGCTCCCAGTAACCAATACATTTTGTATAATCACCAGTGGCAGCCATCATGTAGCAGCAGTATGGAACGAGCCCAGCACAGCTTTTATATTTGCGGCCTTCTGTCCCATTACCCATACAGCTTTGGGCGTTGGGCATGTATTTCTTGGTATTTAGACGGTCATAGTCTGCAGTCGGACCGCGAGTGTCAGGGGTTTTGGAGAGTGGCGCGCGGCTACAGTTTTCAAGCTCTCCTGGGAATCGGTAGTAATTTCCGTCGGAATTTTCTGAGAGTACACGTTTTATCGTATCTTCTGAAAGCTCCTGACCGTCTGGTGTGAGCTGAATTTCCTCACTTACAACTTGTGTTGTGGGTTGCGTCGGGTATATAACAGCAGTTTTTGCCGCAATAGGTGGTGGCGAATAAGCCTGTTCATCTTTTACCCTCCCCGAATTTGAGGGCTGCTCACGGGCACCTTCTTGGCCTTGGAAAATTTTGACTTGCTCACCATATCTACAGGAAGAAATGAGTATAAAAATAGAAAGGAGGTGTATTCTTAACATTGACGGATTTTTAAAGTGATCGTTACTGAGCATATAAATTTGCTGAGCCCTATGGTTTAGAGGCGAAAAACAAATATCAATTTGCCTGTCATACATCACCAGATGAGGATGACCTGCCTCGCCTCAGAGTACTGGAAATGTGACGAATGCTAGATTAATCCAATACTTAGCTAGTTGCTGGCGCGAAACTCTGTTTCGCGCCAGCGACTAGCTACGTGAAAGTTGTTCTGGTTTTGGTATCGGTATGAGGGGAACGACATTGAACGTCTCATTCGCGGTTATTTATATAAATGCAAAAAAATATTTAAAAAATTAAAAATTACGTTGACTTATATTTTCCCTCTTGATAGGTAACACATGTTTTAAGTGGCTATTTTTTTTAATCGAGTTAATCCACCTGTCCTTTATGAAAAGGAAAAAATGCGAAGGAGATAAAAAATGTTATTGAGAAATTCCGTTATTACGAGTTTATTCCTGGTTTGTGCTTTAGCAACCCGTGCGAGTGCCTGTATGTATCAGGTCGATGAAGTTAAGCAAAAAAATGATCTTATTACCCAGGTGCTGAGCGCGGCTCATCTTGATTTGACTAAGGATATGAAAAGAATCTCTTCTATAAATGTGCAAGATTTTAAGTTCTGGGAAAGTATTTCTACGCCCATGTGTCCAGATGAGATGACTTATCAAGGAAAAGTCGTTATTTATTTTGTGGCTCCCGATAAAAGAACAGAGTGCATGATTCGAAGTGTTGTAACCAAGATTGAAACCTGGAACCGAGATGGTAGCCCCAGTCCAATTTCTTTTGAATTTGAAAATGGCGTCCCAGAAACAACATGTTTAACATTTCCTGCCGTCGCTTCAGCAGGCTCTGAAGTGGGTACTATGTAATAGCGGCGAGTTTGTTAGCGTTTATGACCCGATTACCATAAAGTAAAATATTAAGGCTAGGCTTTGGGTGATCGGGCGGTGTGCGAGGTATGTTTTTTTTAAATCGCCGATAAATAATCGTAAAGCTCTTGTATGAGAAAAAAAAACATATTATTTTCTTCACTGTATATTTTATGTATCACACGATTTTACCTAAGCCTTCTATTCTTTATTTAAAATATAAGAGAAAGAAAAATTCTGATGGGTGGTGAAAGAATGATGAAAAACCCACCCCAGAGTCGTTCGTTATATGCTCAGGAAAAGCTAATTCCCACTGGATTAGCGCCGATGGAAGGGGTAAGCGATTTTGCGACACGGTTATGGTTTTCGCTACTATTTCCGCCGCCATTTATGAGCACACCATTTTGGCGCGTTACAGGTCATCAACAAAATCCTCTACCCAGTCCATTTTTTGCGCCCGAACTAAACCGAGCAAAAGATTTAGTCCCTTACCGTCTCGTTCCCCAAATTATGGCCGAAAGCCCGGAAGCATTTTGCCGCGGTGCTGAAACCATATTAAAGGAAACCGCAACGGTCGATCTCAATGCGGGCTGCCCCTCTCCTACGGTCACCGGAAAAGGAGCGGGGAGTAGTTTGCTGGCACAAAAAGCGGAGTTTAAAAAATTTATTCATTCAATCTGCCATTCTTTAGGGGCTCAGCATATAAGCCTAAAAATGCGCACGGGCTACGGTAAAGACCCTGATGATTTTTTGGCCCTAATCGAAAGTATCGCCGAATATCCTCTTGCGCGCCTTACCGTGCATGGGCGGACCCGCGTGCAGCGGTATACAGGAAAAGCGTCCTGGGATCTCATCGCTCATGCTGCTGAAAAAGTTCCCGTCCCTGTTTATGGTTCAGGTGACATCATGGACCGGCGAACCTATAACCTAAAAGTCTCCGAGGCTCCTGGTATCGCTGGGGTGATTATCGGGCGTGGGGCCCTAAGAAATCCTTGGCTTTTTTATGAGTTATCAAAAGGAGAGGTCGTTAATGTTTCCTTGACGACTCTTATTCATGCGCTTACGTGCTATGCACTTCTGCGCACCCTGCTGTGGCAAAACCCTGAGAAACTTCTGGAGCTGGCTGATCAGGGCTTTTTTTTAAATCCCTGTACTATCGAGGAAGAAAAATGGCGTCAGGCACAAGCCGTTTTGTCTTATCACGTTTTTGGCAAGGAGCTTAAGCCTACTGAGACTCTTTTTGAAAAAAAAATATTTAGTAGTATCAAAATGCTTTGGAGCTATTTACGAAGTAGTCTGCCGCTGCCGTTTTATGCGCCAACACCACTACGGAGCACCAATTTTAGTGATTTTATTTCTGCTCTCGCCAGCTTTGACCGGGAGTGCTATGATGCGGGGCACCAATTATCTGGTGGTTATCCCCTAATTTATAACCCAAATTGTGACTGGGTTTATGCTGGAGAAAGAAATCCCAACAATCATGACGCGACTACAATTCCAAATTGAAAAAGAAGCCCCACATTCAAAGGCTCGGGCCGGACGATTTAGGACTTTACATGGAGAAATAATCACGCCCTTATTTATGCCAGTCGGAACAGCCGCTACGGTTAAAGGGCTGAGGTTTCATGAGCTGGCTGAGACGGGCACGCAAATCATGTTAGCAAATACCTATCACTTGCTTCTCAGGCCAGGTCCAGAGGTTTTTGCCAAAGTGGGTAGTATCCATAAGCTCACCGGATGGCAAGGTTCGGTTCTTACAGATTCTGGTGGGTTCCAAGTTTTTTCTTTACCAGAGCATGTCACACTTGATGCCAATAGTGTGAGTTTTAAAAGTCATATTGATGGGAGAAAAATCACCTTAACACCTGAATCTTGCATTGAGATGCAGATGAGCATTGGCAGCGATATCATGATGGTTTTAGACCACTGTGTTCCCTCTACGTCACCGCATGTGATAGCAAAAGAGGCAATGGAGCGCACCCATCGCTGGGCTCCCCGCTGCCTAGCGGCAAGAAACGCAGCGGACTCCCGACAGGCATTGTTCGGTATTGTTCAAGGTGCCTGCTACACGGACTTAAGGCAAGAAAGTGCTAGAACCCTAAGCCAACTCCCCTTTGACGGCTTTGCTGTTGGTGGTCTCGCGGTTGGGGAATCGCGGCATGAGCGCGAGGACATGACGGAAATCGTTACCGCGCTTCTGCCCAGAGATCGCCCTCGTTATCTTATGGGCGTTGGCACCCCGATTGATCTTTTGGAAGCGGTTCACCGTGGCATTGACATGTTTGATTGCATTATCCCTTCAGCATTATCGCAGCAGGGTGTCGCGTACACGACAAACGGACGCCTAAGACTATCGCGCGGGGTTTACCGCTTTGTCGAAGATCCAGTCGATAGTGCGTGCCCGTGTTACGCATGTACAAACCACACAAAAGCCTATATTCATCACCTTATAAAAGCCCGAGAAACACTGGGGTGGCACTTACTTTCACTCCATAACCTCACTTTTTATCATCAACTCATGGCGAAGATGCGCAGCCACATTTTAGCCGGGACTTTTTCTGCTTTTTACCAAGAGCAGCGCGAAATTCTTATTAAGGGTGACGACGAATATCCTATTTACGATCAGAGAGCCGAAAAAGCTCGCGAAAAAGTTGAGGCAAAGCAAAAAGATATTAGGCGGGGCAATTATGAGATTGTTACTTCGCCGCAAGGCTTTTGTAGTATTAGTCAAATTAGCAGTGCTGAAACCATGCATTCGTCACAACATCCTGATGAAGAAGCACAAAAACTTTATGTCGCTCAGCTTGATCTCAAAAAGCATATTTATGATAAAAAGGATTATCGTCCTTTGGTCATCTGGGATGTTGGTCTTGGGGCTGGTCACAATGCCATGGCGATGATTCGTGCGATAGAGGCGATTTTTAATGAGGGAAACCCTAACGAAAAACGGCCTGTAGAAATAAAAAGTTTTGAAAATGATCTCGATTCTTTTAAGCTAGTTTTAGCCCATCAAAACCTTTTTCAACATACGCGTCATGCGGCACCTTATGCGTTAATGCGGCAAGGGTCTTGGCATGCTGAGCATATTCCCCTACACTGGGAACTAATTGAAGGTGATTTTTTTAGTGTTATGGAGCAGGCAGGTATTCCAAATATTATTATTTATGATCCTTTTTCGGCTAAGACTGATGCGCCTTTGTGGACGGCAGCCTGTTTTAAAAAGATCAGAGAAGTTTGTGGGCGCGATCCAGCAGAGCTCTATACCTATTCTGCGTCAACAGCAGTGAGAGCTGCGCTTCTTAATGCAGGTTTTTATGTGGCTGCTGGAGTTGGAACTGGTATAAAGCCAGAAACGACGATAGCTCTTACCGAAGCAACTTTTAGTGCCGATCCGACAAAGTGGCAGCCACGATTGCTCGGGCGTGTCTGGCTAGAACGCTGGGGACGCAGCAGCGCAAAAATTCCTGAAGATATCGCGAGCCAAGAGGATCAGGAGAATTTTTTGGCATCTATTCTTAACCATGTTCAATTTTCAAACTAAACTTATCCTAGTGGATTTTATAAAGTGAAGCATTATGATTCAATTAAATAAGGTAACCAAGCGGCAAGGGCAGCGTGTCCTTTTTGGCGATGCCAGTATGCAAATACTTCCCGGTGATCGGATTGGTCTTGTCGGGCCCAATGGTGCGGGTAAAACCACAGTTTTTCGCATTATTATGGGGGAGGACAGCGTTGATGGGGGCTCTGTTAGTATTGTTCCCAATACGGTTGTTGGCTATTTTTCTCAAAGTGTTGGCGATATGCGCGGCTTAAGCGCCTTGGAACAGGTAATGGCCAGTGCAGGCAAAGTTTCTGAGCTCGGTAAAGAAATTAGCGTGATAGAGGCCCGACTGGCGACGTGTAGGGAAAATCCTTTAAGTGATAAAGAAATGGAATCTTTGATGAACCGCTACGGCGAAGTTCAGTCCGAGTTTCAGCAACTGGGAGGCTACGACCTCGAAGCACGAGCGCAGGCTATCCTGACGGGCCTTGGAATTGGCCCTGATTCCTATAATCATCCCGTTGAATCATTTAGCGGTGGTTGGAAAATGCGCATCGCCTTGGCCGCGATTCTTGCCCTCAATCCAGATGTTCTCCTAATGGATGAGCCAACCAACCATCTTGATCTCGAATCTATTATATGGCTTGAGGAATGGTTAAAGACTTTTACTGGTGCCTTGTTTATGACGAGTCATGATTATGAATTTCTCAACCGGAGTGTCAAGCGTATCGTGGAAGTATCGAACGGCGCCATATCGTCATATTCGGGTAACTATGAATTTTATTTAAGGGAGCGTGATTTACGGCGAGAAAATCTTATTGCGTCGGCTAAAAGGCAGCAAGATATGCTTGCAAAAGAAGAAGAATTTATCGCACGTTTTGCGGCAAGAGCCTCTCATGCTGCGCAGGTGCAGTCCCGAGTAAAAAAACTTGAAAAAATCGACCGTATTGAAGTTCCCTCGGAAATGCGGGTTATGCAATTTAATTTTGATGTTCCGCCTCGTAGCGGCAATGATGTTGTGTCGATGGAAAATCTTGGCAAAACCTGGGTGACTCCTGATGGGAAAGAGAGATCTGTTTTTGGCGGGGTGAGCGGCGTTGTGAGACGTCTCAATCGCGTTGCCGTAACTGGCGTCAATGGCGCAGGTAAGTCAACGCTTCTTAAAGTCATGCTTGGACTTACGGAACCTACAGAGGGAACAGTCGTTTTGGGAGCAAATGTAGAGGTCGGCTATTTTAGTCAACATGCTTTAGAGCTATTAAATCAGGAGAATACTATTTTTGAAGAACTTACAAATAATCTCCCCGCTCTATCAACAGGGGTAATCCGTAGTATTCTCGGCGCTTTTCTTTTTAGTGGCGATGATATAGAAAAAAAAATACGCGTGCTTTCTGGAGGGGAAAAAAGCCGGGTGGTTTTAGCTATCATGTTGGCGAAAAGGCCTAATCTACTTGTTCTTGATGAACCTACTAATCATCTTGATATTGAATCACGGGAAGTTCTTTTAAAGACTCTTAAAGCCTATGAAGGAACCTTACTCATCGTGAGTCATGATCGTCATTTTCTCAAAGAAATCACTAATCGTGTTTTTGAAGTAAGTCACGGCTCCTTGTCTATCTATGAAGGCAGTTATGAGCACTATTTAGAAGCGCGGCAGTAAAACATTATTTATTAAAACAAAAAGTGGGGCTATAGTGACGCGTTATATCAACGACTATAAAACGTATATTTTAAACAAAGGTCAGCCTTGGTCGGGAGCTCGAAAAGTAACGCTTGACGCAGGCTTTACCTGTCCCAATATCGATGGCACCAAGGCGCGAGGCGGTTGTGTATACTGTAGCAATGCGGCTTTCTCACCGGCATTCCGCTTCCGTCATATGAGCATTACGGAGCAACTCAATAAAAACATACCGTTTTTAAAACCGCGGTATAAAGTTGATAAATTTTTTGCCTATTTTCAGGCCTTCACCAACACCTATGCCCCTGTAGCCGTCCTCAGGGAAAAATATGAAGAAGCACTCGCCCATCCTGATGTTATTGGACTTGCCATCGGTACGAGACCAGACTGTCTTAATGAAGAAAATATAGCATTACTCGTTGAGATTGGCCGCCGAGCTCCCGTTTATTTGGAGATAGGCTTGCAGTCGGCCAATGATGAAACGCTCATTCGCATAAATCGCCATCATACATTTCAGCAATTTGTTGATGTTATGGGTCTCCTCAAGGATCAACCGATCGAGGTGTGTTTGCACATGATTATTGGTTTGCCTGGAGAAACTCATAACGATTTTATTCAAACAGCAAAAGCGCTTAGACCCTTTAACTATCATTCGATAAAAATTCATCCAATATATGTAGTAACGGGTACTAGGCTTGAAAAGGAATTTTTAAACGGAAATTATAAGCCTCTTGAAATGAGTGAATACGTTGAAGCATTGGCAGATTATTTGGAATATATTCCTTTTCATGTTGCCATAGAACGTCTCCATAGCTCGGCACCAAAACAATTTTTCATCGGGCCAGCTTGGTGTAAAAATGCTCAGGGCTTGACCGAACAGGTGTGCGAAATTTTTAAGAAAAGAGGAACAAAGCAGGGATACCATGTGGATTGAAAATATCGCTTCATACTTGGTTGATTTTACTCCCTAACTTCAGGCAGATTTCTATGCAGCTTTGAACATTAACTCTCTTTCATAATCAATGGGAGTTATATGGCTCAAAGGCTACTGCTTAATGCCCGACCAAGGTGTAGTAGTTTGCGATTTTTTCAATTGCCAATGCATAAGCAGCAGTGCGTAGGTCAGTGGTCTTATATTTTTCTTTCGCTTCTATAATATTATCCAGGGCATTTCGCATCGTATCCGCTAGTCCCGACTTTATAACATCCGTTTCATCAGTGCTTAACTGAAGTTGGTCTTTTAAATCTTTGGGGAGCTTAATTTTATTGACGCGTTCAAAAGCTTCTATGATTTTAATTCCGCGCATCTCTTCTTGTTTTTTGTCCATACGACCAAAACGAATATGAGACAAATTCTTAATCCACTCAAAATAGGAGACCGTGACTCCACCTGCGTTTAAATATATATCCGGTAGAATGCCTCGACCTCTTTCTAAGAGAATTTTGTCAGCCTCTTGAGTTATGGGACCGTTTGCCGCTTCGGCAATTAATTTTGCCTTAATTCGGGGAGCATTTTCTGCCGTAATTTGACCTTCTAGAGCTGCTGGTATGAGAATATCGCACGCATATTCTAGACCAAGCCTAGAATCCTCTTGGTATTTAACGTTAGATACATTTCGGATTGAACTGCGCTCATCAAATTCTATTTTAGCCTGCTTAATATCTATGCCGTCATCGTTATAGACAAAGCCATCTTTCTCGGCAATGCCAACTATTTTTGCCCCGGCTTCAGCTAAAAAAAACGCGCTATAGTAGCCGACATTACCAAAGCCTTGTACGACGATGCGTTTTTCTTCAATGCCTGTTGTCAGTTTAACCTCCCTTACAAGTTCATCTTTTGACAAAAAATATTCGATTCCAAAAAAGACCCCTTTTCCTGTAGCCTCAGTTCTGAAGCTAATGCCTCCAAGAGTCTTTGGTTTTCCTGTTACACAGCCCATAGCATTAATATCGTCTGGCCGTAAGTTTTGGTATTCATCATAGATCCAAGCCATAGTCTTTTCATTAGTTCCCATATCTGGTGCGGGAACGTTTTCTGCTGGGCTCAGGTAGGCTTTTTTAATGAGTTCACGGGCGAACTTTCGCGTTATTTTTTCTAGGTCTTCCGTAGAATATTTTGATGGATCAATGGCGAGACCACCTTTCGCCCCCCCGAAAGGAATGTCAACCACGGCACACTTATAGGACATTAGTGCGGCAAGTGCTTCGACTTCATCTTGGCAGACAACTGGAGCATATCTGATTCCGCCCTTAACAGGAAGTTGGTGATCGCTGTGAACAGCTCGCCATCCGGTAAAGACTTCGAGTTTTCCATTCAATTGGACGGGGAATCTCAGTTGAATAACGCTATTGCAGCCTCGAATTTGACTTGCAATGTCATCAGAGAGCCCAAGTGCACTTACTGCAGCATCAAACATTTGATCCACGTTTTCAAGAAAGGAAAGCTTGGCCATAGAAACCTCCGACACAAGTTAAAGCACAATTTTAGGTTGATAAAGTGAGCCCATGAAATAGCCTTAAGGACCAGATTTAAATTCTTGTTTGTCCATGCCCCAGCTTTTCATTTTTCTGAGGAGCGTTCGGCGGCTGATACCTGCAACTTCTGCCGAGCGACCGATACGGCCATTGTTACTGGCAAGAAGTTTAGCATAATAGCTTTGTTCAAGTCGTTCAAGAATAGGTTTCACGGCATCAGTAAAGCTCTTTTCGGTATTTATATCTGCAATAGTTTCTTTTTTTATTAAAAGATCTGGTTTAACTTTATTTTCTTCGCTGGAAAAAGGCTTGAGAGCGTCTCGTAGGTGCGTAACATTGAGTTTTACTCCTGGGTGGGTCAGAAGTAAACGCTCTACGATGTTGGCAAGCTGGCGCACATTGCCGGGCCATGTGTACCGATTGAGCTCGTCCAAAAATACATCCGATAGAACAGGAAAATCTCTTTTATAAAGTTTAGAAAATTTTTGCGCAAAATGGGAAAACAGAAATACAATGTCCCCGCCGCGACTTCTCAAGGGTGGGATAACTAAGCGAACAACATCAAGACGGTATAACAAATCTTCGCGAAATAAACCTCTCTCAACAAATTCTTCTAGTGCTGTGCCTGTTGCCGCAATGACGCGGACGTTAATAGGTATTTCAGCATGAGCCCCTACGGGGCGGATGCAATTTTCCTGGAGCACTCTTAGAAGGTGATGTTGGGAGGTCATAGGCATATTGCCGATTTCGTCTAAAAAAATAGTTCCGCCTTCGGCGTAACGAAATAGTCCTTTTTTTTCAGCATGAGCGCCGGTGAAAGCACCCTTGATATGACCAAATAACTCTGAATCGATTAGGTTCTCAGGAATAGCGGCACAATTTACAGCGACAAAACGTCCCTTCCTTTGGGAAAGTCGGTGTATGGCCCGCGCAATAAGTTCTTTGCCTGTTCCCGTTTCTCCCAAAATGAGCACACTGGCACTGGTTGGGGCAACCAGTTTTACATCTTCAAAGATATCCCACATTTTTTGTTCCCTGCTCACAATGCCTTCAAAAACCGAAGTTTTTTGTATACGTGAACCGCGGGAAACAACTCTTGGGATGATTTTCTGGTTTTCTAACATTTTCTTTAAAGCGGCAATAAGAGTTTGGTTATCATTTTCTAAGACAATTTCTCTAACGCCAGCTTTTATCATTTTTAGTGCTAATTTAGCGCTGCAGTGGGGAGACCAAAAAATAATATCAACAATGGGCCAATGCTGCCGGAGTTTAATGACATATTCCTCTTCCTGTGGGTTTAGGGTCGATTCGGCCTTTTGAAAAGCCCTTTCATCGAGAATTATGGCTCGAGGCAAATTTACTTTTTTAACAAGGGAATCAACGCTTACAGCAGGGAAATGCTGCACATCAAAACCAAGGCCGCTAAGGTCTTTCTCCAAATTTGGACAACCGATGAGAACAATAAGATCCTTAAGCATCATGATATTTCCTTATAATTTGTTAGTATCATAAATTCATCTAATGAGTCAAGGGTGACTCATTTTTAGGGAATGGGACAGCAGTGGTCGTGTGATGTGAGACAAGTTTGTCTCATGATAAAAAATATCTAATAATATAAGGTATTTATAATTTGGCATAGATCTGGAAGATACCACAGCCTCGTCAGCATCTTTAATAGAAATAAGGAAATTTAATGAATAATAGTCAAATGTCACAGCAGGTTGAACAAGCTCCAGGGCGCAGAGCTCCCCTAAATGCTTTAGCGGGACAAGCGAAGCTGCTTATTAAGCGAGCAGAATATTATCAGATGCCTAAAATTGCGGAATTTATAAGGTCGTCAGCGAGTTGGTACGAAAAATTTGTGGATCCAAAAGATTTGGCGGAACACCACGTCGGACAAAAGTGGATTGATGACAATTATTTTCGCAGGGATTTTTATATTGGCTACCACCAGCGCGAACCTGTTGGTACCATATCTTATCAAAACATGGGAGAATTTGCCTATTTAGGATACATTTATCTCGATGCTAATCAGGTAGGTAAAGGCTTTGGCCATCAACTCATGGATCATGCCCAAAAAATTGCGATCCAAAAGCAAAAAAAAGGCATGATACTCATTGCGCATCCCAAAGCGCATTGGGCGATCAAGGCTTATGAAAAATACGGTTTTAGGTGTATTGCGACTCAGAAAAATGACGTCATTGGCTTTCAAAATGGTTGTCTAAAAAATTATTATGAAGAAGGTTTTTATTTATTTAAATTTGACCTTTAAGTGAAAAACGATTCATACTTAACCAGCTATACCGATTTTTTGTATAGCTGGTTTTTTTTATTCTAAAAAATCCTAAGAATGCCACAATAGGGAAGTACCGCTTTGCACTCAAAATTGCCCGTGTTTTTTCACCATGAACAGCTCATGCACGCTCCTTTATACGAATACGCTTTTGGCGAAAAAATTCTTCACCCGGAAACCACCCACAGAGCGAGAAGCATATTAAAAAGCTTACAAGCGGAGCCAGATAATTTTGATTTTATTGAGCCAGATGCCTTCCCTTTGACGGAACTCAATGAAATCCATAACAAAAAAATGGTTCAGGCCATTAAAGCCGCCTCTTCTTTGCCCCCTGATAAAACATTTTATCCTTTCGTGTTTCCCTACTACCGCAATAAAAGCCGTTTAGATCCTAATAACATAAATCATGCGGGGGCGTTTTGTTTTGATAGCGGAACACCATTAAATGCCACTACTTTTCAGGCAGCTGCCTGGAGTGCAGCTGATGCTTGCCGAGCTGCCGAAGTCGTAGCACAGAAAAAATTCAAGACCTCCTACGCACTATGCCGTCCACCGGGACACCACGCTTCCGTCGATTTATTTGGCGGATATTGCTATTTTAATAATGCTGCACTAGCGGTTAAAAAATTGAATTCCACCTTTAAGAAAATTGCTCTTATTGACATTGATTTTCATCATGGCAATGGTACGCAAGTTATCTTTGAAAATGATCCGCAGGTCTTGGTGATAAATTTGCATGGTGACCCGAGCAAGTATTACCCCTACTTCACCGGCTTTGCTTCAGAAATTGGTGTGGGGGCCGGTAAAGGCTTTAACATCAATATTCCCTTAGAAACTGGGACTAACGGTCAGGAGTACCAGAGGCAAGTCAGGCAAAAAGTCATCACGGCAGTTAAAGAATTTGAAGCAGAAGCTATAGTGATCTCTGCGGGTTTTGATACCTATATCTATGACCCTATAGGGAAGTTTACGCTTGAAACGCCTGATTATCTCAGCCTAGGTGAAGATTTCTCTTCGTTAAAACTTCCTTGTGTGATTGTCCAGGAAGGTGGCTATGAAGAGGTTGCTTTGGGGCGAAATGTTGCCCATTTTCTCTATCCCTTTATTGGAAAATAAAATCATAGGGACATAAATATTATGATTCCTTATAGCGCTGAAGGAGAGAGACTCTTCTTTACTTGCGCTTGTAGGCAACTTAGGCAGTCAATGCTTTCGAACTACAGTTAGTGGGGGCGAATGTAGCACGTGTAGGGGTTATTTTGTTTGCTAAATATCACAACGCCACGACGAGCAACAATGGAGTCAGCCTTCAATTTTGGAGCGACTCGTCGTTAACAGCGCGTAATTTCCCATTGAACCCGGCAAATCGGGGTTCCATAAGTCATATATTTTCTTGCATCATCATAGCAACTATAAATACATTTTTTCCCTGTCGTAGCGGATGGGCTACAGTCATTTCCCCAATCTGGATGTTGGTCACAGCGCCCAGTGTAGGAGGGGGGGACGATCACTATAGGAGTAGGGTTTACGGGGGGAGTGGGTAGAGTATAGGTTGCAAAATTGCTCCAATTACTAGCCTGCCCCTGATTGTTACGAGATCTTACTCTGTAATCAATTGTGGCATAGCCTTGAAGATCATTTTTTACAATCCAAATATCATCAAAATCGGCTCTTAAAATTCCACTGTGATATAAATTTCCTAAGCCATAATTTCCAAGATAAACTTCAACTTCATAGAAATTAGCACCATCAACCCTATCCCAATCTAACAAAAAATTTCCAGATCCATCAAACTGAGATACGCGAAAATTTTTCGGGACCATTAAGGAGCTGGCGTTTGCAAATGTCTCCCAGCTGAAAGCAAGATCTGCTCTGCCTCCATCTTCATAGTAATTAATCTGAATATCAACGGTTCTAGGAAACTCCATCAGGCAATCAATGCTATGAGTTCTCATGCTCCCATTGGTCCAATCTTCAAAAGAGGGGCATCCCGAAATTGCGACTTTTATACCATCGTCATAACTATAGTTAAAGCGCATGAGGCCTTGGTTAACGTAAAGTGACCGGGAAATTTTAGCTGAAAAATTATCACTATTCACCAGCCCTAAATTAAGAGGTTTGCCATCAGTATGCCATTCTGGGAAATTATCAAAATCGGCGCGCCATACAGGACAGCCTAGCAAATGCTTATTATTGAAAAATTCGACGTACCATTTATGAGTATTTTTGCCTTCTTCGCAAAGTAATTGCGTTTTACTATAAAACTCACTCTCACGATAACAAAGCTCTCGGCCATCTTTACAATAAACAGAAATGGTCTGTTCCGGGTCATTATTGGGTTTAATATATGCAACAGAATCCGTTAAGGAACTCATCCCTGAAAGATTGGTTTTCCCCTCATTTTCACTACAAGCGGTTGTTAGCTGGGAAATTATTAGGTAGGTTGCTATTATTAAAGTAAATTTCATTCGCCACCTCAAAAAAATCATCTTTATTATCCTAGATTCAGTTAGCTTGTATAATATTAGAGACATCAATGTCAAATTAATTTTAAGCACTCTAAATAAGAGAAATAAGCTTTAAGTTTAATTTAAGAATTTACGATTTACCTATCATAGCCTGGTAAATCTTTTTATGATCTAATCCATAAAAAATTTCTTTGGCATTTTTAATTTGGCAGAATATAGTGAGAGATACCATATCATTAATAATATCAGTGCATTATGTGGCAGTTGCTAAGGAAACAGGCTTAAGCCCTCGGCAAACTCCATATTTGTACAAATGATGAGTTTATATATGATTTTTGTATCGATCTCTATAGGTAAAATCGCGGGGACTCCCCCAGTTGCTTCATAAATTGCCAAAGCTATCATTACATTACCGGCTGTTTTGTGAGTATCAAAGCCGCTTAAGTTAGTTTTATAAGGGCAATATTTTATACCTCTACTTTTGATCTGATCTAAAGTAGGGGTAATTTCATCAGGTGCCTTTCCTGCGAATATGACGGGATCTTCCGACTCTCTAATTGCTGCGATATTTTGTAGCTCATTACTAGTTAGAGATGCTAATTTATTTAAAGTGCTACCAGTAAATCCAAAAAGAGCAATTTTACTGTCACCCAAAAAAATTTTTGCCGCCAGGACCTGTGCTGCTCCTTGACTATGACCAAGCATAAAAATATTATCTCGAAATGACTTTTCACGAGATATAAACTTTATAAATTCTTGAGTACTGGGAATATTGTTGATTTTATCGAAGTCTTTTCCAATTGCTGCTGCTCCTCCCAAAAGATCGGATATAACACCATAAGGTGGACCCCATCGTTTGGACAGAAAATCACCTAAAATAAGTTAAGTCCAATCCTCTTAAAATAAAAGTAGTAGTGAAAGACTGTGGGTATGTGGGTAACTCAAAGAGTTATCCAAGTCTTCGT
>JAUILP010000040.1 GCA_030432875.1 Oligoflexia bacterium | reverse complement strand
TATATCGTAAAGCCAAAAGCGGCAGAAGCCAAGTACCAAGCCTGCGGGGAAAGTTTTATTCTATCAATCACTTAACCACAGGCATTTCCATTGAATGAGCGGAGCGAAATCAATGGAAATGCCTGTTTAATTGAGGCGTATTTTTTTCCATCAATTATGAAAAAATGTTTTATCCCCGTAAGGATAGAGTCCTAAAAATTTAAAACAGAGCCGTAGGCGAATCCGTTCTCCTACGGCTTTTTTTGCGCAGGTCAAGGCGGCAATATTTACCTCAGTCGTTCAAGCAAGTTTTTTATCGCCTCATCGAGTTCAGGATATTCCGCAGCAAAAGTGGGACAACGCTCATATAATTCGTCGAATTTATCTATAATTTCGGGGAAGGGGGGAAGCATCTCGACGAGTTCCAAATTCCTAAGATAAAATGGTGACGCATCAATTCTGGTGAGGGGCAATTTTTTACAATTGCCCTGTGGCACTGCTGATCCCACCAAGTAGCTAATACGAAACTGTTCATTTAGATTCGGGCCCTCTTCTTCTATGACATTTTTAAAAAAGGGAAAGGTTTCTTCATAGACGAGGGGAATAAAATTTTTATCAATATTTTCATTTGTTAACAAAGACTGGGGGCTAATGTTGCTTCTTAGCCCAAATAAAATATTATCATAATGATGTTTGATTTCGTCGTCAGTTCTCTCATCTTTGGTGTACCTAAATAGCCAAGCAAGTCGCGCAAAAGCTGCTGCACGTGTTTCCGGATATAAACTTAGCGACGGATTTAAAAATTCCTCTTTTTCTGGCGGTATGTCTTGGCAGGGAGGCTTATCTATATTACATTTGGGCTCACGGTTTTTGACGTGAAAATAAAAGCTTTCCCAAATTTCTCGAGGCATATCATCGAAATCAAGCACAGCTGCAATAATTTCGTGGCGTAGGGCTTCGTCGTCGATACCCATCAAAGTGACCAAGGACTTTAACGCGGAAATAGTTCTGAGGGGCAAGAGGTTGTTCATACTGAAGGCAAGATTCTCCTCATAATAATTTATGAGGGAAGCGGTGTTGGGATCAGAATTATCAGGAGATTCACCAAACTTTTTTAGTTCAAACCGAGATTTCATAAATAAATTGCCAAGATTAAGCCCCGCTTCGCCTCCAAATAAACCATTAAGATCCGACTCTGCGCGGTTTTTTAGTTCAGAAAATACTTCGTCAAAATTAGGGAGCATTTCTTTTGGATGGGTTCTTAGTTTTTCCAGTAGGACATCCGTTGATTTGTGATGCCTAAGCTGCAAAAGGTGGGTCAAAAAGGCATTTTCCAGATCCTTATATTTTGCTCCGATTCCTCTTCCCAGTTCATGAGCATTTTCGCCAGAGATTTTGGCATGTGCCAAATATTCTAGCATCCATTGACGCCGAAATTCATCATCTATAAAAATATTTTTTGCTCGGTTAATGTATTTTAGAACTGCATTGAGGGCTTCGGGAGTACCCAGGCGAAACAGGTATTTAATAGTGGGATCAAGAACCTGGTCGGGATATTTTGGGTCAAGGTTCCGGGTTAGGGCTTCCAAATGTAAATGAGTAAAAATTTTATCTGGTTTAATGAGAACTTTATCATTAATAAAACTTCGTAGATAAAAGATATCTTGATCCGAAAATTCTATAAGGGTTAGGGTCGCTTCAGGGGAATTTATCTGATCTAGGATTTGAATCGCATAAAGCCGTGATTTTTCATTAAAACTTTCCATTTGCTTTGCTGCCTCGTGCGTCGAAGAATCGGAGAATTTTAATTCATCTGCAGGGTACAAGATGTCATCGACTGTTTGGTACACCTTGTCTCGAATATTGCGGTCACGATGGGACAGCTGAGCAATTATGGCATTTTGGGCAAGCGGGGTATTGATTTTTTTTAGAAGGTCATAGGCGAAAACGTAAGCACTGCCATTATTTCCCAGTTTGCCAGATAATTTACTTAGGGGTTCGACATAAGCATCATTTAGGGGCTGTGATGCAAGAATATCGTAGGCGATCGCAGCGCTGTGAACATTGGGGTGGTTAAGCGTATTGATGAGACTAAGAAGGATTTTATCACTGAGGCCAATGCGCTGGCGTGCCAAGTTAAACGCTCTGGCTTGCTCTCCTAAATTATCCGTATTGAGAGCCCGCGCATAGTATTTTTCGATGTCAGGAGTAATAATGCCAAGGGATGCTTGAAGTAGAGCCGCTTCAGTTGCTCTAGCCGTAGTTGGATTATCACGCTGCTGGGTCGCTAAAAACCTTTGATAATCCGTATTTGATAATATTCCAGCGTGGAGTTTAAGCCAAAGTACCGCTAATCCCGGGTCATTACTCTCCTCAATTTCTTGAGAGGTTTTTGCGACAATTTCTTCAATTGAGCTATTGATAGCAGCTGAACTTAGGATTGATTCCCGGTACTGAGGAAAAGACATCTTAATATGGGTTAGCGTCAGTTTTTGCCTCGTGCTTGTGGCATCTTCTAATATTTGATCGACGGCATTAGCACTAAAGGGAATGGCACTGATACTGGCAAGGCACTTTGCGGCGCTCTCTCTCACGATCGCGGCGGGTGAAGGTAGAGAAGAGGCGTCCCCCAAGCTGTAAAGGTATGCATGGGTTAGGCTCTGCTTCGGGTGTGTTTCAATAATTAGGGCAAACAGGTGATTATAGGAAACACTGTAGTTAAAGACGGTTATAAGATAGGTTTCGCCATTGATGGCAACCATCTCTTGACTCTGGATATTTCTTTCCTCTCCTTCATAGCATGTTGGTCCATCATAAGAAAAGCCACAGTCTATAAAATCTTGTATAACCGTATCTGTATTTGGGGGGCGAGAGCGTTCATCTTGAAAGCGGAAACTAAAATCACCAAAATTTGTGACCCAAAAATGCTGCATGTGCACAAGAGCGCTAAGGTCAGGGCGGCCTAAAAACTTGATTTCCATATTATCATAGGGAAGGCCGTATTTTTGCGTACTTGCGCGCAGGCTTAGCAGATTTTTATCAGAATTTTCTGCAGATGGGGAAACTATTTGCGGGTTTTCTTGTTCCCCAGCTGAGCAGTCACGACGAATCAGTGCTAAGCGTTCCTCATGAGCGCAGAAATTATTGATATCGTCCTTGGCAAGGTCAGCGCAGTAGGCTCTTTGGTTTTCAGAGGAATTATCTTTGTAGTTATGGAGGCCGGTGCTGCAGTTTTCAAGTAAAAAGTTGTAGCTTAGACCTGGTGGCGGTGCTTTCGCGGGAGATGAAGACTTAGAGGTACATGACACGAATGCGAATATACATAAGAATTTTAAAAAATGTCTAAAAACCAAAAAATATTTCATAAGTATATCAATTTTCTTGAAGTGATCTTTGCTCTAAATAGTCAATTACATCAACAATTCCCTGCCCGAGTTCAGGATAGTCCGTCATAAAGGTCGGGCACTTATTTATAAAGTCAATCAATATCGGCAAAATTTTAGGGCTTGAGGGTAGCATCTTGAGAAACTCCAAACTCCCAACGTAGTATAGATACAGGTCATCATATCTATAGGAAGTGATATCACAACCTTTCGAAGGTAAAACAGATGATGTAAAGGCATCGAATTTAAATTGCTCCCCCAGGATTGGGCCTTCCTCTTCAATGATCATTTTGAAAAATTCTTTTGTTTCCGCATACAATATGGGGATAAATTCTTTTCCTTGAGTAAAATATGCTGATATAAAAGATGCTGTTAAATTTGAATATAAATTCTCTAATATTTCGTCATGATGATTTCTTATTTCAGTAGTGTTTCTCTGATCCTTAGTATTGCGATATAACCATGCTAAAGCGTGAAAAGCGGCGGCACGTGTTTCTGGATAGGGGCTCAGTGCCGATATAAAAAATTCTATTTTTTCCTCGCGTATTTCTGGGCAGCCGCTATCTATCTTATGGTCGCAAAAAGAGCCTCTGGGCTTGACATGGAACCAAAAGCTTTTCCAAATTTCTCTCGGCATGATATCAAAATCTAGGACGGCGGCAATAATTTTGTGGCGCAGGACTTCGTCGTCTATACTCATGAGTATCACTAAAGGTTTTAGCGCTGAATAAGTCCTAATGGGTAAAAGAGTGTTTATGCTGAAGCCAAGATTTTCTCGATAATAGTCTATGAGGGCGGCGATATTTGGTTCTGTACTTTTCTTAGAATTTATTAATTTATTTAGTTCATAGCGAGATTTCATAAATAAGTCACCAAGATTAAGGCCCGCATCGCCATCATATAGCCCGCGAAGATCGGTCTCGGCTCGGTTTTTTAGTTCAGATAATACCGTATCTAAATGAAAGATCATTTGATCGGGATGGGTCCTCAGGTTTTCCACCAGGACCTCTGTTGATTTGAAGTGTTTCAGATGAATGAGGTGTCTTACAAAAGCTTGCGCGACATCGGTATGTTTTGAATTGATACCAACCCCAAGTTCATAAGAATTTTGCTCAGTGATAGTAGCACTCCGCAAATCTTCAAGTATCCACTTGCGGCGGGTTTCATCATCTAAATAGGTGTTTTTTTTGCGGTTAAAATACCTCAGTAAGACATCAAGAGCATCAGGAGTTCCAAGGCGAAATAGGTATTTAAGGGTAGGGTCAAGAACCTGGTCAGGAAATTTGGGGTCTAGGTTGTGGGTTAGGGCTTCTAAATGTAAATTGGTAAAAATTTTGTCCGGCTTCCCGAGCACTTTATTGGTGATATATGTTCGTAAATAAAAACTATCCTGATCAGCAAATTGAATGAGGGCAAGGTTTGCATCAGGAGAATTTATGTGATCGAGGATTTGAATAGCATAAAATCGCGATTTTTCATCAAGGCTTTCCATTTGTAGCGCTGCGGCAGGGGTAGCAGCATTTGTAAAGTTGGCTTTATCTTCTCTTTGCAGGATTTCATCTACCGTTTGATAGACTTTATAACGAATACTGCGGTCATGATGGGATAGACGGGCGATAATGGCATTTTGAGCAAGTGCGGTATTTATTTTCTTTAGGAGATCATAGGCAAAAACGTAAGTGCTGCCATTATTCCCTAGTTTTCCTGCTAAGTTGTTGAGGGGTTCGACATAGGCATCATGCAGAGGTTGCGCCGCAAGAATATCATAGGCTATGGCCGCACTGTGAACATTAGGGTGATTAAGCGTATTGATAAGACTTAGCAAGATTTTTTCACTCATGCCTATCCGCTGGCGGGCCAAATTGAAGGCTCTGGCCTGTTCACCGAGATCATCCGCATTTAAAGCCCGTGCATACAAATTTTGAATGTCCGGGGTGATAATCCCTTGGGTAGCTTGGAGTAGCGCCGCTTCAGTGGCTCTTGTTGTTGCTGGATTTTCTTGCTGAACCCGCGCTAAAAAATTTTGATATTCAGGCGGTGGTAAAATCCAAGCATGGAGCTTAAGCCAAAGAACCGCTAAGCTTGCATCATTGCTCTCTGCAACTTCAAGCGCAGTATTTGCGATAATTTCTCCAATTGATCTTTTGACTTCGGCAGAATCAAGAATAGATTCCCGGTACTGAGGAAAAGACATCTTGATATGAAATAGCGTGAGTTTTTGTCTGGTCTTTGAAACATCTTCAAATATTTCGTTTATAGAATGAGCATTGAGATCAATAGAACTGATACTTGCTAGGCATTTTGCGGCACTCTCGCTAATAACCTCCTGCAGTGATGGTGGTACTTCAGTTCCGTCCCCTAGGCTATAAAGGTAGGCATGTGTGAGGCTACCCTCAGGTTTTGCTTCTATAAATAACGCAAACTGGTGTTTATAGGAAACACTATAATTAAAAACAGTCATGAGATATTCTTCACCGTTGATGGCGACCATCTTTTGGCTAAGGATGTTCTTATCCTCTCCCTCGTAGCAGGTTGGGCCGTCGTAAGAAAATCCGCAGTCAATAAAATCTTGTATGACGACATCAGTATTGGGTGGTGCGTCACTATCCTCAAACCGAAAACTAAAATCACCCAAATTTGTAACCCAAAAACCTTGCATGCGAACAAGAGTATTGAGGTCAGGTCGCCCTAAAACTTTAATTTCCATATTTTTGTAGGGAAGCCCATATTTTTGCCCGCTCGCTTTCAGGTGAGGCAAAATTTTTTCTGCATTACTTGGGCTGGGATGAAGAAGGGCAGCACCTTCATTTTCTCCAGCTGAGCAGTCACGACTGATCAATGCCAAGCGCTCATCATGGGCGCAAAAGTTATTAATATCCTCTTTGGCAAGATCTTGACAGTAGGCTAGTTGATTTTCAGAGGAATTATCTTCATAGCTATGGACGCCCGTAGTGCAGTTTTCTAAAGAAAAGACATAACTTAGGGCAGGTTGTGGCTTTGTGGGTGGAGACGACGATGACGATGCTGAGGAACAGGACACCAGCCCTATTAAGCATAAGAAATTAAAAAAATTATTAAATACTAAGAAAATTTTCATATGTATCTCATTTTTTAAAAACCTTAACTTTAAGCCTAGGCCAGGTTAGGGTAGGTACCATCATGGTTCTGAGCGTCACATTAAAGTGGACCCGTTATGGTGCCAGTTCACACTTCCCAGAGAATAGGGAATATGATGGGAAGCAGAGTTCTAACGCACAAATATCATAGAAATTGATGTATGTAGAGGCCGTTTTTATAGACCTTGGTTTTTTTGTACCCATTTGGGAACAGACAGTGTTTCTCGATAATGCTGAGAATTACAATAAGTTATAAAAATAATATTCTTATGGAGTTAATCAGATTTACGCTTTAAATATTCAATGACATCAATAAAGCGCTGACCGAGCTCGGGATATTTTGTGACAAAATTCGGGCATTGATCAAGCGCGTCCGTCAATCTGTCCAAAACTTTGGGGGTGGGGGGAAGCATTTCCACAAGATCAAAATTTTCAATATAATAGGCATAGGTAGGGTTATAGCTGTAAGTAGTGATTTTGCAATTAGGATTAGGCAAAACAGCACCAGTAAATTTATTAAAGCTAAACTGTTCGTCTAAGTTCGGACCTTCTGCTTCCAATATCTTTTTAAAAAATTCTTTTGTTTCCGCATAAAGTATAGGGGTCATCTCTTTGGCCAATGAAATTTCCGCTAACGTAACCGGCAAAATATTGCTGTACAATTTATTTAATATTTCGTCTTGATGATCGGTGATTTCTGTCTCTGTTCTCTGATCTTTCGTATTGTAAAATATCCAAGCTAAAGATTGAAAGGCAGCAGCCCGCGTTTCTGGATAGAAACTGAGTGAAGACGCTAAAAATTCAGCTTTTTCATCGATGATTTTCGTACAACCGGTCTCATCAGGATTTTCGCATATGGCTGATTTTTTCTCGACGTGAAAGCTAAAGTCTTTCCATAACTCTCGTGGCATGATCTCAAAATCTAGTACAGCGGCAATAATTTTATGGCGAAGATCCTCTTCATTAATTCCCATCAAGGTGACTAAGGATTTAAGTGCTGAAAATGTTCTCAGGGGCAAGAGTGTTTGCATGCTGAAGTCATTATTTTGCTGATAATAATTTATGAGGGCTTCGGTTCGTGGTTCTAGGCCTTCTGCCGATTCTGTTAATTTTTTGAGTTGATAGCGAGATTTCATAAATAGATCGCCAAGATTAAGGCCCGCGTCGCCGCTATATAACGCGTGTATATTTGCGTCAGCGCGGTTTTTTAGTTCAGCAAAAACTGGCTCAAAATGGGGGAGCATTTCTCTAGGATGGGTCCTAAGTTTTTCGAGGAGGACCTCAGTTGACTTGAAGTGTTTAAGCTGAATGAGGTGGTTTAAAAAAGCGCTCTCCATATCTTTATATTTTGCCCCGATACCTTTGCCCAGTTCATAAGCATTTTGCCCGTCAATCTTCGCGTTCTGCAAATATTCAAGCATCCAGTGGCGACGAGTTTCATCATCTATATTAATATTTGTTCCGCGGTTAAAATATTTGAGTAAGACATTAATTGCCTCAGGAGTTCCCAAGCGAAAAAGATATTTAATATTGGGATCTAAAACCTGTTCGGGATATTTTGGGTCAAGGTTTTTCGTTAAGGCTTCTAAATTTAAATTCGTAAATATTTTGTCTGGTTTACTGAGAACATTTTCAGTAATAAAATTTCGCAAATAAAAGATGTCCTGATCGGCAAACCGAATGAGAGTTTGGTTGGCTTCCGGAGAATTGATGTGATCAAGGATTTGGACCGCATAAAACCTCGATTTTTCCACTGAACTATCCATTTGTAGTGTGGCGGCTTGGGTAGAAGCGTCGGTAAAAGATGCGTTACCGACAATTTGAAGAATTTCATCTACTGTTTGATAGACTTTTGTGCGAATACTGCGGTCACGGTGGGACAGCTGAGCGATAATCGCATTGTGAGCGCGTGGAGTGTTGATTTTTTTTAGGAGGTCATAGGCAAAAACATAAGTACTGCCGTTATTGCCTAATTTTCCGGATAATTTGGTTAGGGATTCGACATAGTCATCGTTGAGAGTTTGTGCTGCAAGAATATCATAGGCTATCGCGGCACTGTGAATATTAGGATGATTGAGGGTATTAATGAGACTCCTGAGGATTTTATCACTTACGCCCCTGCCCTGGCGCGCCAGTTTAAAGGCTCTGGCCTGCTTTCCTAGATCCTCAGAGGTGAGAGCTCGTTCATAAAAGGTTTCGATTTCGGGGGTCATAATCCCTAAGGAAGCTAGCAGCAAAGCCGCTTCACTGGCCCGCGCTGTCCCGGGTTTTTTTTGCTGCTCCACTTCTAAAAAATTTTTATATTCTGGCGGTGTAAAAATCCAAGTGTGTAGTTTAAGCCATAGTACCGCAAGACCAGCGTCATTGCTCTCTTCAACGTCCAGAGAGGTATTGGCGGTAATTTCGTGAATTAATTGTTTGATCTCGGCTGAGTCTAGAATAGATTCCCGGTATTGAGGAAAAGACATCTTAATATGGGTTAGCGTAAGTTTTTGCCTCGTGCTAGATACATCCTCTAATATTGGGTCGACGGAATTAGCATTGAGATCAATAGAACTGATACTGGCTAGGCTTTTTGCTGCGCGTTCGCTAATAATTTCTCGCAGTGAAGGAGACCCTATAGTGTCACCCGCCAAGCTGTAAAGGTAAGCATGGGTTAGGCTTTTAGGATTCGCTTCAATAAATAAGGCAAACTGGTGTGTATAGGAAACACTGTAGTTAAAAACAGTAAAGAGATACTCTTCGCCATTTATGGCGACCATTTCTTGACTGAGGATATTTTTTTCCTCTCCTTCATAGCATGAAGGGCCATCGTAAGAAAAACCGCAGTCAATAAAATCCTGGATAACTCTGTCTGCATTGGGGGGCAGATAGTTTTCGTTCTCATCCCGAAGACTAAAATCACCCAAATTTGTGACCCAAAAATGCTGCATACGGACTAAAGTACTCAGGTTTGGGTGGCCTAAAGGCTTAATTTCCATATTTTTGTGGGGTAGCCCAAATTTTTGTCCGCTCACGTGGAGATGAGGCGAGTTTTTATCAAAATTTTCCAGCGATGGGGCTATTTCAGTCTTTTCTTTTTCTCTTGGTGCACAGTCTCGATTGATCAGGGCTAAGCGCTCATCATGGGCGCAGAAGTTATTGAGATCTTCCTGGGCAAGATCATTACAGTAGGCTAATTGACTTTCCGGTGATTTATCTTTATAGCTATGGAGGCCGGTGCTGCAGTTTTCTAATGAAAAAAAATAACTCAGGCTGGGTGGCTCTGTATTTGCCGGATTTGAAGGCTTAGAGGAACATGATATGATTCCCAAGACGCTTAAGCATTTTAAAAAATTGTTAAATACTAAGAAAAACTTCATAAGTATCTCATGTTAAGAAAATTTAAACCTGCTGCTTGGTCTTGAGTCGTAACGAAGCTGAACGTTAAATTCAGGTTCAGCACATATTATGTGAGGGCACAGTTCTCTGCTTAGAGTGAGACCGAAGGGAGGGGCAGAGATCTAAATAGCCCATATCATAGAAATATATGCAAGTAAATATCATTTTATATAGATTGGATGGTTTTTGTATTTACTTAGGAACTGATGAGTATAGGGATGTAGCTATCCTAATATGCTAAGGTTTTTCTCTGACTTCATCATTCAACAAAATGAAATAATTTGGTAAAACGCTAAGCTCCTTGATAATAACCCTGAAAACCGGGGATAATATTATTATATCCGAAGTCAATTTTTTAAAGCTTAGTCACCCAAAAAAGGAGGCCGTCGCCCGTGATTTCTGTGAAACCATGGCAGCCCCGACTGCACAAAAAATTTTTTCTTATGGCATCGATGGTATGTCTATTTTCTCAGTGTCAAACACCGCCCAATGCCGATATCAAATATGGAGGTGTCAGGGTTGATGATGGTGTGCCCAGTTCCCCAGAAAATGCCCGCCCAAACTCTACGGCTCCGCAGGATATCATCGCAATGGCGGCAAATGATAGCCACAACAATAAAAACAAAATTTCTGGTCTCAACACCGAAAAAAACTATATTGAAGCGGATCTACTCGCGGCTTTGGAAGAAACCGACTCTGAGGATGAAACAAATCCCCTTGAAAATGGAGCTAACAATGAAGCTTCAGAACAAGGGCACCAGGGGAAAGACGTCGCGGAAAGCACGCCCGAAGCTCCGAGCGGTACCCAGCTTGTCAATGTCAGCTCCGGAAAAAGCTTGCTCGAAGATGCCTTAGCCCATGAAAACAATCCTTACGTACAGAAATGGATCAAATATTTTACGTCGGGAGCTGGAAAAAGTCGGTTTCAAAGGTATTTGGAAAGAGGAAGTATTTATCAGTCTTTGATTCATGATATTTTGGCCCGCTATGATGTGCCAAAAGAGCTTTATTATCTTGCTCTTATAGAAAGTGGATTTCTTAATAATGCAAAATCTCGTGCTTCTGCCGTTGGGGTTTGGCAGTTTATTCGTGGGACGGCTGTTCGTTATGGATTAGAGGTGAATAGCTATATCGATGAAAGGCGTGATCCCGTTCGAGCAACCATTGCGGCGGCAAATTATTTAATTGATTTACATAGAGTCTATCAGGATTGGTACCTAGCAATGGCGGGATATAATGCCGGAGAAGTCAGAGTGCTTCGTGCCGTTATGACAACCTCGGAAAGGAATTTTTGGAAGCTAATTGAGGAAGGAAAGCTGCCGCGAGAAACGATGAACTATGTTCCCAAATTTATTGCTGCCCTCATCATCGGCGAAAATCCTGAGCGGTTTGGTATTTCTCCGTCTGCAAAAAGCGGTTATCCCAAATTAAAGCCGGTTAAAGTTAATTCTTATGCCTACTTAAAAGACATAGCGCGCTCAGAAGGGATTAGCGCGGCGACCCTTAAAGCTCTTAATCCCCATGTCTTTCGGGGAAAAGTGGTAAGTAAACGGAGTTACTACAATATATGGGCTCCAGAAAAAGCTGATGAAGGGGTGGACAATTCTTTACTGGTCAGTACGGCATCGGGGGATTCGGAAAGATATCTTGCGCAAGTGAGTTCTTCTAAGTCTAAAAGCTATAAATCGCGCAAAGTTGCTGAAAAGTCACAAAAGTTTCATAGAGTTAGGCGAGGGGAAACTCTGCTCAAAATTGCGGCAAAGTACCGAGTCACTTTAAGAGAGCTTAAGAGTGTCAATCGCTTAAAGTCAAACCGTATCAACGCGGGTGTGCACCTTAAAATCCCCGGAACAAGGTATTTGTAAAAGCACTGGCGAGAGTTGACGAGTATAAGATGGGGTTCCCATAGCGAAATTAGCCGCAAATGTATTGTAATTATTTGTAATTAGTAGTTATTGTAAGGGAGCGAGTGTGCCTTCTCCTTGAAATTTCCCCGTGTCTTTACTATTATCAAAAATTCTCATCAATTTTTTTTCAAAAAAAAGCACCTAACACATTGCGCTAACCTTGACAAATAGGGCAAACTATAAGAGTGTCAAAGCGAAATAGCTGGTTTTTTTCATATTTTAAAAGGTTTTTTTAGGGCGTCATGGGGTCATATTCAGAAAATAACGAACAACAGGTTGATTTGGTAACAAGAATTGTTACTGGGCTCATTGATTTTTCAAGCTCATTGGCTCTTTTTATCTATGTTATTCTCGTCGGTCCCTTGCTCATGCTAAAAATACCTTTTACGATGGGAAAAGTTTATCGTTATTTTCTCGTGTTGCTTCCCCGCGGCGGGGTGATGCATTGTTTAAAAGCCATGGTCGACTGGCGTCTTGGAAACTTTAATGCGGCAATTTCTCAAATCGAAAATGTTCTTTCGCTTCTAGGTATCGGAGTTATCAATAACAATAATTATAGAAATAAATTAAAACGTGTGGTTGTCGAAGATCTTTTGACCATCTTGTCTCGATGTTATTTACATATGGGGCGCATTGATGAAGCTATGCAGGTTGTTCTACGCGCGAAAAAAATCCTTGGCATCCAGCGCCTACCCAGTTTGCCTGATCTTGATATTAAAACCGTGCAATTAGTCAGGGCAGGCCTCGCCGCTGGTCGCTTGCTGGAAGGAGACGGAGCTGCCTCTTTATTCGTAAAATCAGGTGCCGAACCTCGCACTCAGAACTTAGAATCAAAAGAAAATCCAAAACAAAAAAATAACAAAAAAAATAACCCTTGGTTAAATGGTTCTCCTCCCCGCAATATTCTTGGGTCTATTATCAGTACGCACGCATCGCTAAGTCCGAATAAAACTGACGATGAACAGGCGAAGATTATCCCGTTTCCCATTCAGCCTCGACCGCAAAATTAATTTTTTTAAAAATGACTTTTAAATTTTAGAAATAGCGTAAGAGGTCCACCTCGGTTAAATTAGTATTATTATGTCGTGTTGGAATGAGAAAATGTGGTTTGGATTTCTCTAAGGTGAACATTTTTCTAGATTGAGTCCAAGTGGTTTCCGCCTATCTTAGGGGTCAGACTCATTAAAGGTAAAAAAAAATGCCAAAAAAGAGCATGCTGCAGGATACTGACTATTATCATCAAGTAATAGATTGTCAGTGGGCGTGTCCGGCTCATACCCCGGTGCCTCAGTATATACGTCTTATAGCTGAAGGAAAATACACGGAAGCTTATTTGCTCAACCGTGATTCCAATGTCTTTCCTGGCATTTTAGGCCGGGTATGTGATAGACCTTGTGAACCTGCTTGTAGGCGCAGCCGTGTTGAAAAAGAACCGGTAGCGATTTGTCGCCTGAAGCGCGCCTCTGCGGATTTTAAAGGAGACATTGCACCTTTTCTTCCAAAAATACCCAAGAAAAAAAATGATAAAATCATTGCGCTTATTGGAGCAGGTCCTGCTTGTTTAACCGTGGCAAACGATCTTTTACCCCTAGGTTATCAAGTAGAAATATTTGAAAGGGAAAAAAATGCGGGTGGCGCGATGCGTTCTCAGGTGCCGTCTTTTCGCCTGCCGAGAAAAGTTTTAGACGAAGAGATCAATACCATTCTTGATTTTGGCGCTACCGTTCATTACTCAGCTGAAGTCACCTCCTTAAAAGAACTTTTGAATCGCAAAAAATACAGTGCGGTTGTTATTGGAACCGGGGCGCAAATTGGAAAGGACCTAGATTTGCCCGGTCGAAAATCAGCGGCATCTTGGTGCCACATTGCCTTTAATTGGCTGGCTTCCGTCGCGTTTGGTCACGTTAAAACTGTGGGTAAACGCGTCATAGTCGTCGGAGGCGGTAATACGGCGATGGATTGTGCGCGTACCGCTAAGCGACTTGGGGCAACGGAAGTCACTATTGTTGCTCCGGAACGCGACATAGAAATGACGGCTTCACCTTGGGAAATTCATGATGCCACAAAGGAAGGTATTATTATTAAAAACCTTCTTTTACCACAGTCGTTTGCCACACAAAAAAATAAAACTGGGCTGTATTTTAGGGAGCTTCTTTCTTGTTATCATCAAAAAAGATGGGATCCTCAGTTTGCGAAAGCAGAGCCAGTTTTTTTGCCCTGTGATGAAGTTATCCTTGCCGTAGGTCAAAGGTCAAATTACGGTTTTATCGATGAAGGCAGCGGCGTTAGTTTTGCCTCAAATGGCCTACCTGTGCTTGGGCCTCATCGTTTTCAGTCGAGCAACCCTAAAATATTTTTTGCTGGTGATGCGGCTCTTGGCCCTAAAAACATAATCAGTGCCGTTGCAGATGGGCACGAGGTCGCACTATCTATCGATTTATTTCTCAAGGGCAAATCCCCCTCTGAGCGTCCTCAGGCAAAGCTCACGATGCGTAGCGAGGTATTAGGTTATTTGCAGCTAAGCTACCGCAGTGATTATGTTGAAAAGGATAGGCAGCCTGTGCCTGAAGTCCCTCTTGACGAGCGATTTGACTGCAGGGATACAGAAGTTGAAAAAGGGTTTACCACAAAGTTGGCCCAGGAAGAAGCACAGCGCTGTTTAAACTGTGATGTGCAAACAGTTTTTAGTCATAACGCTTGTATTTCTTGTGATGCGTGCGTAGATATTTGCCCCGAAGCCTGTCTAAGCATTACCCCAAACCAATCTCATGACAATTTACAGGGACTAAAAGCTCCTCTTCTCAGTGAGGATCAGATTCTTTTCATTGGAGAAATCAATAAAGGACGGCAACTGATGATCAAAGACGAAGATTTATGCGTTCACTGCGGCGCTTGTGCCCAGCGCTGTCCTACGGGAGCCTGGGATATGCAGCTTAGCCGGATAGACGTGGCAAAGGCAGGTTGCCATGAGTAACATACCTTCCAAATTAGACTTTACGGTTTGTTTTGCTAATGTGAATGGTTCGGGTTCGGCTTCGGCAAATACCTTGTTTGCCAAATGCATTTTCCGTATGGGCTGTGCTGTGGGGATCAAAAATATCTTTCCTTCCAATATTCAGGGTCTGCCAACTTGGTTTGAGGTACGCGTAAGTCCTGAGGGTCATTTAGGGCGCAGTGGTATTTATGACATAATGGTCGGCATGAATATCAATACACTAGCGAGAGATATTGAAAGTTTGACCTCAGGGGGATATTTTTTATTTGACTCCAGTCTTTTTTTAGACACTCAGGCCAAAAGAAGTGACATCAAATACCTGGGCATACCCATCAAAAACCTTGCCGCAGAAGTTTTTCCTGGGGTGCGACAGCGCATTCTTCTCCAAAATTTGATCTACGTAGGTGCTTTGTTCAGTTTGCTCAATATGCCCCCAGAAGTACTTGAGACTGAGCTTAAAAAGCAGTTTAACAATGAAAAAATCTACAAAAATAATTTAGAGGCTTTTTATTTAGGTTATAACTATGGGGAAAAAGAATTCCCAGCTCATTCTGGTTTTAAAGTGAGTACGAGTGATAAATTTGAGGGTAAAATTCTCATTGATGGTAACACCGCCTTAGCTCTAGGCTGCATAGCGGCAGGAGCGACTGTTGCCGCTTGGTATCCCATCACACCCTCGACCTCTATGATTGATGCCTTTAGTAAATATGCAGAAAAATACCGAACGACCCCAGAAGGTGGCAAAAAATATGCCATCGTTCAAGCTGAAGACGAGATTTCTGCCATCGGTATCGTGCTTGGGGCAGCGTGGAATGGTGCCCGGTCGTTCACGGCAACAAGTGGCCCTGGCTTATCTCTTATGACCGAATTTTTGGGTTATGCCTTTTATGCCGAAATTCCCATCGTCCTCTTTGATATTCAGCGCTGCAGTCCGTCTACAGGACTTCCGACGAGAACTCAGCAGTCGGATATACTCTTTGCTGCTTATGCCTCTCATGGAGATACCAAGCATATCCTTCTTTTTCCCAAAAATCCTGCCGAATGCTTTGACTTCGCTATTCAGGCATTTGAGGCCGCAGACAGGTACCAAACGCCCGTCATCGTAATGAGTGATATCGATATCGGTATGAATTTAACGTTATCATCCCCATTAAAACTCCCGAAAGACTTTCACTTAGATCGTGGTAAAGTCCTTGATGCAAAAGCGCTAGAAGGGATTAAAAACTATGGACGTTATGAGGACGTCGACGGTGATGGCATTCCTTACCGAACTATTCCTGGAACGCATCCCAAGTTAGGGGCTTACACCTCTAGAGGATCTGGGCACGATAAGATGGCGCGTTATACAGAAGATAGTTTTGGTTATAAAGAGAATCTAGACCGGGTTTTTAAAAAAATTGCTGGTGCGACATCAACCTTGCCAAAGCCAGAGACTCGTTTAAGCAAAAAGGCAAACAAAGAATTTGGCGTGATTTATTTGGGATCTACAGCCTACAGTATGGATGAAGTCATAACGGTACTCGATGCACGAGGGCACTATCTTAATTATTGCCGCATCTGCTCCTTTCCTTTTCATCAAGAGATAAAAGAATTTATATTAGATCATAAGCAAGTTTTTGTAGTAGAGCAAAATGCTCTGGCGCAGATAGCCGGTATGTTGACGTTTGAACTGCAGATAAACCCTAGTCTTTTAAGGTCACTCTTATATTATGACGGGAAACCAACGACAGCCCAAAATATCGTCAATGATATTTTAGCACAGTTAACCTAAGCTTTCTGACTACAGCTCAAAACCATTGAGAGGGATTTTGTGAAAAATGCGCGAGATAAACTGAGCCATCCAAGTCTCACACAAAATAAAGTAGGTTTAGTCCCCAAAGACTATCACGGCGAAATGTCGACCTTGTGCGGTGGCTGTGGGCATGATTCTATTTCAGCTGCAATTGCTAGTGCTTGTTATGAACTGAGTCTTGAGCCTCATACTATTGCCAAATTATCCGGTATCGGTTGTTCTTCAAAAACGGCGGCGTATTTTCTCAAATCAGCGCATGCCTTAAATTCAGTGCATGGGCGCATGCCTTCCGTCGCGACGGGAGCCAATTTGGCGGCCCGCAACATGAAATACCTTGGTGTTTCAGGAGATGGCGACACCTGCTCGATTGGGTTAGGGCAATTTATTCATGGGGTCAGACGTGGCATCAATATGGTTTATCTATGCGCCAATAACGGGATATATGGCCTCACTAAAGGACAATTTTCTGCGACTTCAAGTCTTGGGGTGACTTCAAAAAATGGTCAAACTAACCCTTATGTTCCCATTGATCCCATAATTTTAGCTTTAGAAGCCGGGGCGAGTTTTGTCGCACGGTCTTTTTCTGGAGACAAAAATCAATTAGTCCCCCTCATAAAAGCTGCGATTTCTCATCATGGATTTGCCTTTATCGATATTATTTCTCCTTGTGTTACCTTTAACAATCATGCCTCCTCGGACAAAAGCTATGGATACGTGCAGGATAATCAGGTGTATACTGCGAGTATCCAAGATTATGTTGAGAGTGTCCCAGAAATCATGGCTGAACAAACACCTGGGAGATTAACTTCGGTTTTGCTTTCAAATGGCGAAGAAATTTTTCTAAAGGCTGTCAGCGAAGATTTTGATGTCTATGATAAAGAAAAAGCTTTGCAACTCATGCGAAGTTTTTCAGGAAAAAAGGAGATCTTGACGGGCCTTATTTATCTTGAGAAGCACTCCCATGATATGCATCAGACACTTGGCACCACTCTTGAGAATTTGCGCGATATTGACTTAAGCAAACTTACGCTTTCAGAGCTAGAGCTTAAAGAAATTAATGAGAGCTTTTCCTAAACTACGGTTTTTCTTAAATTGGAGTCACTCTATGACCATGGGAACCAAAAAAAAGTCCTTAGTGCTTATGACGCTATGTTTTATGCTAAATTGCCAGACGCCTAGTGCTGAGGATAAGTGGCAAGAATTTTCCCATGAGCTGAGTGAAGAGGATCCGCAATCTTTTTTTAACGGTATGCTGAGCCGGATAGACTGCGCAAAAGAACCACTTAATCTCATCTGCAATAAAAAAGAGTGTGTAGAGGACTGTGACGGGGAGAGCGAATGTGAAAAAAATTGCGGCGTATGCGATCAGCGCCAAGATTTTCTTGATAGAATTTATGCCTTAAAATGCCAGGAGGCCACTGCCGATTGTCAGAAATCGTTTGAGCTTCTTTACTGCTGTAGCGCTATGACCTATGACTGTATTTTTTGTATCGCCGAAGCCGAAAAAAAACGACAGGCGTATAGAAATACGTGTAAAAGCAAGCCCTAGCCACTTACTCTTTTTCTTCAAAGAGTTTATTGCAAAGTTAGTGTCTCTCATATCCTTGCGGAGGTCACATTTTGTTTGCAAAGCTTTCGTGCAGGATACCAGCTACCCTAATCACCAGGACATCAATCTCAAGCCCCACATTAAAAAAGGTTTTTAGTCCCAAGGAGAGGGGCTAATGACAACAACAAGAAACAAGAGCATTATAGTTGGTCAAAGATGCTTGCTAAAGCACTCAGGTTTGACGTTAGCCCATGTGAGACTTGCGTTGGAAAAGATGTGCGAGCAGTTTGCTCATTCTTTGATTCTGACGCGCTAAGGCACTACCTAACACATATTAATATAGATTAGAGCCCCCGGAAGGAACGCCACCCACCATAAAACGCTGAGAGCTTCAGCGCATTGACCTTGGTGCGTATACTCCTGAAGAATATTCTGGCTATTGGGTTAATTGAAATCAAGCGTGTCATTAAGTTGCTATTTAGTTTCCTGTTGTCAAGTAGCTATTTAGTTTCCTGTCATAAATAGTATTTCATAACTCACTAATTTATATAATTTTATTAAGTGTGTTTTTGATATCCTAAAGTTTATTGTCAGATCGCCGATATTCTAGATAAAGATTCTTAGCTCATCCCAACAAGGAGTATGCAAATGGGATTTAATAGTAAGCCAAACTCAAAAACTATGTTGCATGGTTTTAGTTTAGTAGAGCTTATGGTTGTCGTAGCAATTATTGGCACATTAGCTTCCATAGCACTTCCAAAATTTCAAGCATTTCAGGCTGTGGCCAAACAATCAGAGGTTAAAACATCTCTTAAAGGAATTTATACCTTTCAGCAGTCCTATTACGGCGAAAACGACGAATATTTTGATAATACTTATTTCACAAGTATCAAGGACAATTTGCTAGGGGGAGGTTCACAACGTTATAACTATAGCGTGGAGACACCCAGTAAGAATTTATTTGTAGGGCAGGGGACAGCTGAGGTTGGAAAGTTGGGTAAATGTCAGCAAGGTATCGATACATGGACTATAAATGAGGATGCGGAATTGAATAACACGGCGCCTGGTTTGTCTGGATGTGGATTGTCAAATCAACTAGTTGCAGCAGCACCAGCAGCAGCACCTGCAGCTAAGCCTGCACCTGCAGCTAAGCCTGCACCTGCAGCTAAGCCTGCACCTGCAGCTAAGCCTGCACCTGCAGCTAAGCCTGCACCTGCAGGTCCGAGGGGTCGTGGTCCTACTCCCGGTGGTCCTGCTGTTAGATAATTCATTCGTCTGTCATAAGTTTACACACCCCTTCTTTTAAGCGGGTAGCTTTCAAATGGTGGTTGGGTATCTTATATCCGTAGTTGAGTCTCTCTTAGGACATAGATAGTAGGAAGGTAGGCCATAATATTAGCGATTTGAAACTCTTAAAGAGCAATTTTGTATGAAATAATCACGTTTAGGGCAAGTGTTTCTCCAGCCATGTGACTAATTTTTGTCTATAGGGGCTTTCATTCAAAAAAGCCGCGGTATGCTGGTAGTTATCTTCAATGGTCCAAAATTCGCTGGGTAAATGCTGGGTTGCTCTTTCTATTGCTTTGCTTTGACTATAGGGCACCACAGGATCAAAGCGGCTGTGAATGATAAGCATAGGAATGCTCAGCAGAGATAAATATTGGTCCGGACTTTCTTCATCAGTAACCAAAAAAGAAAGAGGCCACTGAAGCGGCCAGGTTAAAAAAAACGAACCGAGTTTTTCACGCGCGAGCATGCGGTATGAGCTGAATGAGCTATCTAAAACTACGGCTTTAACGGAAACTTCAGGAGACTGTGCGATCACGGGAATTGCTACCGCTCCACCTAAGCTTTGGCCTATGATGACCAGGGGGAGATGACCTTTTTCCATAGCGTATTTTGCCGCTAGGGTTAGCACTTGTTTGCCATCTTCAATAAGCCCCTGCCGCTCGGGTGTTCCTTCCGATTCTCCGTAACCACGGTAATCAAAAGTTATCACATCAAAGCCATAATCTACTAGCCAGGCGACATAGGCGAAGTGGGTGGTCATGTTTTCTGCATTGCCATGAAAATGGAGAATGACGCCTTGCGGTTCGGGTTTAGAAGTTGGAAACCTGATGAGGGCAATCTTATTTTTATTTGCAGAATTAAGAATATACTCCTGTTTCGCCTCAGGATATATTTGCTGCCAGGTGGGCCGGATGATTTGGTCGGGTTGATAAAATAAGTGATTACAGCCAAGCATAATAAATAGAATCCCTAGGATTGGCATCAACTTTAGAGTGTTATACCTCATTTTTTAGTATCCTTTTCACTCAATCACAAAGCTAGTTTTTGGGTCTATAGCCCACAATTATCTCAGTACAACGTTACCCTAAAAACCTTATTTTAACTACCGTTTCAATATGATCCGTTTGGGGGAACATATCAAATCCTTGCATGCTATAAAGCTCTGTTTGAGGTTTGGGGCATAAGGCATATAAATCATTTTTAAGGGTGGCGGGACTACAGGAAACGTAAGTTAAGGTTTGTAATGATGGAAAATATTTGCGGTCTAAAAACTTTTTAACGGTGTGCGTTAAACCGCTTCGGGGAGGGTTAACAATTATGTGATTAACGCTTTTGCGCTCGGAGGCACTCAGTTTTTGTTCAAGAAAATTTTCACAGTAGGAGGCGATGGGCGTCACATTTTTTAAGCCTAAACGTTCTGCATTGTATGTCGCATCTCTAATCGCAAATCCATCACCCTCAACTAAAAATATTTTGGCGAAGGTTTTGTGAAGGCTAAATCCATAGCCGCCAAAACCACTAAATAAATCAAGCAAAGTTTCTCCCTCTAGCCCCTCTGTAATATGCTGATGAAAGGACTCGAGTAAAGACGCGTTCGCCTGAGCAAAAGACATGGGCGAAAGGTGGTGTTCAATACCCCCAACCTGAATATTAATCCGCTCTGGCCCAAAAAGGTGATCGATGTTTTGGGTGAGGATTTTTCCCTGATCCTGTTCTTTGATCAGAGCAGAATAAACCGCGATGTTTTGCAGGTCTAATTGACTTAGCCAATTTTTTATTTGATCGCGGATGACACCCGTATGGGAAAGAATAATACCAAGATGCTCACTTAGTGGGTGCGTGCGCATCGTTACAAATTTAAATTTACCTGGTTGGTAGGTTTTTTTGTTATGGTTATAAAAATCTGCCGGAGGCGGGGTATGTGGGTTGAAAAAAAGTTTTTTCAGAGAGGTGTTAATCATAGGATCATGCACGGGACACTCGGAGATATGCTCAACCAGTTTGGTGTTTTTCCTATAAATGCCAATCGCAATTTCATGGTTATTCCCCTGGTGCAAGCATAGCTTAGCCGTAGACCGATAGCCCGCAATTTTCGGGCTAGGAATAATCTCTGGGAGAGTGAGGCCATGCTGCCTTAATAATGGCGAAAATAGCACTTCTAAATATTTTTTTTTATCGCTGAGCTGTTTAGCGTATATTTGTCTAATTTCAGGGCAGCCGGAACATTTGCCAGCGTAAGAGCATTTTAGACGCAGCAACTGATTTTTTGGGGATACTTTGGGCATATAAAAAAAATCTCAAGAGTAGTGGGGTTTGATCCTTCATTATACTAGATTGCAGAAAGATAATTCATCAGTTTATATGAGTTTTTTACAATGCCCAGTTTCTTATTGATCCTTTTACCCTAAATTTAGGCCTTAATTTGCTTTCTCAATATCCTCAATCATGAGATTTAAGACTTCTGCAATCTCCGGGTTATTTTGGGGATACTGAGGACAGTCCGCTAAAAAGTCACGAAACCAGGTGGCGATGGTAATATCACCATATTTGGCGAGTATATCCATAGAATAAAAGTATCTATAAAAATTTTCTGGAGCCACGATGGTTTCACAGCGCGTTTTTGAACGGGAAGCAATGATATTGCGAAACTTTTCAAATACCCGCTCAGGCACGAGTTCTCTGGGGGTAGATGCTAGGTAGCCATCTATAAAGGAATAAGCCTCATCGATAACGACATGCGTAAGTTCAGGCTTTTTATATTTATCTTTGAGGTCCATTACTATGATATTGCATATTGAAGACAGTATAAAATCTGTATTGCTTGCGATTTCTGCTTCTCTTTTCTCAGACGCAGTGTTCTTAACGATCCAGTCCAGCATATCCCAAGCAAGCTGCCTTGTTTCCAGATAAGAACTTGGACCATAAAGAAGAAGTTGTCCGATGGAGTTTTTTGGTATGTTTGTCGAGGAGCCACTTTCCGGTTTTTCTTTAACCAAGTGGTATCTAAAAAGGTTTTCAAACTCGCGCGGAATTCGAGGAAAATCTCTTACTGCAGCGATATACTGTGCTCTTAGAGTGGGGTCTGGATAATCTGAAAGTTCAATCATCGCCTCTAAGGCTTTCTCTGAGCGTAGAGGCAATAAAAATTGGTTCGCTAGGGCTAATATTTCGTTGGTCAAAGGAAGCGTCTCTAATTTAGCCTCATTCTCCGCCTTTTTCTTAGGATCTTTAAGGCTGGCTTTTAATGTCACTAAATATGATAAAATATCGTGTATGGCGTACCTTAGATTTAGAGGCGTGTCGCCATCAAAAAGATGGAGATCACTATGATGCCGGTCTTTTAGATTTGCCAAAATACGCGGCAAATAGGGCATTATAAAGGAATTGAGAGGCCAGATTTTTGTAACTAAAACACTAGTGGCGGTAAAATGCTGTAAATTCGTGAGATGGTCGAGCAGAGTATCTTTAATTTCTTGATCGCTGAGTGCAAACGCGTTTCCCAGGAGTACAGCATTTAAGGGATAAATGCGCGCTACTTTTAGAGATGCCAAAAAGCTATTTCTAAACTCTAAGTCGGTCAAATCCCCGAAGGAATCATTGTATACAAAGGTGAGAAGTTCATTTAAGCCTAGTTCTGTACCCAGTTTAAATAAAAAATTTATAGAAGCTCGTCTTATACTGGTATCTTTTAGCGAGATATAGCGGTGCAGATCAGGCAGGTGCTCATCGGTATACTGTTTTTTGGGGGACATTAAAATACCCAATATTTGGGTGCGCTGCAGGCTCATCGCGTTTTCCAAAAATTTGAGCAAATAAAGGGTGGCTTCAGGACTATTAATTTTATCGAGTAATTCACCAGCGATTATAGCTGATCCCGGATAAGGGGAGCTGAGCTCTTTTCTGGCCGCCTTTGCGGATTCGGGGCCAACGGCGAGTGAGGTGATAGTCCTCTGAATTAGGTTTCTGATGTCCGCATTTTTATTTGAGAGTTCCGCAATAATATCATTGTGGGCTTCAGGGCTATTTATTTTGCTTAAAAGCTTTAAGCCAAAAATATAATCCTGACCATTTCTACCAAGGCGGTGTATATGCTTCGCAAGTTCTGCTGTAAACCTGGTGTCTAGATGGTCCTCTTCATTTAAAATATTAAAAGCCATCGTAGCAACTTCAATATCCTCAAAATTTAATATTTTAATGAGGTTGAACAGTAGAGACTCAGTTATAGAAATTTTATTTTCAGCAAGAATCAGTGCTCGGCGCTGCGAGGGTGACGATTCATTTAATAAGGCAAGTTCATATTCTTTTTGAGCCGAACCATTATTCGCGCCCAAAGACAGAAGTATTAAACTTGCCTCCCTGGTTAATTCAGGATCTTTTTGCTCTTCAATAACCCTAGCTAAATAGCTTAGATATTGGTCTAGGGGCATAATGACTTGCTTAATTGATAGCCAAAGATAAGAAACTTGCGGGTCATCGCTTTCTTGGACTTCAGTTGTGGTCTGAGCCACAATGATTTTGCTTTCTTCAAGGGCATTATTCAGGGCAGAAATCGATTTTGTTATTTGTGCTGCCTTAAGTTTAGTTAGAGTCGCACTCAGTTTTTCTCTTAGCGTTGCCCCTGATACGGGCTCCTTGGCAAGTTCGTTAAGACCAAAAGCCTTAAATTCAAGACGAGCAATACATAGGCCACTTTTTTCGGTGAGTAAATTCATCGGATCATGAGATAAGGATGGGTCTGAAACAAGGTATAGGTAAGCAATAGGATTTTCTTGGGAAGTATGACTATTATTAGCCACAATAGGAATAAATAAAGCAAACGGCTGGGTAAAGGTTTCACTATAAACGAACTGAGTATAAAGGAATTCCTGGTCATTTAATGTGAGGCGAACCTGTGATTTAAGCGATTTTTTTTGTTGTTCATGGCAACTCGGTCCATCAAAGGAAAAACCACAGTCAAGAAAATCCTGTGCTAAAAGCTCGGCTTTTTTTTGGGTGGCTTCCTGGTCAAGACGAAAGGAAAATAGATCAACCTTTTTGGCCTTAAGCCAAGTTAGCGACGCCAATTCACTGAGTTTACCTTTGTGCATTTGTAAGGTCGTGTGGTCGCCGGGGTTTAAGCCATACTTAATGAGAGCAGGAGTTGTTGTTATATCCTTTTGCGGTGTTTGAGGCGGCACAGAAGGGGGGACTGCTGCGATTTCCTGATTATTTTGCTTCTGGGTATCCGGCTGTTTAGAGGGCGTTTTGCCGTTTGAACACGCAAAGCATAAAATCACCAGAAATACGGTGATGATATAAGCATGGGTCATATGTTTTAGAAAAATGTTCATTTTGAGATAAGCCCGGAAATAATTCTTTAATTACCCTGCGGTGTATCAAAAATAGAGGGTAAAAGTCAAGTTCCCATAGGCGTAAATTTGAATAATGGCAATATATTAGGCAGCCAATCTGCAAAAATGAGCTGTAAACCTATTAAGTGATTTCAGAGTGATCAGGATATTGGGATTTAATGCCTTTAGAATGCTATTTATGTGATATTGCGTAGCTGTTCCTAAAAATTAGGGAAAAGCAAGTGAATGCGGCTAGATGAAAGAAATTAGAGATTTTTTAAAAATACTAGCTGCTTCTATTTTAGTTTTTTACTTGAGGGTTTTTCTATGAAAAAATTTTTGACACTTATGGCATTACTCAGCTTTTATCAGACCGCTTCAGCCAGCGACAGTGCCGACTGTGTAGAAGAGGCCAATCGCCTATCTAGAAACTTTGCGCAAATATGCAGTAGTGATAATACCGCCATTGTGACTTGTAACAATAGAGAGTCACAGTGGCTTTTTATTACGCGACCCTGTGCCAGTGGTCAAATATGTAGACCTAAACATAGGCGTCATAACGTTAAGGAATGTGTGACTGAGCCTACAGCTCGAACCTCACGAGGCAGATAAAACACTTTGCAAATCTGATATTAGGTTTCCCCTAGTTTCGCAAGGAAATCTGCGAGTTTTCTTATTTCGATTCCATTTGGGAATTGCTGCTCTCTGGTGAGGTTTTTTACCAATTGAATTTTTCTTACAGGTTTAGTGAGGCTTGATAAAGCCTTAAAAGAATTTGAAGGTACTTTGTCAGAAGTTTTGACTTCGATAACTTCCTTTTCGGTAATGTCGCGTCGCATTATTTTCATTATTGGCTTGCCTATTTTGTAATTCACTTATGACCAAAATATCATGAATTCCTGAATAGTCAGGACTATTCGGGAATAGAGTCCCTTTTAGTCGGTTTATTTGTTAAAAGTCGTTTGGAGATACAAAGACTAGGCCTGATCGGTGGACGCCCATACCTCACTAAAAAGTCGAAGCCAGCGAAAACGTGGCTGTGAGAATTACTATAGATTATTAATGAGTCAATTTGTGCGATCGTGTTCCCAATATGGGGTGACGCAATTGAAACCATTGTGGTTTTATAAACTATTTCTTCTTCCCGCTACCGCGTTTATGTGTCTTTTTTTTCAGTGTTTCACCTGTGTTTGTCGCTGGCGTGCGCTCGTTCTTATTTATAGGATCGGTAAAAATCTGTAAAAATTTCACCTTATGCTGTTTCCCTGTCATAAGATAAATACCAAGCAGGATAAAGGGAATGCTGAGGAGCTGCCCCATATTCAAAAGCATCCCCTGTTCAAATGCTTCTTGGTTTTCTTTGAAAAATTCGATAAAAAACCGCCAGGAAAACCCAAAGGTAAAAGAAGCACCTAATATGCGGCCCGTCAGTGGAGAGTTGCGAAGTTTGGTATAAAAATAGAGTAAAGTTAAAGAAATCGTTAGGTACCCAAAAGACTCATAGAGCTGCGTAGGGTGACGAGGGATTTGATCTACTTTTTCAAAAACAACTGCCCAGGGAACATCGCCTGGTCTGCCGAGAATTTCTGAATTGAGAAAATTACCAATGCGTATGAAAGATCCCGTAAGAATTGATAAGGGTGCGACGATATCCATCAGCCAGAAAAAACTCATTTGTGGCATCTTGCGTAAAAAAAGAAAGGTACCAATCATTAGGCCTAAATAACCACCGTGGCTTGCGAGTCCTCCCTTCCATGTTTTAAGGATTTCTAAGGGATTGCTAAGATAATAAACAGGATCATAAAATAAACAATGACCCAAACGAGCCCCAATAATGGTGCCCAGCAAACAATGCACCAGTAAACTCGATACGTCATCCTCAGTGCGCCCTGCCTTAAAGAATATTCTTGATATGACTTTATAGCCGATGAGAAAACCAATGATAAAGCTTAGAGAATACCAGCGCGGGGCTAAATGAAAGTCGCCAAAATTGACAGAAAATATTTCAGGGTCGAAGTTCCAGGTGATCATCGCCATATCCTATACAGGTTCGGGGTAAAATAAATGCAGAAATGATAAACTGCCCCCTATTTTAACCAATGAAGCGGGTAGGAGATAGGAGAAATTGATCTCAAGGTAAAAAAACTATATTTAGGCCAGATTATCTGGCTGAGCAGAACCTTTACTGAAGAACCTTTTATACATCCGCTCGGCAAACTGTGTTAGGTCTTCAATAATAGCTAAGTTAGCAGGAAAAACGATTGAAGTTAAAAAAGCACCAAAGCCAAGACCCCAACCAAGAGAAAGCGCAACAGGGACAACAAAAGGATCAAGACCGCCAATGCCATAAGCCGTAGGCAAAATACCTACAACCGTGGTGAGGGTTGTTAAAAAAATGGGGCGCAGTCTCTGCACTGCCGCTTGTTGCACGGCCTGGAGACGCGGCACACCTGCTTTTTTAGCTTGATTGGTAAAATCTACCATAACTATGGCGTTATTGACGATAACGCCGCCTAAAGCAATAATCCCAACCATCGCCATAAAAGAAAGCGGCTGCTTATGAAAATATAGAGTCCATACGACTGAAGCGATACCCAGTGGAATCGTCGAAACAACCACAAATGTTTGTAGCAAATTTTGGAAGGTGAGGATAAGGATCATCGTAATGCCGACAAGAGCGATGATAAATGCGGTAGCCAAAGACTGAAGGCTTTCATTGGTGTCAACGACTTCTCCGCCGAAGGCAAATTCTAAATTAGGATATTCCTGACGTAGTGAGGGAAGATAAGCCATGATTTGTTTAGAAACTTCTGTGGCACTTGTGGCATTGGTATCAATCTCACCAACCGCGCGCACTTGGCGCCGATTATTTTCATGCTCATAATTGGCAATTCCTGGATGCTTGCTGAGCTCACTGACTTGTGAGAGCGGAACGAGAAAGCCCATAGGATTGGGTATTTTGATTTTGCTCAAAGTATTTTCATCGATCGTTGATTCTTCCTCCAAAGAAACCCTGACGTCAATTTCTTCGTCGACGCGGCGTATCTTGGTGGCAATAAGGCCGTCAAAGGCTGCACGCACAGTTGTGCCGATGGTGGCTGCATTTAGCTGTGCGGCAGCGGCTTCTTTAGCCCGAATTTTAACATGGATTTCTTCTTTACCTGGGGTAAACGTATCTTCAATATCCATAGCTCCCGGAATTTCAGCGATATACTGCTTAAGTTTCTCTACAGCCGGACGCATTTCACGGTAATCATCTCCCCTTACCGCGACGTTAATGGGCTTGCCTGTTGGTGGGCCACCGCTTATTTGGCCGAAATTTACTTTTGTGATACCAGGTGGCGTACCAATGCGTTCCCGTAGGTCATCAATTATGTCAAATGCCGTTCGAGTTCTTTCGGTTTGCTGTGTCAAAAAAACCACAATTTGTCCGTATTCTCCCCCTCGTTTTACGTCTCCGTCTCCATTATTGACCCTTTGGATACCAATTTTGGTCTCATAATTAAGCAGTTCGTTTTTGGGAAGCTCTTTAATCACGGCCTCAATCGGTAAAATTCGCCGCTCAGTTTCGTCGAGAGTGGTGCCCACAGGAGTATTGATATTGATTTTAAAAGCTTCTACGTTTCCCGGCGGAAACAAAATAAACTTCATATTGTTTTTGGCAAAAAATACGGAAGCCACAAAAAACCCCAAAGCTCCGATGACGATAAAATACCGCAGTCGTAAAATACCCCCAATCACTTTGCTGTAGCTTGGCGCAATCCAGTTCATCCAAACGCGGTCCAAACTCAACAGCCGGGGTTTGCCTTTATTTCTCATTCCCATCCAGCGGGCAAAATGATGTGGAAGTATAAAATAGCATTCTACAAGGCTAACGAGCAAAGCAACGATAACCCCAATCGGGATAAAACGAATAAATTTGCCAAATATACCGCTCATAAACATCATCGGGGCAAAAGCTGTAACTGTAGTAAAAACAGAGGCGAGAATGGGGAGCCAGATTTCCTGAGTTCCTTTAATCGCGGCTTCGCGTGGAGTATACCCTTTATCAACATAGGCTTGAGCATTTTCCACAGTAACAATAGCATCGTCTACGAGCATACCGACGACGATGATAAGTCCCATGAGACTTATGAGATTGATGGTGTTTCCTGTCAAATTAAAAAAGAGCATGGTACCCATAAAAGCAAAGGGCACCCCTAAGGCAACAATCATGCTCACGGACATAGGAAGAAATAAAGAAAGAATAAGGATAACCAAACCAAATCCGATGACGAGATTGCTCATCAAAACGCTAATGCGGCGCCTAATAAAATAAGACGTATCGTTGACGAGCTCCAGCGAAACGCCAGGCTTAAGACGTGGTTGCCAGCGCGCAATAATCTCTTTGACGTTGTCGACCAGATCAACCGCATCGCCTTTTTCTTTTTTTAACACAGTTAATGAGGTGGTTGGTGAAGAATTGACTCTATAATTGATTTGCGCTTTGGCAAAGTCTAGGGAAACGGTAGCCACATCTTTTATTTTTATTGCTTTGGCAAAGGTATTGGCTCTAATCACCGTTTCTTCAATATCCTCCAGGGTTTCTAACTCACCGACACTACGTATAATCATTTCTCGCCCAGTTTGAGGATCACTGGGATTTATAATGCCACCGGGAATATTGATGTTGTTGTTTTTTAGGGCTAACAAGAGATCCTGAATCGACAAATCATAGGCTTTGAGTTTTTGGGGGCTCGTATGAACTTTGATTTCATAATCCCTAAGACCCTTATAATCAGCTTTGGCAACTCCTTTAATGGCTTCAAATTCGCGTTCTAAGGTTTTGGCAAGCTTGCGCCGTTCTAACTCAGAATCTTCACCAACAATGGAAACTTGAACAATGGGTTCGAGTTTACTTTCTTGCAGAGTGATCTTAGAATCTTCAGCGCCGTCAGGGGCATCTGCCCAGCCGTCAACGACGTCCTGAATATCTGTTTTACACTCATCTCCTGTGGTTTGATCAGGGTCCACTTGAACGACGATGACCGAAAGTCCTTCTGACGTCACAGAGGTCATTTTTTTTATGCCGTCGACTTCTTTAATCACCTGTTCTAAAGGGTTAGTGATTAGCTTTTCTACAGTTTCAGGAGCAGCGCCGGGCAATACTGTTGTTACAGAAACAATATCGAAATTTACGCTGGGAAATACTTCTCGAGGGATGAGTTTGGTGGAAAATATACCAAGCCCTATAATAAGTATGGTGAGGAGGTTGGCAAAAAGTCCTTGATCGACAAAAAAGGCAATGAGGCGGTTCATTTTATAAAGAATTCCAGAATTAAAATTTTTGTGACTGAATGTGCTCAATTTGCTGAGCAAGCTGATTAAAATATTTCTTAACTTGCCACAAGGTCAAGGAAAGTTGGGCACGTGTTCCATTAACTTTAAAGCTCGAAGATATAACGTCGTTTTCCGCCTGAATGACTTGGTAGGCATCGATCTTTCCGACTTCAAAGCGCTCCTGCTCAAGATCTGCCCTTTGCTTTTGCTTTTTTAGAATATCTAAATCCCCCTGAAGTTGTTCTGAAAGTAGGGCAAACTGGCGGCATGCGCTGCTTTGATTGACGAGGAGGAGATCATTTTGTTGACTGCGGGCAATTTCTAGCTGCGTTTTTTGTTTTAGGACGTCAAGATAATCTGCTTGCGTGCCATGTTGGTTTAAGACCATATCAAGCCCCAAAATAAGGGCGACACGGGGATGATCATATTTTCCCATTTCGCTAAGCGACCCGCTTAGACTGTTATTGATACCATTGCCGCTTAGCTGTCCTTGAATATAGAGAGAGGGATCAGTTTGTCCTTTTTTAATTTTTAAGAGTTCCTCCTGCGCTTTAATTTGTTCTTCTAAACTCTCTATCACGGCAGAATTGGGCACAGAAGCTTGCTTTTGACCGCAAACGAGCTCAGTTTCTTTTGCTGACTCATCAAGGAGAAGAGGAATACTCATGGGGTCAAGTTTAAGAAGTACCCTAGGGAGATTAAGATTGATAATCAGCCCTTCCCATAGGTCAAGCAGCTGTTTTTTGCTGGCGCGCACTTGGTTTTCTAAGGCGAGAAGACTCGCTTCAATCTGCAGTAAATCTGATCTTACGGCTGTGCCCCTGCGGTATTTAATTTTTACGACCCTTAAAAAGTCCCGCTGTTTTTTCGCATGTGCCATAACTGAAAGAACTTGTTCTTTGGCGAGCCAGGCATTTCTGTAAAGATCGACAACGCCTAGTACCCAGTCCTCTGTTTTGCCTGAGGCGGCTTTTAATAAAGCTAAATCGATATGTTTTCCAGCTTGCTTGGCACCCTTTATTTCTTCACCATTTTGATTTCGCCAAAGTTGCTGCCTAACCCCAAAGCTCAGTCGCGACTCAAAAAATTCTTCATCAGCTGTGAAAAAGGTAGCCATTGGACCAGAAACAGAAGGGAAATCAAGCTGGTTTTGTTGGCTTTGCCATTCTGCAAACACCGTAGTGCCAGAGGTGTAATTTTTACTGAGACTCGAGAGCGCTTTGATGACTTTAGTATCGGTAGGAGAAAAAAGACCTCCAGAGTTTTCGCTGCGGTCACGCACAAAACTACCTTCTACTTTGAGTACGGGATCTAAAGCAGCTTCTGCGCGCAAACTAGCACTGTCTTTGGCTATGAGCTCCGATTTAATAAGCCGCATTTGCGAATTGTCTTTGAGAGCATAATAGAGAACCAGTTCTAAGGGTAAGGTTCCAGAAGGTAAATACTGGTTTTTAAGGGCAGCTATAGACTGCTTTTCCTCATCCCCTATATGTCCTTCCTCGCTCTCTACTGCAGCGGCCTTAGGTAAGCTACTGAAAAAAAGGCCAAAAAATGCCAAAATCACGGTGTGTATAAGTATCTTAAACATAGGGCCTAAAAATTTCCTGATTTGGGTTCGTTTCTATAAAAGTCATTTGTAACGCTTATGGAGAAAAAAAGATAATAATTTTTAAGAAAATTACACGTGTTTTCTGTGTAGTAAGGGAGAGGGGTATCGCGCTTTAACCTGTTCAGGTGCTTAATTATTTTCCTTTTTCAAGTCCTTAAAAAATTGCTGATGCTCTCACTCTATTGCGCCAATTTTACCTAGGTCCATAATTGCGGTAAAATTTATAAATCACCAGGTAAAAAAATCTAAAGGGTCTCTTTCATCGGAGCATGCCCATGTGGGGGGTAAATTGGACAATATAGTTAAATTGATCGTGTCTTATGGTCGTTTGCGGTCTTTTGTCGTCCCTTTCCTTATATTTTGTAGCTTTTTATGTTGCACCAATATAAAACGCGATGAAAGTCGGACGCAAGGAGGCATCGTTACCTTAAAGTCATATGATGATGAAGTGTATGCCCCTGCCCTTTTGTGGAATGAGCTTTCTAATATTAAAGGTCAAAGTAGAGAGTGTACGGCATCATGGACAACGAGGCGCGCCTGTGCCATTAAGGTTTATGAAGCAGCCTATAACTTATATCCTAAACAATTTGGAACACCGTTTAAATTAGGTCATCTCATAACCCTGATTTTTAATCATGAACTTAAGGGTGTGGTCGAAAATTATCCAAAAGCTAAAGAACTTATCATGGAGGCCTATATTAGGAATTTGTGGCGCAAAATATGCGGAGGAGGTGAACCAGGATGCGATCCCAAAGAACTTCTCAATTTTATTCAATCAAAGCAGGGTTGGTATAATAAAAGTTTAGAAGATGATGATATCCATGCAAAAATTATTGGAGAGCACGATAGTGAGCTGATTCGCGATTATATGGACAACAAAGACGAGTGGAAATATCAAAGGAACCCAAACGGAGTGATAGAATGGGCAAATTGGGATCGTAATAATCCTGGTTTTAATGATGTTAAATTGGCTATTACGGGGGGGCATCCTTTGGGTACTCCTAAGGCTGTATTAAACTCCATACCTTTTATCAGCCACTATTGTGGGGGTAACTATAATTATTACTTTGCCATCGTTACCCAGGCTCAAGATGACCAGTTAGACCCCGGAACTGGGGACATAAGTCCCTGTCCTAAAGGAGAAGAAGAATTTAAATTCTATTATTTTCCAGAGAGATATTATGGACAAAGTTCCCCATCTCCTGTACCTCTGCCTAAAAAAGAAAATCCTCCTGAAACAGCCCCAGCCAGTCCACCCACTGCTTCTTCAGATCAGCCAAATGAAACATGTCCATCCCCGCTAGAATGGATGGAAGGTTATAAGGGGTATCATAAACCGGATAACTGCGATAAATGGCGAGATGGTTTTTATGGTTGTGCCCGCGACTGCAATATAGAGCCAAATGAATGTCGCAAAATTTCTAAGGAAGCAGGCCTACACGGGTGTCCCCAGCTATAGTCCCTTGCGGACATCATCTAGTACGACTCCGTTAAATGGCGATAACTATGTTGCTCGCCCAGGAAAAATGCTCATTTACCCTAAGGTAAACTCTGCTTTTCCCCCATCCTCGCGCCTTGTTTTCCCGAATTAAACGGAGTAGTGCGAGTATGTGCCGAAGAAAACAAAACCTTATGCCATTAGGGCCTGTACTCACATCTAATTTAAACTATTGAAATCAAAACAGTTTCTCACGACAATCTTTTTTAAAAAACAAAAGGAAGCTTGAGAAACATGTTACGGATGATGCTAACCGATCAAGGATG
>JAUILP010000039.1 GCA_030432875.1 Oligoflexia bacterium | reverse complement strand
ATCCTTGATCGGTTAGCATCATCCGTAACATGTTTCTCAAGCTTCCTTTTGTTTTTTAAAAAAGATTGTCGTGAGAAACTGTTTTGATTTCAATAGTTTAAATTAGATGTGAGTACAGGCCCTATATACATCTCTTAATCACTTACAATTTTATATGCAATCATTCATCGTGAAAGGTGAAGTTCCCCAAAATTCAGATTCCATGGTTGGGTTTCTTGTTAAAGAAAAGTCCTTTGATTCATTGGATGTTGCCGCGCTCTTAAGAAAATTAAAAGAGTTGGGGAGAGAGCCTGATCAGCTTGTCACAGATGAATTTGCTCTTTAACCAGCAGTTGTTAAAGATGTCTGGCCAAATGTCGCCCATCAACTTTGTTTGTTTCAGATCAATAAGAAACTGTCCGATGCTGTAAAAAAAGCTGTGCGGGCTCTGAAAAATAAGTTGCCTAAAAACCCAAAATTGATCCTGAAGAGAAAGCGATATCTAACACATATTAATGTAGATTAAGAGCCTCCATCAAGAGCACCACCAACGATTACTCGCTGGGTGCCCCAATTCATTGACATTGGCGCGTATACTCCTACAGAATGTTCTGACGATTTGATTCATTGAAATCAATCGGCATCAGATCACTATTACCTAAAATCATAAAAATAATGAATAGACCCACTAATTCGCTATAGAAACCCCATCCAGTCAATTGAGCTTTAAAAAATCAGCTGAAACCTAAATGAAAAATGATGGCACAAAATGGAAATGTCTTTTTAAAAAATGGCATTGAATGTCCTACCGCCCCATGCTGGGAGGCCTAGAAGTGACACCTTCCCTTACCTGACGTGTTTCTCTATAAATGGGAAGTTAAAAAGCTAACACAACGGCCACTAAGAACGCCCCAGGTTGTATCACTTCCCAAATATACACACTTAGTTCCACCTGAACCCACAAATTTCGCGGAATTCCAATATTCAGCTCTTTGAAGCCCAGATTCCGACTGTAATTTTGCTACGGAGCAAACATCTTTGACTTTTTCAAGATTAGCGTTTTTTTCCACAGCAACAGAGCCAACAATATCTCCAGTACAATAGCCTCCATCGTACATATCCATAGTTACGAAACCTCCAGAGCCACTTGAACATTGACCTGCAAGATAACCGATAATTAATTCATTTTGTTTACACAACGTTTTTAATGCTATATCTCCCATTTGATCACAAGGAAGAGTATCGTAACCAAATTGAGCAAATGCTGGACCAGCTAAAAGTCCCAATATTAACAACATTTTTGTGTTAGTAAAATAACGTTTCATTTTAAACTCCATAATTAAAAAAAATTGCAAGGTCTTTGACGCTCGACAATTACTAAAAAAATAGCCGCACTACAATATTTTTTTGGTTTTGTTTTTATAAAAGTGTTTACCAATTTTTTGTAAACACAAATACGCCCAACTAAGTTCATGGTAGCTAGAAACATAATGTAATTTTGCTTCGAGCAAAGCTCGTGTTAAGTGTCGAGGCGATCGACCGGCAATGTCGGCTATAAATTTTGACGACGTAACAATTGCTCACAAACTCGCACCAAATACAAAAGTTCACATGGCTGTCGACGCATTCGGTTTACCAATTCACTTTGAAATAACAGGCGGTCAAGTCCCTGACTGTAAGATCGCTCCGAATCTCGTGACGAAGCTTAAATATGTAGAATATATCATTGCTGACCGAGGCTATGACAGTGAACCTCTCCGAACTCAGATTGCAGAGAAAGGAGCAAGTGCAGTCATCCCTCGAAAAGATAACGCCAAAGTCGGCAATGATGATATCGATTGTTGCCTCTATAAATAGCGATATCTCGCCCAAAAAAATGCCTTTGGTAAACTCTAGCACTTTCGATCTGTTGCTACACGCTATGAAAAATTAAAGAGGAATTACGAAAGAATGATCGCACCTGGCTGCACGATAATGTGGCTACCTTTATGAAACGTCAACTGCCCCTAATGTGGAGACATAAAAATGAAATATTTATTAAGGAAAAATAGCAATTTATGGCATAAGCATTCTTCAAGGGGAATTATAATTTAGCAAGGCCATTAAATTTGAATGGTGATTCAAAACGGAAACCAGTCAATATTGAAGTTAAAAAGGACTTCGGGTTTTTCTTTAGCAACGCTTTCTTTTAAAGAAAGTATTAAATCAATAATTTTTGCATGAAACTCGTCTGCAGATTTTTTAGAGATACTCATGGGAGCCGTGAAAAAAAATCCCTTATGATCATAAAGACGATTTTCCTCCATAAAGCGCATCGCTTTAATGCGCCACTGTAGCTGCCGCTGCATAATATAAGGGGAATCTGGTTCTAGGTGAAAGTCAACTTCGTTGACATGGTACGTCCCCTGTTTTTCATTGATGATACCGACAGAGACGAGAAATTCTAACGCTTGCGACACCCGCATGGGCGAGACCTTAAGAACTTGACTGATAGCATCGACAGACTGGCAATTTGGCAGTGCTAAGCACACCCTTATTGCGGCATAGAGCCATTCGCTATAATAAATGGCCTTATCATGCTCACTTAAACTCAAATTTGTAACCACGCGGTTTGCGAGTTTATTTTGTTGCTCGCGCATCTGCGCTATTTTTTCTTGATAATATTTTTTTAGTTTAGCGCTACCCGCAACCGCATACTGCACAAGAAGCAAAAAATAATCGGTTTTACGTCCTGACAAACCGAAATAAAGTGCCGCTTCAAGGGCTTTTTCCTCCATCAGATGACGATCCCCTTTAAAAATAAGGCTGACAGACGCGGTACTCATGTTGAGCGCCTTTGCGAATTTGCGAAACTGCCCATAGCCTTCGTTGGGATAAAGCTTCATGCGGTTAAGCACGAATTCTTTGTAGTCATCATAGGCAAAAATATTTATGTGTTTATCGAGGGCAATGGGAGCATTTGTTACGGCAGCGCGCACATAAACCTCCCTTTTTTCATAGCGACTTCCTGAGCATCTTCCTTTGTGGGTTCAAGCATGCTCATTTGTGCGTAAGGTCTTATTTCATTAATTAAACTGATTGAAAGGGTTTGATCATTTTCCATAAAATCAAGCTCGCTCAGCTGCCCTGCGACATTAAAAAATTCTTCGTAGCTAAGCTTCTCAGAAAACCTCAAATTTGCGGTCTGCATATATTCGCGAACGCCCCTTGGATGAAGGGTCGGAAAAGTGCTTAAATAAATGCCCACATTCGAGGTAAACTCTGCATCACTATTTTCACCTAATACCGGGATATCTAAGATATCATCGCCCTTAAAAATATTACAAAAAAAGCCATCTTCAGGTGATAGAGGAGAAGCTGACCAAGGCAACTGGGCAATTTTATATTGAGATATCATGGCGTGCTGCGCGAGCAATTTCTTGATGACTTCCTTTTGGTCAAAATGTTGGGATCCCAGGTCACCCCCTAAAAAGGCAAGACCTGCGAGCTTAAGTGACCGCAACACATCGTACCACGACACAATATCCTGGCTTATTTGAGCGCGAAACTCCAGGCTACGATCATTGTAATCTGGGATATATTTGGGGCAAAAAATCGCAACAGAATTGGTAATATCCTGCAAAGATTGATTCAACGCTGCGGTCAGCAATACGCGAGTTTGGAGGTTCATAAACCGGGTTTGTAAATCCTTGCCCTGCGCAACGATCAACTGACAAAGATCTTTCTGGCTCTTTTCTCCCAAGTCTTGGTTCACTATAAAATCGGTAAATTCCCCAAAGTTTTTTAGGATAGCGGTTTCAAGATCCGCTTCGTCACTGACATCAATGATTAGAGACGGCGCATATATAAAAAATCTCTGAATGATGTCGGCATCGGACTCACCAAAACCATAATAGTGCGCAATTTCATGAATGATAAGAGAAACGAATTGTTGTTCAAAACCTAGCTTTGGTAAGGAAAGGAGTTTGCGACGGTCTAAACAAATATTTCCTTGGGTATCAATCGTCGCAGTCTTGTGATCGTCGCCAACTTTGCAGGGCAGATCCTGGCGAGTAATCTTGATTTTATTTTGCTCCATTAAAGCAAAAATATCCTCTTTTTCAGTCCGTGAATCCCGCCTCTGCAAAAAACTGCCCTTAAGCAATTTTAACGCTTCGGTGAGATAACTCTGGCGACTGAAGTCGATCCCTGAATCGACTTTAAGAAATAAGTCTAAACGCCTAAAAACGGCTTTAATGGTACTGGGTAGAGCTTCAATTAGAGCGTCTAAGCTTTCTTCATCAATGTAATCAGGATCACCTCCAGAAGTGTCAATAACTCCTCCGCCATTATCTAAGGCGGCAGTGAGCATCACGGTCTCTTTAGGACTTGGGCCGTCATCATGAAGCGCAGGAGATGATGTTATCACCGTATGTTCTGTACCGGAAACCACAATGGTTTCGTCTCCAAATTCCTTGGCATCGCTATTAGGGCTATCAACATTACCCTGATCAGAAATCATGGCATCATTGTGGTCCTTTTGATCACCATGCCGCATATTTTGCGGGAGTGCCGAGCATCCGGCGAGTAGTCCTAAAATGAGGAGATTTATGGTCATATTATTTTGGCTCGCTGCTAGCAAAGCGTTTAAGATTATTGGATATCATTAGGAGTCCAGGACCAAAATCATCAGTGCAAACACTGGTCCATTTTCCGTGGGTATAACCTATCGCATCAAATATATCTCTATCAAATTCGCCATTCTCGTCGGGGAACACACTTCCACATTTTCCAATATTAAAGGGGTTCATCATTCCGTACACTCGTACCATTTCTCTAGGGATATAATGCGCTTCCTTTAGTCGTTTTAAAAAATCCTCTGCCGATAAATATTTATCAGTTACTTCAATTTTTGAACCGACAGAATCGTGAGATTTATAACTATAGGTAAATTCAAGTTTGCTTTCTTCTTCATCGGTCAAGATAATTATGGCGAGCTTTGCATCCGCTCTAAGCCAAGAACCTGGATCGCGGCAAGGAAAGCCTATGTCATTATTCACATGATGAGCTACCATACTGAGTGGTTTTTCCTCTTGTCCAGCGACCCCAGTGCGCACCAAATATTCTAGATCTCTTTTTGTCGCTTCAACGTATTGATCAGCTTTTATGGGGAGTGACGCGTCTAGGGAACAGGGGGAATCTGAGGTGATGATATTAATTTGCCAGTCGACACCCTTTAAATAGTGAAACAGATAGTTTATTTTTTGAGATAGATGTTCTTGCTCTTCACTCATAGAGCCAGAATTGTCAACAACCAGCAAAATATCTAATTTTTTCAGACTTTCTTGTGCATACGCATGATTTATTGGGGTACCTAGTACAAATAGTACCGAGGCAGCACAGGAAATTTTTTTAACATGACTTTGAATTTTTTTCATTTGCCCGCTCATAGTAATCCTTTCATCAAATTGTTTATTATCCGATAACTGCCGTGATGGTATAAAATTTGCGAAAGGAGTTGTAGACATAGTTTGTAAAATGTTAACGATATATTTTACATCCTGTAAACACCCTGGCGGCTTATATCATAATAAGGCTAAAAAATCAATCGAAATGGGAAATCTCACCGCGCGGTTTCTTAAAACCATCCTAGTAATAGTATGTTATATCTTGAGTTTCCTTTTTAAATTTAGGGTGAAAAGTGGGTGAGAATTTAACCGGTATGAAAATAGATTGCGTAAGGAATGAGGCAAAAAGACGATATTTTTCCCAAGAAGTTTGTATGCCGTAAGGCGGGGCGGTTAGGTAAAAGCTACTCCTAACTAAAAAGCCCGCCTTGCGGCGGGCATCATCATTAATTTTAGCGCCTCCCATCAGAAGCGCCCATATATAAAATTACTCGTGGTGACATGTTTAGGTGGAACATCTTTTCCTGAAAGCTCTATGCCTAAATTCACTCCGTTAGGGAAAGTTTCACGGTATTTGACAAACATCAATGTCATTATTGTGATCTAGATGATAATCTTGGCCGGGCCTTAGGTCGAAGCATTTTTCCTTACCATCGATGATCACTTTGTATGGGGTTTTTCCTCCGCTACCCCAATCACATTTTAAGGGCATACCGGCAAGTTTATTTTCGCCAATACTCGGACCAACACCTTGTGGAGAACCATTTTGTTTTACACCTAAAGCAGACTTCCATTGTTTATCCCCTGGATCTTTATAATAAATATTAGCCCAACGATCACGAGGAATATTAGAAAGCCAAATATTGGCTGTCGGATCCCCACATAAACGCTCCCAAGCAAAATGTATCTCAGCGTCTCCTCCCATATCCACAAAATTAATTTTTATATGGTAATTTCCAGAAAGAGAACGCGTCACGCTCCTTTTGGAATTTTCGGAGGATATTAAAACCTCATTGCTAGAATTTGGAACTTCTCCGTCCCTGAATAAATAAAGGGTAGCACCGTCATCAGCTTGCAAAGAAAGACTATATTCCCCGTTTTCAAAGTTTCTGTCAGCTTCAAAGTAAGCGCTAAAATCGTCTGATACTTCATTATTTGGAGAACCTGAGACTTTCCAGTGAAGCTGAGATCCGCAAATTTTGTTTGGTGCTACAGTGCTGATGCCTGAAAAATCCCAATTATTAAAAAAGGTTGCATTCCAGGCCTGATCACCCGAACAATTAACTTGGGGCGGTGGCTGAGGTACAATGGGTGGCGTACCGTTTGGACAAATTCCCGCGCCAGCTTGCCAAAAATGGATGGTGTTCCAATCCTGGTTTTCATTAACAAATGCAAAAATATAATTTTTTCCATGCACATTCTGACCTAATTGTACCCCAACTTGAGCACCGTTTACATTAAAGAATAATTCGGGAGAAATGACCGTGAAATCTGGTTTTTGGGGGGAGGTAGCCACTATGTATTGATATAAAGCATGATTTTTTGGATATGTGCCGACATTACACTGAAGTTGATCCGAAGTCCTAATAGCCTCTTCTATCGCCGCCGCATTACTTACAAGGAAATTTCGGTGCTCCCAGTTTTCCTTAAGATCACTTGATTTGGTTAAAGACTGACAGCTAAAAATAACTGGAAAAATTAACAATAGAATTAGGCGCATAGTCAAAAGGCCCCCTTAAAAGAAAAAAAAAGTAAATGAAAGACAGATTCTATTATAAACAAAGGAAGTCCCCAGGTAAAGCATCGCGGTTTTTTAGCACGTGCGCCCTACCAAACCACCTTGTTTATTTCTCACCCAAGTCCCCACCCCAAAATACTTTATATAACATTTAGCAATTTCTTCGATGCCCAGAAATTATGCTCGCTACCTTAAAGAGCACGAGGACCTTAACCGCATATTTCATTAAGCAAATTTGTCATTAAATTACTTTAGCGCTCTGTACCCAAAAGGGTACATTTTCTGGTTTTTATTATTAATCAATTTTCTGAGTTTGGTGAAACACCAGACTTATATAACAAAAAACTCACGACTTGTTCTGTACAGTAAATTTGGGATTTTCGCGATTGCCTCTGGCTATTGAATAGTCCGAGACTACCTTATGAAAAGTCGTCAAATAAAAAATGGCTGCCTAATAATAAGCAGCCATGTTAATGAGCTTTTCACCAGCGCAAAAAAACCCTAAGAATCGGTTAATCGACCAAAATTATCAAATCCCCTGGGTCACCATCAACGGGATCACGACCACCCGAAAGATCACCACCATCTATAGGAAATATACCAATTGTGTCCTCTCCAGGAATTATGGTGATGACGGGAACGGGATAACGGGGCAAATACAGGTATGTTCCCGCGATGATATGGTTTATATCGCTAATACAATTAACTTCTTTGAGCTGAGAGGTCCATGATCCCGTGCGTGCTGCCAAAGAAGACAGGGTATCTCCTGAAACAACTTTGTAAGCAATCCAGCCTCCTGGACGGTATTTATGGCAGACTTTTACAGGAGTCGGCGTAACGGCTGGCGTGAGCTTACAAACACCATCATTGAGACATACCTTGAATGTCGCCTGACATCCATGGGTTGTCCAAATGTAGTCCTGGTTATGTCCCCAGTTTTTATTGAAGGCACATTTTACACCGTAGCCGCTGCTTTCTTTAATGATCATTGCCGAAGCTATTTCCTGCTCTAACCTACAAATGGTAAGAGAATCCATTGGTCTTTTATCGCCGCAGGTGATCTCCACAGGAATGCCGGTGAGAGAAATACTATCAACGTAATCACAAATACCATAATAAATTTGGTATTCTTCACCGACGGTAGAGCAGGCCTGGCAGTAACCGTTACTACGCAAAAAATAATCCGGTCCCCACTGTTCCGTACAGCGGTTAGGTGACGGCATTGCCGGATACTTAAGGACATCAGGCGATACAGCAAACAAATGCTGACCCATTAGCGCAGCGCCTATAAGTAATAGGCCTTTAAAAGTTTTCATCATGTGCGTTCCCTCCTAGGTAAAAAAAAAGGTTAATCAGAAATATAAAAATATTTCCATAACCCCGGTCTCCATGATTTCGTCTTACTTGTATCAAATCATAACTGAGCTGACAAGCGGTAATATCAGGGAAAAATATAGAATTATTGACCTAATTTAGCTTTTTCCGTATGTTGTCGTAAGGTTAAATTTTGTCGGTTATTAGGGCACAGAATTTTTAAGGGTCAATAAAATGAGTTATGAGACAAGTAAAGACAAATTAGTCATGTCAGAATTAAATTATGGTTCTTACCTAAGGATCCCAGAACTCCTTTCCCTGCAACAACTTCTGTCAAATCCAGCTCATCATGATGAAATGTTTTTTATTATTGTGCATCAAACGGCGGAGCTATGGTTTAAAGATTTGCTCCATGAAACAGGGTCCTTTGTCAAAACCTTGGAACAAGGCGTCGTATCTCAGTCTTTAAAGCTTCTTAAGCGGATGACGGCAATCCTCGACTTGCAGGTCAAACAAATCAATATGCTCGCAACCCTTACTCCGGTAGAGTTTGCGGGATTTCGCGATCATCTGCGTCCTGCCAGCGGCTTTCAGTCATTTCAGTTTCGCAAGATAGAATTTAGTTTTGGTGTGCGACATCCTTTTTTTCTAAAGTTTTTTGCCTCGCAGCCTGAACTGGCGGAGCAGCTTGCCAGTATTATGGCTAAACCCTCGGTGTATGACATACTGCTGAAGACACTGCATACTAACGGTTTTTCTATGCCTTCAGCTGTTCTTAATCGAGATTTTTCTGAAGAATATGTGAGCCATCCCGACGTAGCAAAAGCTCTGGCAACCGTTTATGAGCAACCAGGGGATAGCTACCACTGGGTTCTACTTTTTGAAGCTCTCCTCGATTTTGATGAAAAGTATCTTCAGTGGAAAAACACTCATATTCTCATGGTAGCACGCACAATCGGTGCTCAGCCAGGAACTGGCGGTAGTAGTGGCCTTGAATTTCTCCGAGGGCGTGCCCATTTGCGATTTTTTCCCGAACTCTGGGATCTACGTTCTTTGATAGGAGGGTCACCCCATTAATATAAATCTATCAGGCCATGTGGCCTTAGTTTGTGGAGCATCACAGGGGATTGGCCGTGCCACCGCCCTCCTTATGGCCCAAGCAGGAGCTAAGGTTATCGCTCTCGCGCGCAGTGAAGATAAACTAGAAGTTCTTGCCCAGGAACTTGGGAAGTTTGGCGAAAACCACAGCTATATTGCGGTTGACATGAGCGAACATCAGGCTTTAAGCACGCACATAGAACAAAAACTAAAGCATTATTCCAAAATCGATATCGTGGTGAACAACACCGGTGGTCCCCCAGCGGGACCCATGCTCGCAGCAGAACCCCAGCAGCTTCTGAGTGCCATTAATAGCCACGTGGGCACCGCCATGGTACTGCAAAAGCTTACCTTTGCCAGTATGCAAGAGACTGGTTATGGCCGCATCATCAATGTCCTTTCTACTTCGGTCAGAGTACCGATCCCTAATCTCGGGATATCCAATATGACCCGCGTCGCCATGGCTTCATGGGCAAAAACCCTGGTCGGTGAAATCGGTTCTTATGGCATTACGGTAAATAATATTTTACCGGGTTACACGAGTACCCCACGCCTCGAGTCTCTCATCAAAAGCACTGCCGACAAGCAGAATAAAGATAGCAAAGAGGTGATAAGCACTTGGGAAAATAGCATTCCCTTACGCCGCTTTGGCACACCTCAAGAAATAGCCCAGGTCATTACGTTTATCGCATCGCCGCTTGCGTCTTACATCAATGGGGTAAGCTTAGCAGTTGACGGCGGTAGAACCCTGGCACTTTAAAAGGCAATGTTTATGGAGACTCCTATGCATAATACGGTGCTAAATTTTATTGATGGGCAATACTTAGCTCCAAAATCTGGAGCCTTTATCGAAAATTTTGCCCCAGCAACCGGCCTCCTGTACGGAAAAATTGCGCGCTCAGATGTGCATGATGTGGATCTTGCAGTTGAGGCAGCAGAAAAAGCGTTTGCTCACTGGTCTCAAACGCCTATCGCCGATCGCGCGGAAATTCTCACCAATATTTCGCAGGGTATCACCTCTCGTTTACAGGAATTTGCGGAATATGAAAGCATTGACAATGGTAAACCGCTGTCATTGGCTAAAAAAATAGATATCCCACGAAGCGCCCAAAACTTTAAGTTTTTTGCAGATGCCCTCACCCAGTTCTCAAGCCAAAGCTTTGAAACTAGGCCTAATTTATTTAATTACACCTTGCATCAACCGCTAGGCCCTGTCGCTTGCATATCACCATGGAATCTCCCTTTATATCTTTTTACCTGGAAAATAGCTCCTGCTCTGGCCGCAGGTTGCACCGTTATCGCCAAACCGTCTGAGCTCACCCCGGTAACGGCATCTCTTTTAGGAGAAATTTTCACAAAAGCTGGACTCCCTCCTGGGGTATGTAATATCCTCCATGGCCTTGGCTCTGAGGTGGGAAGCGAATTGGTGAGTCATCGTGGCATAAAAGCGATCTCATTTACGGGGGGAACCCTTACCGGAAAAAATATTGCACAGATCGCAGCACCGCAGTTTAAAAAAATGAGCCTTGAGCTCGGAGGCAAAAACCCTGCATTTATTTTTGCAGACGCCATGTTTCCTGAAACCGTTGAAGGTGTAGTGCGTTCTTCATTTACCAATCAAGGACAAATCTGCCTATGTTCCTCGCGCATCCTGGTGGAAGAAAGTATTTACCCAAAGTTTAAGCTGATGTTTATGGAAAAAGTTAACGCATTGCGCGTGGGCGACCCCTTCGATGAAGCCACCGATATTGGGGCTTTAGTATCCCAGAGCCATTTGGAAAAAGTGATGAGCTATGTTGCCCTTGCCAAGGACGAAGGAGGAACAATTCTTTGCGGGGGAGAAACGGTGCGCCTCGAAGGACGCTGCCAAAAAGGCTGGTTTATGCGACCCACGGTAATTGAAGGCTTACCCTCACAGTGCCGCTTTAATCAAGAAGAAATATTTGGCCCTATCGTCAGCCTCATCCCTTTTAAAAATGAACAGCATGCCCTAGAAATTGCTAATGATAGCAGTTATGGTCTCAGCGCCACCATTTGGACCGAAAATCTTCGCCGTGCGCACCGCGTTGCTCATGCGGTCAAATCTGGTGTTATTTGGATCAATACTTGGATGCAGCGCGACTTGCGCACGCCTTTTGGCGGCATGAAAAACTCAGGATTAGGACGTGAAGGCGGTTTTGAAGCACTAAAATTTTTTAGCGAAACCAAAAATATTTGTATTGATTTTGAATCATGAGACTTTTTTAAATGATAAATGTTTTTTTAAAAAAGAATCAAGAGAAAGGAACATTTTGTGGCTGACAATAAAGATATTATGAGCACCAAAGCACCAGAGCCGGTTGGCTTATATCCCCACGCAAAACAAGTTGGTTCGCTTCTTTTTTTGTCTGGCATTGGCCCGCGCAAACCAGGAACAAAAGAAATACCTGGCGTGAGCCTCAGTGCGGACGGAAAAATTCTCCATTATGACATAGAGATGCAGTGCCGCAGCGTCTTTGAAAATGTCCGTCTGGTCTTAGAAGCCGCTGGGTCGTCCTGGGATAACCTTATTGATGTCACCGTATATTTAACCAATATCAAAGATGACTTTGCCACCTACAATAAACTCTGGAGTGAGTATTTTTCTACGGTTATGCCCTGCCGCACTACGGTAGAAGTCAATGCCCTGCCCACTCCTATCGCCATTGAACTTAAATGCATCGCGCTTGCAGATCATAAAAAATAAGCGCATCAGGAGAAGAAAAAATTTATGAAAAAACTCACCCCCTTTAACTTGCAGCACTGGATTGATGAACATCGCTCCCTATTAAAACCGCCCGTAAATAACAAAGTCATCTGGACAGATAGTGACTATATCGTGATGGTAATAGGGGGCCCCAATCAGCGCACAGATTTTCATGTCAATGAGGGCGAAGAACTTTTTTACCAGCTCGAAGGGGATATCATCCTAAGAATCATGGACCAGGGAAAACCCAGAGATATTCCCATTAAACAAGGAGAAATGCTTATGCTACCTGGGCTTGTCCCCCATTCGCCGCAGCGCTTTGCGGGCACCGTGGGGCTTGTCGTCGAGCTCAAACGCAAGCCAGAGCAAAAAGATGGGTTCCAGTGGTACTGCCCGGCCTGCAATGCTAAAATTTATGAAGAATTCTTTCCTGTGTCTCGCATCGAAGTCCAGTTAAGTGAAGTTTTTCAGCGTTTCTATAGTGATCCCCAAAAACATAATTGCCAAAAATGTGGTCAGATTTTTCCTGTCCCCAAAAAAGACTAAACAAAAGGTTTATGACCATGCTGCGCATAGATATTCATACGCATATTTTGCCCAAAATTATCCCCGACTATAAAAATAGGTTCGGCTATGGGGGATTCATTCGCTTAAATCACACTGACAGTTGCTGCGCAAAAATGATGCGTGATGATGGAACCTTTTTTAGAGATGTTATGCCGAACACCTGGGATCCTGAAATAAGACTCTCAGAATGCCAAAAAACTCAGGTTGATGTCCAGGTTCTCTCTACCGTACCCGTCATGTTTCATTACTGGGCCAAAGCGGAAGATGCTGCCGTCACCGCCGAGTTCCTCAATAATCATATTGGTGAGATTGTATCCACTAATCCGCAAAGATTTGTTGGCCTCGGCACTGTTCCTTTACAAGATAGAAAGCTTTCCATTCGGGAGCTGGAACGCGCAAAAAAAATTGGTCTCAGGGGTGTGCAAATTGGAACCCATGTTAACGGCACAAACCTTGGTGAAGAAGCATTTTTTGATTTTTATGCCGCCTGTTCTGACCTGGATATACCTATTTTTGTGCATCCCTGGGATATGCTTGCTCCTGATAGGATGAAAAATTATTGGCTTTCCTGGCTTGTCGGAATGCCTACAGAAACAGCCTTAGCTATCTGCTCCATGATGTTTTCTGGGGTTTTTATAAAATTTCCCGAATTAAGGGTAGCCTTTGCACATGGGGGCGGTAGTTTTCCCGGAACAATTGGAAGAATTGAACACGGCTATCAGGTGCGCCCAGATTTATGTGCCACTGACTGCAGAGTTTCACCGCGGCAGCAAATGAGAAATTTTTATGTGGATGCCCTCGTGCATGATGAAGGAGCGCTTAGAAACTTAATCAAACTCGTAGGTCCTGAAAAAATTGCCTGCGGCTCTGATTATCCTTTTCCTCTTGGAGAACATCAACCAGGGAGCCTTATTGACAGCTTGACAGAGCTTAGCCCAGGAGACAGAGAACGCATGCTATCGGGCACCGCGTTAGAGTGGCTGGGCTTACCCAAAGAACAATTTTTCAGGGAGAATAACCCATGAACCAAACACGACTTGATCTATCTCGGTCCTTTGCGGAAGGTTTAGACCATGAGGATCCTCTCGCACATTTTCGTGATCAGTTTTTTATTCCACGCAATCAAAACGGTGAAGAATATTTATATTTTTGCGGCAACTCACTCGGCCTTCAGCCCAAAAACTGTGCCGAAAAAATTAATCAGGAGCTAACCGACTGGCAAAACTTGGGGGTTGAGGGTCACTTTCGCGCAAAAAATCCTTGGTATTCTTATCACGAAACCGTCACCGATTCTCTAGCCAAAATAGTGGGCGCACTTCCTAGTGAAGTCGTAGCCATGAATTCCTTAACAGTAAACCTTCATTTGCTCATGGCGTCATTTTATCGACCCACGGCAAAACGCTACAAAATCCTCGTAGAAGCAAATGCCTTCCCCTCAGATCAATATGCTGTAAAATCCCAAGCCGCGTTTCATGGCTTTGATCCCGATAAAGCAGTAATCGAATTCAAGGCCAAAGATGGTGGTGTTACCATACCTATTGAGGAGATAATAGAGACCATAAATCTTCATGGCGATAGCATAGCTTTAGTAATGATCGGCGGCGTTAATTATCTCAGTGGTCAAAAATTTCCGTTAAAAGCTATTTGCCAGGCAAGCCATGCGGTCGGTGCAAATTTCGGCGTGGATTTAGCTCATGCGGCGGGAAATGTCCTCCTCAATTTACATGATGATCATGTCGATTTCGCTAGCTGGTGTTCATACAAATATCTTAACGCGGGACCTGGTGGTATATCGGGAATTTTTGTCCATGAAGATCATCAAAATAGTGATTCTATCCCTCGTTTTGCTGGTTGGTGGGGCCATGATAAGCAAGAACGATTTGCCATGAAAAGCACCTTTAAACCGATACCCGGTGCACAGGGCTGGCAGCTCAGCAATCCTCCCATTTTTCAGCTTGCTGCTTTGCGTGCAAGTCTAGATATATTTGATGCTGCGGGTATGAAAGCTCTGCATGAGAAATCACAAAAAATGTCACGTTATTTGTTTGAGCTCATTCGCGCAAACTTAAGCAATGTGGAAATTGTCTCTCCAGTAGATGTATCAGAGCGCGGGTGTCAGCTGTCGCTACGCATAAAAAATATCGGTAAGAACTTTGTTTCTGAGTTAGAATCTCGTCGCGCCATATTAGATTTTCGTTCTCCCGACATCATAAGGGTAGCCCCAGTACCTTTGTACAACAAATTTACAGATATTTGGGATTTCGTAGCCCTTATGAAGTCTGTGACATTACCCTAAAACAAAAATTGTTATTTTTTCACGATCACCGCGTTTTGATCGGAAACGGAAAAAGGAAGTTTTAAAATGAATCAAAGCAGTAAAAAAACTATAACTGTTGTGGGCAGCGGCCTGGCTGGAACGTTACAAGCAATTTTTTTGGCGCGGAGTGGCTACCAAGTTCAGCTTTTTGAAGGCCGTCCGGATCTGCGTAAAGAAAATATCAGCGCCGGAAAATCCATAAATTTGGCGATTTCAGAGCGCGGTTTGTACGCTTTACGTAAAGCGGGCATAGAAGAAGCTGTACTCAAAGAAGCCTTACCCATGCGCGGGCGCATTATTCATGACCGCTTAGGGGAGCAAAAATATCAGCCCTATAGTAGCGACCCTAATGAATTCATCCGAGCGATTTCACGGGGCGACCTCAATAAAGTCCTTCTTGACTTTGCCGAGCGGGAGGAAGGAATTTCCCTAAAATTCAATGAACGCTTATTGCATTTTGATATCACAAATCAAGAGCTCCATTTCATCAATACCCAAACCAAACAAAAAAGCACCCTTTCAGCACCTCATGTTATTGGCGCTGATGGGGCTTTTTCGGAAGTGCGTTATGCCCTGCAAAGAACCCCCTTATTTTCTTACTCGCAAACTTATCTTCAGCATGGTTATAAAGAGCTGGTGCTTCCGGCAAAAGCTGACGGCGGTTACGCATTGGAGCAAAATGCCCTGCACATTTGGCCAAGAAAATCTTTTATGCTCATAGCTCTTCCCAATCCTGACGGCTCTTTTACCTGTACGTTATTTTTGGCGCACCAAGGAAACCCCAGCTTTCTGGCTCTAAAAACTGGCGAGGATGTCAGAAATTTTTTCAATGAAGAATTTGCCGATGTCGCAAGGTTATTTCCTGATCTTGAGCGTGAGTTTTTAGAAAACCCTACGGGAAGCCTATGCACCATTCGCGCCTACCCATGGAACTTGGAGGATAAAGCAGTGCTTGTAGGGGATGCCGCCCATGGCATTGTGCCTTTTTATGGGCAGGGCATGAATGCGGCTTTTGAAAGCGTTCTCTCATTAGATCAAGAGATAGAAAATTATCCTGATGATTTTGCCACCGCCTTCAAAAACTTTGGCCAAAAAAGAAAAAAAGATGCGGATGCCATTGCTGACCTAGCGGTCGACAATTTTATGGAAATGCGCGATTTGGTAGGTACGGAAGAGTTTCTCTTTTTGAAACAAATAGAAGGCGAATTAGCGCGCCGCTATCCAAATGACTATATCCCCAAGTATACTCTTGTGACGTTTAGGCGCGTACCGTACTCCTTTGCCTATGAATGCGGAAAAATTCAGGACCTGTTTTTGAGGGAAATCGCTAAGAATAAAAAATCAGTGGTTGAAATCGATTGGCAGCAAGTTGCTCAAAGCATGAAAGAATTTTATCTTCCAAAAGTTGACGCACTAAAACTAGATTTTGCTTAATAAATTAGAAAGTTATCACATTTTTTTCTTTTGACCCGAAATACAGGAAACCCTTTAAGCAGGAAAGAATATCTACTTTTTGCCATTTTTTAGATTTTTTGCGCTGAACTAGTACTACTACGTTAAATTGGGGAGAACAAGGCTCGAGGATGGGGGAAAAGCGGATTTTACATTAGGTAAATGAGTATTTTTCCTGGGCGAGCAGCACAGTTATCGCCAATTTAACGCAGTAGTTCTAGGAACATCACATGCAGGACGATGTGAAAATTAACAGGCAAGTACAGGTTTCAGACTCACTTTGAGATAATGAAAGGCCCAAATTGAAAATAATTGATATTTCCCCCTTAATTGATGAGCACATCGCAGTTTTTCCAGGCGACGTCGCTTTTACACGGGAGACCACATTAGCTTTTAAAAACGGCGACAATCTCGATCTTTCATCGATTCGTAGCACACTACATCTAGGGGCCCATGCCGACGCTCCTTCGCACTATCATACAGAAGGCGAAAGCATAGAAAAATCGGATCTCGCACTCTATTATGGCCAGTGTCAAGTGATAGAAGTAAAGACGAGACAGCACACAAGAGTAACCGTAGCAGACTTATTAGATCAGGAAATCCAGGCACCTCGGGTGCTATTTAAAACCCGGTCATTCCCTGAACCCAATCAATGGCGCAATGATTTCATGGGGCTTTCTCCAGCACTTATAGATTATCTTGCCACGCAAAAAGTTAAATTAGTCGGAATCGATACACCATCGGTGGATCTTGCTGAAGACAAAGATTTACTGTGCCATCAGGCGCTTTATAATCATGGCATCAGGATTTTAGAAGGCTTAAAGCTTACGCATATTATGCCAGGACTTTATACATTAGTTGCCTTTCCTCTGCACCTCAAAGGGGCTGAGGCTTCTCCTGTTCGAGCTGTTCTTATAAGCAGCAAAGATGCCGCGCTTCCCCCATAATTTAGCAAACATATTAGGAGGCAGAAATGACTCAAAATCCTTATTCCCCCTAGCCTCATGCGCCAAAGACCGGATGACCCTTCTCATCAGCAGTTCAATAGAAGCTTTGTCCCCGGGTTAAAGAAATACTTCAAACTTCGGCAATTTTAAATGTACTTGTGTCTCTTAATTTATATTGTTTGGGGTTTTGGGCGGAATTTTTCCTGACAGCGAATTCACTCCCTGCAACCACTATCGGCATAGCACCATTCTTGACACTGATTGCGATTAACGTCACCATTCAGATCTATACAGTCCAGAACCCATTTGGCATTTGATCTACAAACTTGCGCGCAGCTTTCATTTTGAGAACCCCCGCTATGGTTTGAAGAATTTTCTGGAACAATAAAACCATCAGAGGTGCCTGACCTAGCCCCTGAATCTTCTCCGTCATCGAGAATAAAATCGCTATTATCGTCTGAACTACTTCCAGCATCTATTATGAAACCACCACCGCTAACATCTCCGCCTCCTGTTGAGGAGGAGTCGCCGCCACAAGTTGAGTTTGTAAACCCAGCCCATAGCCAGGCTTTACCGCTAGGGCCGTCAATTTGATACCAGGTACTATCGGACTTGCCTTTAATGGAAAAATTTTGCCCATTATGATCGACACTGATAACCGTGTAAGACTCTCCTTCTCTAACCTGCCCCACTTTCGCGTAAGTCGTCCCTGGACCGCTTCGTAAATTTGCAGTGGGATCACCCGTCCCATCCCAGGAAACATAGACAGTTAAACGACAACCTGATACGGCATTCCCCGCACGAAAACCACTATCACCACCCGTATCAACTATAAAACCGCCATTGCTTGAAGAGTCTCCGCCTGGAATGATAAAATCGCTATTTGAAAATTCATCATCAATAATAAAACCTGAATTGTCCCCACTATCTGCTGAACCAGTCCTGCTCTCCCCTGTAGAGTTATCTACAATAAACCCAGAATTGCTGCCTCCGCTGGTGTCACTACTGCCGCAGTTGGCATTCGCATACCCGCCCCATAGCCAGGCGTTACCATTCGGGGTCAGGATTTGGTACCAGGTCGTATCAGATTTACCAGCAAAGCTGAGATTTTCACCGTTTTTCTCGATTTTTAGTACATTAAAGGCTTCTCCTTCTGCCACAGCGCCTGATTTTTCATAACTTTTTCCAGGTCCTCTTCTCACGTTTGCCGTGGGATCACCTGTACCATCCCAGGATACACTGACGGTTAAACGGCAACTGGATGCTTTTTCGCTGCCACTTACCGCTGGGCTGCTTGAAACGAACTGCTCATCATCCACGATAAACCCATCATCGTAACTAGAAGCTCCTTTCCCACTTGCCGCAACGATTTCAGAAGCGCCATATACTATCATCGAAGCAAGAAGCATAATCTTCGGTAGCCAACAACCAAAAAAAAATTTTGAACTCATTATGACTCCACGTATGATTCGGCAATCATTAAAATATGTTTTGAAAAACAAAAAGTTATTAGCCCTAATGACACCACAGCTTACCTAAGAAATCTCAGCTCAAAAAAATTTGGAATTTTCAGCAAATATCAATACCACCACTTCTGTTGGAATAAGATTTGAGCCGACTAGACAGTGATTCACTATGATTGCCATTATTATTATCGGAGTAAAATAAATACCGCAATGATTAAACATTTTAGAAGGGTCTTAAGTGTACACATTTGTTTACAGGAGTATTGGTTCTATAATTTAAAGATTTTTCTCTATAGTTTGGCGAAAAAAAGGTTACGCATGAATAACCTCAGATTTTAGAGAAAACTGTGGCAATATATTTTGGACTAATCACAATCAGTCTTATCCCAGGCATAATAGTGCGATGGCGAAAGGTTTTGCATAAGAATCTTACTGCTGCTTGACAAATCAATAGCATAGCTGAATTCAGCGGCATTCTCTCCTTCCTGATGCAGGACTGGTGTGGGGTTAAAGTTCTGATCAAATTGCACCGTCCTAGGCCAGGAGTAAGTGCCCAAATAGCGATAAGAGCCACAAGGAGGGGCATTTCTATTTGGTTTTGGAGGGTTATCCAAAATTTTTAGATCAATATTTTTCAGTGTCACTTGTCTATTTGGGGGAGTTGTTCCATAAATCCAAAAAAAAGTTTGAAACGTTGAGTCAGAATATCTGGACCCCTCTGATGCTAACTTTTTAATATCGGCCTCATTCATTTTTTTTGCACCGGTTAAGAAAATCAGAGTGCCATCACTATCATTAGCAAAGTCAAATTCAGTGGCCGGAACACCAATGCAAGCAACTTCTGCATCTGTGCCCTGGCCATCAGTTCCATATTCAAAATAAGGATAGGAATTGGGGTAAAAAATAAAATGATTGTGGTGCCGCAATATGGGAAAGCCTGCGGCATAGGAAGTCCGAAAAACTTGTGTTCCGGTACCACATGCCCCTCCCCATCGCACTGTTGTTCCCGGTGTTGTTCCACCGCCATGCACGTATCGCTCGCAAACTCTATTAACCTTACTCATTATAAGACCTGGTACACAACCATTGAGGTCCAAATCGACTTCGGTGCTCTGGTTAATAGGATAATTGGTCCAAATGGCCTTACAATAGCTGAATGCGTTGCCAGATGCCACCTGATATTCGCTGATGGCGCTCATGGTCAGAGCCAGATTAATTTGTCTATATGAGGGTGATTTTGAATAATACGTGTTTTTGGCATAGAGGTAATCAGCTTTTAAAAAGTCTTTCATATCTAATGCCCAGGGCCGACAACCATTGCGTATACCAATGAGATCGCGGTAAACGTATCCTCTGGCTCTTTGTACTTGCGCGTTTTCTGCATCAAAAATGGGGAACTCGATTTCAATAAAATTTTGGTCATAATTTGTAGACAGTATTTTGAAGGATGACCCTATGGGAAGCGCATTACTTATCTCACTCTGTGGATCGGGGTCTCGAAAAACAGCTAATTGATTTCTGGCAATGGCAAGCTGAGCTCTTCCACCATGGCAACTTGATTGTACGTTGACAGGTGAAGCATAACTTTGTGGCATGACGCTCACATACATATTACTGACATAGCCAACTTGCCCACGGAAATTGATTTTGTCCCAAACTTTAACCTTTTTATCCTCCCCAAGGTCACCCTTTTCATCTAAAATACCCGCTTCAAGAATCTCAAACACATCTCCATTGTGTAAATTCGCAAGTCTGGTGTTCTCACTTCTAGATGGACTTGAACTAAAGTAGGCATCAAGCTCATAATCTGAAACAAGGGTGTCAGGAAAATCCCATAAACGTATCGAGCCATAGAGAGGACTATGTGGCTCATTCATCCCCTGTTGACTCAATTGATTGGTAAGAGGCGTTTGAGAAGGTTTCAAATAGGTACATGAAAATAAAAGCAATAAAGCAAGGGTAGGAAAGAAATGGGTCATAATAATCCTTGTTCAAACAAGCGGAATAAATCCTCCGAAACACCTAATCTTTTTTCCCGTCTTTTTGCTCTTTTTTCCCCGTATCACTCACGATTTTTTCTGATTTTTTAACACTTGTTTTTTCAGCTAATATTTTTTTCTCTTTAGCTTTTTCTTCCGCAATTAAAAAGTCTTTTAGCTCTACGATGGTCGTTTTTTCGGGCAAGGGAGCTTTGGCAACTAAACTTTGATAATAATCTGCGCCAATTCTAATAGCTTCCTGCAAATAAATATCTTTCTTAATATGCTCTAGATTTTCTTCTGCGGCGGTAAGTTTTTTACCAGAAGAAGCTGGTGAAATACCTTCTTCGCTTTCAATGTCTTCTGTTTTGGCGTTAATTCCCTTTGTTTCATCCTTCTTTTCTTTTTCTTCTTTTAAACTGACCCGAGACCGCTCGCTTTCATTGTCATGGTATTTTTTTATTTCCGCCATGAGTTCCTGAAATTCCTTGTCCTTTGTAATTCGGTCTTTGCTTGCTGCCTGAATTTTCTCTGCATAAGAATCGACCTCATTTTGGCTAACTTTATATTTAGCCGGTTCGATTTTTTCAAAGGCAAGCGCATAGTCGTAGTATTTTTCGCCGACATCCATCTCGTCCAGAAGAGAAGGTAAGACAACGTCAGCCTCGACGCCATTCATTTGCGTGCTTAAACCAGATGGGCGATAAAATTTAGAAATAGTAACCTTTATAGCTCCGAGCGACTCTGATAAATCCGTGAGATTTTGCACGGTTCCTTTACCAAAAGTATGGCTATCACCTACCAATAGTCCCCTCTTATAATCCTTAATAGCACCAGCAAATATTTCACTGGCACTTGCGGAATGCTTGTTAATTAAAACGACAAGCGGTCCATCATAATAAACTTTTTTATCGTCATCACTGTGAACTTGGATGGAGCCATCCATATTTTTTACCTGAACGACGGGACCGTCTTTGATAAAAAGCCCCGCTAGTTTAATGGACTCGTCTAAAGACCCCCCGCCATTGCTCCTTAAGTCAAGGAGAAGAAGATCGATTTTTTGCTTTTTCAGATTTTCTAACTCAACTTTTACGTCTTCTGAACAGGACTTGTAGCCGTCCTTCCTCGCTTGACGTCCCTCAAAATCTATATAAAAAGACGGAAGATCTATGAGCCCAACCTTTAGACCACCCGTTTTCTTCCCTTTTTTATCTTCTGCATTTACATTGTAGACAAAAGATTTTGCCCCGCGGTCTTTAAGTTCGACTTTTTCTCGCACCACATCGACCAAAAATTTCTTAGATCCCCCTTTATCTTCGCGCACTGCTGTAAGCCTAACGGTTGTACCTCTTGGTCCTCTTATGAGTTTAACAACCTCCTTCAGATCCATATCTATTACATCCACAGGGGGTCCATCACCCTGTCCCACTGCGATGATCTTATCATCAGGTTTCAATTTTCCTGTTTTTTCTGCCGCACCTCCTGTTACTAAGCTCTGAATTTTGGTAAATCCATCTTCGCTCCTGAGAACCGCCCCGATTCCCTCCAAAGACAAACGAGTATTGATGCGAAAATCCTCTAATTTGTCTGGACCCATATATTCAGAATGAGGATCTAAAGCCAAGCTAAAAGCATTGAGAAAACTCTCATAAACATCGTTAGTATCTATTTCTTTTTGACGATTTTCTTCTAGCTGATACCTCTTTTGTAGTTTTTCCTTCACCAGTTTATAGTCCGGTATAGACTGCTTTAACTGGAGAAGCTGAAATTTAATGCGTTTACGCCAACGCTCGGCCACTTCTTCTGTTGTTTTGGCATATTTCTCATTTTTTCTATCAATACTGAGATACTCGTCTTTGGTAAAATCATGTTTTTCTTCAATGATTTTTTTTATGAGTCGCATGCGCTCATCATAGCGTTTTGAGTATACGGCCATAATGGCTTTGACCGCAGTACAATTAGATTTGGCAATTAAATTGTCTAATTTATCACCATAATCGATTTCAAATTTTTTGATATCAGCTTCAAGAAAATAGAGTTTTCCCGGATCCCAGTAACGATGAAACTGTGTGAGAACTTTTTGACTGAGTTCATCATCAAAAGCGTGAGAAGAATAGTGAAGTCGGAAGAATACCGTAGTCAACTGACGCACTTCATCACAGGTCAAACTATATGCCGGAAACGCTGGCAGAAATAATGAAAACGTCAAGGAATAAAACATAACCCTAAGACGCTTTTGCACGTGTTTTGTGGCTAGAAACATTAAAAAAACTCCTAAATTTTTTTTAATTAAAAACTTCTATTATGACTGTGAATTCCCTATCGTCGCTATCCTTTGGAAGAGTTAATCACGACACATGAGGTTTTACTAAGAAAAGGGAAAAAGGCCTGAAAAATTATACCTCTTAAAATTATAGCACAAATTTCCCAATCTGTCGTTATGGATTGCTTTACGAAACCCATCTTAAGTTTACCTGAAATTTTCCGAAATATAAATTGAGGACATTGATGACAACAAAATTAAAGAAAATTTTTTGGCTATCTCCAGTAAGGACCCAAGCATTAGAGCATAAAATCCAGGCCCTTCTTGCGGCCGGATATCATGTGATTTATTGCGAAGATGTTCAGGGCTTTCTGATTGAATTTAACCGCATGCGTGCAGGGATTGTCTTAATTAGCGATAATTACCCAGAGGAATCCCTTGCTCTTGCCGATCTCCGTTTTTTGGCTAACATGCAAGAACTGGGGGGCGTAAGATTTATACTCGTTCCTGAGCTTAAATATAACAATTGCATGTCTTTTGCCGCCTGCCTGGGTTTTAGAGATATTATCCCGATAGACTTGGGCAACAGTCTTTGGATGAGTCGCTTTTTATATTCCACCTCCGGAGCGCCTACCTTGTGGGGGGATCCACTAGGTAAAATAAGCCTCGATGAGCCCTGTAAAGTTTCAACACCGGGCCGCCTCATCTGGTTTAGCGAAAAAGAAATCAGAATCGAGTGCAAGCTAGAGCCGGTTCTTGATGTCCCTCTGCGCATAACAGGCCCTATCGTAAAAGCCTTAGATGCTGACTCCATCCGCTTCTATCCAACAGCAATTGATAAGCAAAATTTGATCTATCGTTTTTCGCGAGGCCTGGTAGGCAAATATCATATAGAAAATGGAAGATTTGCTGCCATTCAGGAGGTATTAAGCCATTTAGACGGCGTAGAAAATATCAGACGCTGCAAAGTTTTTATCGCGATTAGTACCGGCATACTGCGCAAAAGCGTGATTAGCGCTTTAGACACCTTTCGTTTCGATGTTTCCGTTGCTCTTCACCGGCATAGTATTAGTTCAGATCCGATATATTTCTGCCCACATGTCATTATACTAGAAGACGTCGTGTGTCAGGGTATTAATCAACCAGAATTTGAGAGTTTATTAAAAAACATCGGTAAAACAACCCCGCTTGTCATTTTAGGAAAAAATATCGATGAGGAAAAATGGCTTAAGCGTTACCCAAATAATCGACTATTTTTTGAATCACAGCTCCCAATAGATTTTGTTCGACTTATTTTTGAAAAATATCTTGGCATAAAATTTGAAGATTTTTCAAAAAAACGGGAGGAGCACGGCGTCATTAGCGCTGATCATGATTTTTCTTATGTGAATATTCATTTTGATGCAAAACTCACACAGATTCATCCTCTCTCCTTAAGTTTGGTTTCTGAAGCGCATCTTCTTCCCTATTCACTCTGCAAAATTCGCACTCCTTCATTAAATCAGAAACTCAATTCAGAACCCTACTTAAAAGTCACCGACACTTTTTATCAGGCCGGAAGCCACAATGACACGGGGCATAAAGAAATACGCGGCTATATTTGCACAGCCAATAAAAGAGACGGCGAAATTATTGCAGATATTGCGCGAGATTTACTGCACTATCAGCTAAAAGATTATTTTATTGACAATGGGGGTGCCGAGCGCAAAAAACTCCCCACATTAGTAGAAGCCACTTTAAAACCAGCGACAAGTAGCAGGGAAAAAGATGAAGAGCTAGCCATTGAACTCCCAGATTTTTCATTCGCCGATTTTTTTCAGCAAATTCGCGACTATCTTGTTGGTAAAGAAAGCCAAACGCTACGCTATTTTTTGGTGTTTGTTTTAGTCACAGGCTTCGCCATTGGCGTGATCTGGGGGCTAAGTTCCATTTTAGCACCTCGTTATGAAAAATCAGGGCGGCAGTATACTGAGGAACTACAAAAATTCAAAAAAAACTTTGGTCACTAACGATCTGTTTTTTAAGATACGACTACGTAATTTGAGAAACACAAGATGCGCGAGATAGAATACACGGGAGTTTATGTTTGGTCACATAAGCTTTTTTTACCGGGAGCAGTTAAATTACCCTCACTTTAGGGAAGTCATACCCATTATTTTTTCTTATCAAAACCCTGTGACTGGTAAACTGTGCAACAGAGTCTGTAGAGCAACCGAGCGCCAATATTGAGATCCCAGTCGCCGATGGCAGGCGGCACAACTTCACAGAGATCAAAGCCAATTATTTTTTTTTGCTGCCTTATGAGTTCTTCAAAAAGATAAAGGGTTTCATTAAAATCTAAGCCTCCTGGAACTGGGGTGCCTGTACTTGGACCATAAAAGGGACTTAGGCCATCAATATCGCATGAAATATAGACATTATCAGTTGGCAGTACTGAGACGATCTCGTGGGCTATCGTGGCCCATGTTTCTCCCAGAGCACGTCTTTGAAATAGGTCAGCATCATAAAACACACTGATACGATTTGCGTTACCACTCGCAAAATGCGCTTCATCCCGTGAATAATCCCTTATACCTACCTGAACAATATGCCTAAGATTTTTAATTTCGTTCAAAGCATTATACATAATAGAAGCGTGTGAATAGGTATGCCCCTCATAGGCAACCCTAAGATCATGATGAGCATCGAGGTGCAAAACGGCATAGTCTCCAAAGTGATCGCCAAGAGCGCGCAGAAGGCCTAAGGGGGTCGAATGATCACCACCAAGCACACCAACATATTTGTCCTTTTTTAGGTACTTCATCGCGGTTTCATAGACATAATCATTCACTTGAGAACACGCAGCATTTATTTTTTGCTTGGCTTCTAGGGCCACGGCATGAGAAATATCACCTAAAATTTTCTTTTCGGGCAATTTTTTCATATCTTCATAGAGGGCTTTTATTTGGGGATCAGGTGGTAACAAGGTGAGACCCATTTCATATGCTGGCCCCCAAAATTTGCTTGCAAAATCGAGTTGATGACTCGGTTTTACGATTGCTTCGGGGGTAAAAGAGCTCCCGGATCCATAGGAGCAGGTAACATCCCAAGGCACACTGATCATGACTAAAGCAGCATCATTTGGTGAAATTGACGCTCCAAAGATCCCATCGTCCTCGCGAGGCGGTAGGCCTTGGCGCAGCTTATTAATTTCGTGGGAAAATGACATGATGCCTCTTCATTTTTTTAGGAAGTCTGTAAACGATGCGGGCAATTTTGCCTTGTGCAGGAACCGAATAAATCTAATTGGTGGCTTTTGAGAACAAAGCCCATATTGGCCGCAATTTGCTCCTTGAGTTGTTCCAGCTTTTCATCTTCAAATTCAAAAACGTGCTGACAATCAACACAAATAATATGGTCATGATGTTTATGGGGAAAGGCAATTTCATAAACTGAGCGATTTTCTCCGAAATTTTTTTGTTCTAAAAGCCCGGCATCCTTAAATAAGCTCATCGTACGGTATACAGTAGCAATGCCAATCGCATGACCTTGCTGCTTGAGGATTTTGTGCAGTTCTTCAATATCAATATGTTTCTTCTTCAGTCCCAATAGACAAGCCGCGATGGTTTTTCGCTGCTTCGTATGTTTAAGATTTTTAGCCTCAACATAGTTATCAATAGCCTCAAAAAACCAAAGGAAGTGACTTTTTTTCTCTAGGTTTGCTGCCAATTTTACTTTAGCGGTCATATTTACCCACGAATCTCCCTATAAATTTATATGATTTTCTGTTTTATCTCTAAATGCCATTTTTTGCCAATAAAAAACAAATATGGTGAGATACTCTTGATTGTTAAAAAACCGAGGCTTGAACCGATAGAATCTTTTATTTTGCTACGTTTGCAACATTAAAAGGAATAAATACAGCTCTGTTGCATCTATACAGTCCAATGATATCATGGATAAACCATCCAGGAAGATCGCCCATACTTTTTGATACCAAAGGGCTTTGTTTTGATGAGCATACCCGGCTTCTGGTGTTCTGAGATCGAAGCGCGGGCGTACAAAATGCATCCCTTCTAAGGTGCTTGACGACAAATTTTAGGGAGATAGTGGTTTAAAAAGTAACCATTTTTGATGACATCATTTGCTACATTTGTTACCTATTGACGTCAGCGTCTTCTGTATTTTTACGCTCCAATCGTTCATATTATTTACCTAGGGCCTCTTTCGATGCATGAAATTTCAGAAGTATTAGATAGATCACTAACTTATTTATCCTCACGTGAAGCTTTGCAGAGTATCGAACGAGACCCATATTGGCCCAAATGGAATTCACCTTGGTGGCATATGCTCCTGCTTCACGAAATGGGTCTTGCAAAAAAGATTCCAGAAGTGGCTATATTAAAAATGACTGGGGTATTGAAGTCTCATTACCTGCCAGTTTTTTCAAAGAAAGAAGAAGAGGTCCCAAAAGGAACAGATCCTTACAGAAATATTGCCTGTTTGTGTGCAGTGGGCAGTATTTATCAAGTTCTTTTCGATTGCGGCCTTGATGTAGATAGTGAACTCCCCTGGATGCGACCGTGGTTTGTCGAGTATCAGTTACCTGATGGAGGCTTAAACTGTGATGAAGAAGCATACACGAAATCTTCGCCAAAAAGCTCTATTGTCTCTACTCTTCCGTGCTTAGAAGCAGTCCTATTTTGCGTACAAAAAGATCTGGCATCGGAAGAAATCAGATTTTTGGATAAAGGTGGAGCATACTTATTAAAGCAAAAACTTTTCCGCAGAGTCTCTACGGGCGAGGTCATAGACAAGGATTGGCTGGAGATCAGGTTCCCACGGTTTTATGAGTATGACTATCTCAGAGGCTTTTACTTTTTAGCAAAATGGCGAGAGAGATCTGGATTTGCGATTCCAGATGAAATGGTTGATGAGGTCGAGGATCTTGTGTCTCGGCAGTGGACGGATGAAGGAATCCAACTTAAACGATATAACTTCTTTGATAAACGAAGCTATAACCCTAACGCAAACGGATCATGGGTTTGGGGAGATGCAACAGAATTTGATTTAATGAAAGCTGTGAGCTTTGAGGGGATTCTTAGCTTACCTCTTACCAAAATGTGGAATGACGTAAAGCCTCAAAAAGTCGAAGTAATTGAAGCTTACCAAACAAACTACACGAATCCGATAAAACTCAAAGTCGGCGAGACTATCAAGATTAAGAAGTGGGAGACAAATCCTGACTGGCTAGGCTGGGTTTATGGTGTAAATGAGCTTGGCATTGGAGGCTGGGTTTCAGAAAGATACATAGTAGAGTCAAATGGGGTAGCGACTGCCCTGAGAGACTATGACGCCACCGAACTCACGGTGGGTATTGGTGATAAATTGAAAGTCTATTTTGAAGAATTTGGTTGGTCATGGTGCAAAAACTCCACAGCTTCTAAAGGGTGGGTTCCAACCAAAAACTTAAAGGAGCTATAAATGACCGTTGGCCTACTTCACCACGTTGAAATTTATATCTCTGACCTTGAGCAGTCTAAAAAATTTTGGTCTTGGTTTTTATGCGAGAAACTAGGTTATATGAAATTTCAAGAGTGGGCGTCAGGAGTCAGTTATAAGCTCAACCAGACTTACTTTGTTTTTGTCCAAACTGAAGAAAGATTTTTAACGCTACCCTATCACCGTTGCCGAGTAGGCCTAAATCATTTAGCTTTCCATGGAAAATCAAAAGATCAAATTGATGAGATAACGTCAGAGCTTAAAACAAAAGGGGTTAAAATACTTTATCCAGACCGTCACCCTCATGCAGGGGGACCAGATTCTTATGGGGTTTTCTTTGAAGATCCTGACCGGATCAAGGTGGAATTAGTAGCCCCATGATCGGTCAAACTCAAATATTTTTTTTACCGCACTTTAGATACTCCCCCTATGGTTTGGACGTGCAATTTTTTGCCGTTGTCTATCATCAATTTTGTTACGGCTTTCAAATAGCTTGGAATATTTTCTCTTTACCAAAGCCTTACGAAGTCCTAAAAATTTAGAGCTAGCCTAGGTAATCGATGCGCATTGGAATATTTTTGGCGTTATAAAAATTGCACAAAACGTCACTATTTGGAGACGCATGAGCGTTTATCCTAGGTGAGAATAAGAAGTTGCTGCTTTAGCAACAATTTTTTCTACTGACAGTCAACAGGTTGTTCAACTTTTTTGCTGTCTAAAAGAGCAAACCCAGCTTTGATATCATCAGGGACTGCTTGAACCTCTTCAATTGAGCCATGTCCCCAGTAATACTGCTTGCCTTTTTTAAATATCACTTCTTCTGTGTAAGTAGAATACCCAACCCTAGTGCCTCCATTTGGTGGATTTGCTGCCCAATACGCAGCCGCGGCAGCTTGATCGGAAGGATTATGATTAACCAGAACCGGAGCACTGCCACGATCTCGCCCAAAAGCACTAAAATCGTCGCCAAAAATAGCACCACTCACCCCTACGACGGTGACGGGAGTATCTGTAGGAACTTCAATCCAGGCGAAAGCCCCAAATGGGGCATGATATTCATCTTGACCCTCGTTTTGAATAATTACACATCCTGTACTGATTCGCGTGCCACCGCGATTCACTCCTGTAGCGCTGCGATCTTTGGTGGCCTGACGATTGCTTAAACCGACAACCTCATCTGTATCTGTATATTTTTTTCCCGCACCTGCAAAAACTTTCACCGTTGCCACAGGCCAGTTACTGCCCCATCTCGGCCCGTACCAATAAAAATGAAGTTTATCATCCAGGTCCCATCTCCGGTAATCACAGCCTCCGTCATCATCGAGGAGAGAACCGTGACATAAATCCTGATGTTCAGCATCTTGTTTTTTGAAGCCCACAAACCCGTATTCGACATCGTCAGGATTAGCCTCCTCGCGCGTCTGACAATCACGCGCTTTTTGCTCAATACTTGTGCAATCAACATTGGGGTATTTAGCTTTTATGTGGCGGCACTGCCAGGCAAAGGTCTTTTCCGTACCGCACCAGGAGCGAAAATTGTGGAATTTATTCCATAAGTTAACATGTAGGTAAGCTTTTTCTCCTAAGTTACTCCCAGTAGACTGGTTTCCTTGCTGAGGATTCGGTGTCTGATTCGTCGAGCCCACTGTGGACGAAGTTTTTGTTATGGTACTTGAAGTACCCCCAACAGCATCACCCGTGGTTACCTCAGTTTGATAACCACCACTGAGCGAAGGTTTTTTCCCGCAAGAAAAAAAGCTCAGTGAAGAAATCAAATATAAAATGTAAATAACAAACCTGGGCACCATGGGTCTCCCTTTATCAGACTTATCTATCTATCGGAATAGAGGCGGGACCAGGTGATTAAATTGCGTAAGCTTATAATATAACTTAACTATAAACTGACATTTTTAAAATACTCTGCTTCTCGGTAAATCATCTGAAAATAATCATTTTCTAAAAACCGATTGTATTTTTTATGCGTATCAATAGTGATCAAAACATTCCCATAATTTTTTTCCCTTAGAAGCGCTTTAATACCCATGCTAAATTCCAAATAATGAAGATATCTGCCACTCATTTCTTTTTCAGAAAAACTAGAGTGTGTAGACCCAGCGAGGATGCCAATATAATTGGGCAACTCCTTGGGGAAATTACTCATCAGCCATAAACGACTTGGTCCATCAGGCTTATCTTTTTGAAAAATCTCTTTCAAGTACTTTGAGCCTCCCGAAAAAAACACCCATTTGGGTACCGACTTATATTCCCTCTCAAAAGTTTCCGCTAATATTTCCCGAATGGCTAATTCCAGAGAAATTGATCCACCAAGAAACTGCTTCTGACTCATTTCCTCAATTCGTTTTTGCCATAAAACAGTATCTTCGTGCATGCCAAGAAATTCACTCAAATCAGCGATCAATAAGGCCATTCTAATATCTTCTAAAGACTCGGCAGGCCAAACGACCGTTTTCTTTAAAAGCTCACGAGCCTCTGCCACTAATGCATTGTCATGGGTAGTATCAAACTCCTTCAACTTCATGAGCCCCAAGCGAATAACCGATGCTTTATCTTCTTTGTCTATAGCGATACGCCATGCGTAATAGTCCAAAGGACTGAAATCTATTGGTTTCCGGAAGCTGATAAAAGGTTTTTTTGCATAAGTTTCATGCAAATCATATTTTGAGTGAGTACAAATCTCATTAAAATTGCCCTTAAAAGTATAAGCCGTTTTAAGATAAGCCAAAATTGATTCCACATCATAGGTATCAAAGAGATAGGTTTCCCAGTCCAGTATCACCGGATCAATAGGGGTTGCCATGACTTTATCAAAATTTTCTCCCGCATATACCCGAAATACTTTTTGTATGCCAAAGCGCGAAATCAAATATTTGATAAAAGCTCCCGATATACTATAGCTACTTGCTCCGTCCTCAAGCCAAAAAAGAGGGGAAAAAAGTTCGGCAATTCCCTTTACCTTACCCATTTTAAATAGCCCGGCAACTCGTTGTTCATCACTTAAAAAGCCATCGCGCGGTGCCATCGCTTCGGCAATCCCTTCGGTCAAGGATATATTGGGATGAAAACCAAGGCCAAAAAATGCATCGCCACTGAGAACAGCATGACTCAACTCGTGGCGAAGAGTCGGGTGCGGAAAACCATCCAGCGTCAGATGAATGCTCGGTGTGATCACATCCGTCACATCAGTTTCATTGGCTCCAAAAAGTATTTTCTTTTCATCTTGAGATGAATAGACATATATCCAAATCAGCGGATGTTCTATAGGTCCGTATAGACTTTTAAAATCGTTTAAATGAAACTGAGTTTCATGAAATAAATTTTGAATCTCCTGTTTTTTAAGTTTCATTTCTTCTGTAGCTGGGTACCTAAGAACAAAACCATCGCCTTTAAGTTCTCCCTGCAGCTCGTGGTCAAGGACGGTCTTACCAGAGCGATTAGCGGGTAACCACGAGCAAATAAGAACGGCACTTAGGCTGAGTAAAAAAAGAGTATGCCTAAACGAAAATTTTTTAATATTTATTTGCCAAAACAGACTCAGAACCCCTAAGGCGAAAAACAACGAAGACAGACGAAATAACACGACTCCCAAATCAGTGTGAATATAATAGTCATATATCGGTCCATGCAAAAAACCATACCATAAGCTATTAATGCGCTTTTGCGGCAGCAAAAAAAGGCTGCCAGCGAACCAAAGGAGTGAAGAAAAAATCATCAGTCCATGGAGGGGATAGGGAAAAAATTTACTTGATACCAGCTTTTGTCCTATCTTTGCCAAACGGTTGGGGCTCCCCTTTGTCAAGAACCTAGTAAGCACTGTGGTTTTGGGAGACTCTCCTTCAATCCTGCCGCGCGAATCAAAAGCAATTTTTTCTAAGAACAAATAAAAATTTATGAGACATATTGCCCAAACAAGGCTTGGCAAAGTATTGAGCGAAAACCAAAAAAGAAACCCAAGGTTACTGCAGGAGCAAATATTAAAAAAATAGAGCCCTTGTCCGGGCAGCGCTGCACAAAAGCTTAACCCTAAAACTTGCCAAAGGCCCATATACTGATGGTTTACATCTTTTGCCCTGGGTCTCAGCAAAAAAAATAGTGGTGGTAAAAACACCAGAAAAAGAAACCCTAGAATCACTGAATATTCATATTCTAAATTTTTGCCGCCAGGAATTAAATACGCTGCTATAGCCAAGATAAAACAAAGATTGCAGAGTATAAGGAAAGAGCGTTTACCAGGGGAAACTGAGATGGGCGTCTGCATGAGCGAAATTTACCGTGAAATTTGTGAGACTCTCTACACCTGCTTCTACACCATCAATAGGAACTGTGACCAAATACTCCTCGGACCAGGTGATAATCTGGGGAAAAAATGCGCGCCAAGGATCTTTTTCACTAAAATGTTTCACTGTTTCAGCGTAGTACCTTTTGCCGTTTAAAACGACATATATTGACCAGACTTTGGGATCATGCAAACTGCGGCTTGTTTTTTCGGGGGAGAAAACTGATACAAAAAAATTCAGCTTATTTTCCGAGGCCGTAAGGACAATATTTTCTTTTTTATAGAGATATTCGTAGCGAAGGGCAAATGCCTGCATAAATTCGCGAGAGAGATACACCGTATTTATCGCATATTTGCTTTCAAAATCACGAAATGCTTCCGATGTTTGCGCGTATTTTTTATAAACCTGATAGTATTCTTTATCTTCGGTGACGGTTTTATTATTTTCAACCTCAGAATCTATGCTCGTGACACACCCACTTAAGCCCAGGACAAACAGAAGGAGGATCTTCTTCATATTCAAGAAAAAGGAATACATAACTCAGCCTCAAGCGGTGATTTTATTGCGACCCGTCTGTTTAGATAAATATAGTTTTTGATCAGCATCTTCGAGAAAATCTTCGGGAGTCTGCATAGGCTCTTTTAGCTGAGAAACACCCATTGATATTGTTTGTTTGTGCATAACTTTTTTCCGTGCCTCGCCCTGGACAATATCCAATGCAAATGAATGACTTTCAATAGCAATGCGGAT
>JAUILP010000132.1 GCA_030432875.1 Oligoflexia bacterium | reverse complement strand
GGGCGTAAAGTGAATGATTCAAGTCTAAGTTCAGTGAATGCAAATTTGCCTGCGTCAGCCTTTGACGAGCGATTTGCAGCTGCTGGAAAAACTCTGCCGGGATTGCCATGGAATTATGTTTGGGACAATTCATATACACAAGATCAAAGTTTAGATGGTCAAACAAGTTTCGCCTATGTTGTTGGGAAATTAGATAACCGCAAATTAGTATTATTACCAGAGAGGCCGCTCAATAACCCTGAATTTGTCCCCAGTCAAAAAATGAGCGGTTGGAGTCACCAATCCGCGGCGAATGGTTTTTCTAGCTGGAAATATATTTCAGGTAACAAGGGCTCTGTATTGGTTACTCATCGAGTTGATTTGGCTAAGCCAGATTATGGATGGGGTACGCAGGTAGTCCAAACCCTTACTCAAGCAATTGTGCCCAATCAATATATTTGTGCAACAGTCGAGGCTAAATCTTCAAATGCTGAAATGTATCTAATATTGCAGCAAACAAACGATGGATTTCATAAATATCATCACCTTAATGGCAGCGTGGTTAGAATACCGGCTGATGGCGAATCCAAGCGGGCCTCTACCTGTGCCTTGCCTTTTGAGGACACCCAAACTGTTCAGATTGTCCTGAGAAATATGGCAAAAGATACTACGGCAGAGTTTAGCTCAGTTGGGACGAATCCACAATTTGGGGATGTCTGCGATAATGGTGGTCGGCTACAATGTATCCAGACCATTTATAATTCAGAAATATCTAATATTCAGCAACGCCTAAGTCAATTAAGAAACCTGGGATCTGTTTGGATAGTCGCCAACGAGGTGGATTTGGCGCCCGCGATTGTTAGTGGAAATGAAAATGCCTATGAAAATGGGCGTCAGCATGGAATTCAGTTTAAAAGGTATCGGGACCTAATAAAGGCTAGAGACCCTTCGGCACTTTTGGCAAATGCGGGGTTGCTCAACTCTCAGGCCGCTATCTCGAATGGTTGGCTGGATGGCTTTCTCAGTATATTGTCTCTAAACGAGCGACCAGACATTTGGAATATTCACGCCTATGCCTGGGGGAACCAAGCTAAGAAAAGCTTGGATGATGTTCGCGGTTTTCGTGATCGTCTCAATAACATTGGGGAAGGTGGAAAACCACTTTGGATAACTGAGTTTGGAACACTCTCAAATGCCGAACAAGCGCCTCAACAGGTCGTTGAAAAATTGATGAGCGATGTGACTCTTGGACTGGCTTCACAAGGCCTGGCACAAAAATGGTTTTGGTTTTATAGCGGCAGTTGCATTGAGAAATCTAACCCAGATAGTTGGTGGAAATCAACAGGGTATTCGAAGGCAATATGCTTATGGAATGATGATGGCAAGCTACCGTCAAAAACAGCCGATACCTATTTCGCATTATCTAAAAATCTTAATTTGATTAAAAACGGTTCCTTTGAGTGGAAAGGATTGACAAGAGCTAGTGCTCACTATAAGCCGAGTTGGGAGTCTACCGTTATGCCAAATAACTGGTCATTCTGGACTAGCAAACAAGGGATGGCGCAGGGCATTCAATCTATTTCTTTTGATGACCGGGCTTCTGTCAAAATTGTGCATCAAGAAGGTCCCTGGGGGACTCAAGTTAGCCAAAGTGTTGGTGCTGTGAGTCGGGGTAAGCGTTATGCTGTTTCTGCATGGGCGCGCTCCGCGTCTCAGGCTGATGTTCAGCTTATCTTCCAGAGAACCAATGGTGGAATTTACACTGAATTGGCAAATCAAGCGGCTAGGGTGGGGACTAATTGGAAGCGTATATATTTTGAGATAGAAATAAAAACACATGATATCAGCACAGCGCAGGTAGTTCTTCGCAGTATTACGGCCAATACGGAGGTATTCTTTGATTCCGTTTCTGTCGTTACCCTTGTCCCTTAAGAAGCTCTATCCACTCATCATTGCATTGCTAAGAGAAAGGGTAGCTCCTGATTTTTGCCTACCGCAGTTCTCGTAAATAAGCGACGAATGCTGGCCAACAAAGTATTAGGGCTCAAATCTTTCTATTTATCTAACATTCTTGGCTCTCTCAATAAAAAAGGCATAGTGTGAACATAGACGCGGTATTTTATATCTATCTATAATCATTTATTTAAAATTATTCATCCGCGGGGACTGGGGAGACAGAGTCGCTTGTTAATAGACCTGTTCCCAAATGGGAACACACTGAGAATTAAATTCCATTTTTATCATTATTAATTTCACATTAATTGATATTTATAACTCCGACCTAGAGATATTCTTTGTCCGATGAATTTTACAAAAAAGATTTTTTTAGTTGAAAATAGCTAGGAAAACTTTATAAGGAGGTTTTATGAGAGGAAATGGTTTAGTTTTAATCGGAGCTATCGCTTATAGTAGCTTGTTTGGGTGCCGAAATGACGACGCCTCGGCGCAAAGGAATTTAAATGAGGTGAGGAGTGAAACTCTCCACCACTACGGTGAAGGACATGAAAGGTGTGCAGGAAATTCCCGCTGGATCGATAGCGTTAATTACGGCTCGCAGTTTATTGAATATTGTGAGGCTGGCTGCACATTTGAGCGCGACCATCCGTGGAATATTACCCACTGTAAAGACTCAACTGAAGAGCCAACTAAGAAAACCGCAGATTTGTGTTATAAACACCTTATGTTATGTGATCAGTTAGGGTATTTTTGCGCTGAGGCTGCCCAGTGTAAGGGGTTAGATGGCGCAGCAGGTGGAGAAATTAGGCATTAGGCGGATTAGTAGAAAGAAGAATTAGGGTAAGCTATTTGGAATTAGGAATTTAAGAAATTTCATTTCTAAAAATTTCCGGCTCCCAAGGAGCAGAAAGATCAGCCTCAGGCACCGTAACCTCAAGCATGGTAACTTTTAGCACTTTGAATTGGGCATGAACAGTGCGCTGCTCTCCTCATCAAGCGAGATAAGCTTTTGCCATCGATAACAGCTTAAAATTAAGTCTTCAGGCGCATTGTTTAAAAATTTAAGCGAGGTAACCCCTAGCCACTTTCACGATGGTAGTCTAAATCTTAATCCATAGGAAGCCCAGAAGAACCGCCTATTTTGACGTTGTTGCTCTAATTTTTAAGCAGAAATTATGCTTAAAAATTTTCTTAAATTCTAGCCAATAGGGCCAAGCTCTTTTAGCTCTAAAATGGGTCTTTGCAGCGTCGCTGAGGCATCATGATCGATACTAAAAATGGCGTGCCAATCATTGAAATCCTGGTCATCGACAAATATAATTTCAGCTTGCAAAAATTTTTTTTGAGAGTCAATAGTCACGAGAGTAAACTGAGGGCTACGAGATTTATGATCAAAACGCAGCCTTTCATGGTCAGTATAATATGGTGACATTTTTTCTCTCAGTTGCTCGCTGTTCCATGAAATTTTTTCATCAACGGCAAAGCTTCTTAGCAAAGCAACTGCGCCATTATAATCGCATAGGCTTAAACACCTCAGAAAACGCATGCATTCACCGCGAATAATCACATTAAAAGCTCGGTGATTTCGCGTAATATCACTTAAATCTGCGGTAGGATCTTCTGGTTTTGGCTGGACTTCAAAGCCAGGATTTTTCATTTTTTCCCATTCGTCGAGCAAGCTGGAGTCCACGCCTCGCAGCATTGTCCCAAAATAAAGAATAATTTCTTCGAGCTGTTCTGTGCGCAGAGCTTCAGGAATATTTTGAATAAGAGTCTTATAAAATTGTGATAAGTATCTTAACAGTATCCCTTCTGATCTTTGGATCCCATAGGCTTGGGTATATTCAGCAAAAGAATAAAATTCTTCGTGCATCTCGCGGGCAATCGATTTTGGTCTAATATTGCTTAAAGTGAGCCATGGGTGCATACCCACAAATTCATTGAACGTGTTATAAACAAAATCATGATTTGGTTTTGTATATTCCATTTGATCAAGCTCAGCAATACGGTCGTCAAATTCGACGCCTTCAGCTTTGAGTTCAGCCATGCGTTTGGTTTTTAATTTGTCTAACTGTTTTCTCAAAATTACCTGCGGATTTTCAAGGATCGATTCGATTTGTGTCACAATATCCAGTGCATAATCTGGGAGAAGTGGATCAAGTCTCTTCAGGGAATCAATTAAATACAAGGACAATTCGTGATCTAAAGAAAAATCATCCTGCAAAGTGACATTAACCCGAATATGGGAGCCATTATTAGAGGTAGGATCAACAATTTCAATAATTTTTCTCTCAAGGAGAGCGCGAAAAAATTTGAACGCAAGTTTAAATTGTTGGCGCTTTTCTTTTTCATCACTATGGTTGCTGCGTATAATTTTTTGCATGGCTTTACAGCCATTTTCTTTGCGACTCAAGACATTGAGTAGCATGCCATGAGAAATGCTGAACTGTGAAGTGAGCTTTTCTGGCGATTTTGCAATGAGGTTTTTAAAAGTCTCTTCTGTCCACGAGACATAATCTTTTTCTGGGGGTTTTTTACGTACAAATTTTTTGGCTTTACTGGGGTCTTTGGCTATTTTTGCTTCCATTTTCGTATTTTCGATGACATGCAAAGGAGCTTGAGCAACAACGTAGCCAGTGGTATCGAAACCTTTTCGTCCTGCGCGACCACAAATTTGGTGAAAATCTCGTGCTGAAAGTAAACCCGTTCTTGTGCCATCGTATTTGCAGAGTTTAGTAAAAAGAACCGTCCGTATGGGGACGTTGACACCAACGCCTAAGGTATCAGTACCACAGATCATTTTGAGAAGGCCTTTTTGCGACAGTCGCTCGACTAGAGAGCGATATCGCGGTAAAAGTCCGCCATGATGTATACCAATCCCGTGGCGCAGAATCCTATTGACTTCTTTTCCATAAGGACTGGAAAATTTGACATCGATGAGTTCAGTGGCGATGGCTTTTTTTTCTTCAGCACTACAAAAATTAGTGCTTAGCAGCGCTTGCGCAGTTTCGGCACATTCTCTTTGCGTAAAATGTACGATGTAAACAGGATATTTTTTTGAGGCAAGCAGGCTCTCAAGGGTGAGCTCAAGAGGGCTATCACTGTATTCAAAAAATAACGGTACAGGACGATCCTCCGAACTCACTGTGACCGTGCGTTTACCCGTTAGACGCGATAGACACTCTTCAAAAAAAAGACTTTCGCCCATAGTCGCCGACATTAGTAAAAACTGTGCATTAGGAAGTGTTAAAAGAGGGATTTGCCACGCAATTCCTCTTTCTTTATCTGCGTAGTAATGAAACTCATCCATGATGATGTGAGCGACATTGCATTGAGCTCCTTCTCTAAGTGCCATATTTGCAAGGATTTCAGCGGTGCAGCACAGTATCGGAGCTTCGCGATTTACAGTGCCATCACCTGTAATCATGCCAACAGATTCTGGGCCAAAGAGAGAGCAGAGGGCGAGAAATTTCTCATTGACCAGCGCTTTAATCGGGCAGGTATAAATGGACTGCTTTTGTAAAACAAATGATTTAAAGTGTAGAGCCAAGGCAACGAGCGACTTTCCTGAACCAGTTGGCGTTTTTAAAATCACATTGTTATCAGAAAAAATTTCTAAAATGGCTTCTTCTTGAGCACTATAGAGCGTTAGCCCAGTGCTCGTAATGTAACTTAAAAATCTATCGAGTGTCTGATCGTTCATCTCTGGTGACAGACCACATGCCGCTTCTTTAAGGGGGAAATTTGTCATAGGCGAAACCGGCTCCAAGCAAAGGTATTTAGGGAACAATCTAAATTCAAGCGTGGGATTACATAAATTTTTTTTTGCTCCTGCGGGACATATAGGA
>JAUILP010000131.1 GCA_030432875.1 Oligoflexia bacterium | reverse complement strand
CGCAGCCATTATATAGGGTAATTATTTATTTTTACGGGCTTGTGGGCAATTACGGGATTGCGATTATCATCCTTACCATGATCCTAAAGATTCTATTTTATCCTTTACAGCGTCAAGCAACTTTTTCTATGCAAAGGATGAAGGTTCTTCAGCCACAAATGAACCAACTAAAAGAACGTTTTAAAGACGATCCCCGTAAACAGCAGCAAGAGCTGATGAAATTTATGGTGGCAAATAAAGTAAATCCCATGAAGGGGTGTTTGCCTGTGCTCCCCCAAATACCTGTATTTTTTGCTTTTTACCGCGTGTTATCGACGGCAATAGAGTTAAGGCATGCGCCATTTTATGGGTGGATAGCCGATCTTTCGGTTAAGGATCCCTATTATGTGACCCCACTGTTTTTGGGTGGCCTCATGTTTATTCAGCAAAAAATAACACCCACTACGGGGATGGATAAGAATCAAGAAAAAATTATGATGTTTATGCCCATCATTTTCACTGTTATGATGTTATCTTTGCCATCAGGTATGGTAATTTATATGATAGTCAACACAGCTATTTCAATTTTGCAAAGTTACTGGCTCAACAAAAAGTTCGCAAATTCGGTAACTTCGTAATGCTTTCCCCTTAATGTGGAGATATTTTTCATGTTTGATAAGAGTGTCACAGATCAGAATTCAATTTCGGTTAATGCTTCTAATTTAAATCTTGCGGTTGTTAAGGCCGCAGGGCTACTTGGTGTTCCAAGCAATGATGTGGGTTATACGGTTGTACGTGAAGGGAAAAAAGGTTTTTTCAATATTTTTAAAAAAGATGATATTGAAATAAAGGCCTGGGTTAAGTCCTCAGTGGAACTTGCTGCCAGTGAGAAACAAGAAAAAAGCGCAAATCTCAGTAAAACGCTTAATCGATCAAACGCCAGGCTTTCTGAAGTCCAGAAAAAGCCAACGTTACTTTTCACAAAAACAGACGAATCAGCCAGTCCAGAAATTGATGCTCACACCCTTAGTGCTTTGATTGAGGAACTAAAAGAGTATACCGCTCAGTTATGTGGTTTTATCCTTCATACCCCAGTAAGTGTTGATGCCGCTTTAGAGGATGGGCGATTAGTTCTTAATATCCTCAATGATGAATTTAATGATATTATGCAAAAAAACATCAAACTAGCGGAAGCGCTTGAGCATTTGATCCGGAAAAAACCGCGCCATTTAAGGCAAGAGCTGCCGTTTCGCGTATTTATTGATATCGGTGGGCTTAGAAAAAAACGCGAGCAGGAGCTTATTGGTATTGCCGCAGAGCTATCTCTTAAAGTCGCCGAAAACAAAAAACCCATAGTACTAAATTATCGCAGTGCTTATGACCGAAAGATTATCCATATGGCGCTAGACCAAAATGATAAGGTTTTCACCAAATCGATTGGAAGCGGCAGCAATAGAAAACTCATGATTCTTCCCATCAAAGAAGAACATGTCCACTGATGCTCCACAATCGGAGACTCTGACAAAAATAAATGACGGTATTGTTGCGCTGGCTTCGGGATCAGGCCCAGCAGCCATAAGCATCATTCGCTACAGCGGTGAAAAAATTTTGTCCCGTCTTTTGCCTGCCTTTATTGGTTCAAAGGCTCTTTCTCTTGAGCAAAATGAACGCTATGTTAATCGACTCAGATTTTGTGATCCGGTCACCAAAACTATCTTGGATGATATCATGGTGGTTTTTTATGCTGGGCCACGAAGCTACACGGGGGAAGATGTTATAGAAATATTTTGCCACGGTGGGCCTTATGTTGTCTCCAGAATTTTGCAAGTGTCTTATGACCTAGGCTTTCGCGCGGCTCTGCCCGGCGAATTTAGTCAAAGAGCTTTCATCAATGGAAAGATTGACCTCACCCAGGCAGAAGGTATAAAAGAGCTTACCACAGCGGTGAGCAAGCAGCAGTGGCAAGCGGCAATACACCTCCTTGAGGGAGGGTTAAAATCAGAGATACAAAACCTGCGCAATTTACTTATCGAGGCATTGGCACTCCTGGGCGCGCGTATTGATTTTCCTGATGAGGAAGATACGACTCATGTGGGGCGTGAACACGTTTTTGCCAAAGTGCAGGAGTGCGCCACGACAATAGACAAACTTATTGTAAGATATAAATCTGGACGAGTTGCTTTACAGGGATTTAAGGTTGCGATTATTGGTCCTCCCAATGCGGGCAAATCTACTTTATTAAATTATTTTGTGGGCCATAACCGAGCGTTAGTGACTAATACTCCAGGTACCACCAGAGATTATATTGAGGAAGATGTTCTTATCAATGGGCGACTTTTTCGTTTTTTTGATACGGCAGGGATGCGGGATAGTACCGATGAAGTTGAAAAACTGGGTATAGAACTCAGTGTCAAAATTGCCCAGGAAGCAGATTTGATTCTGTTTCTATTGCCTTCTACGATCTCTGAACAGGAAAAAAATGATCTCTTGTCCGTTGTGCGGTCAATGTTTTCTGTAGAGTTAATGGTTATTGTCAGTCAAGCTGATCTTGGGGATCCCTTCTGGGCTAAGGAGTTTTTTAATATTTCTGTTCGAAATGGTACGGGTTTGGAGCATTTGGAAGCTCTTCTACAACAAAGGGTAGACGAACAACTGAAAGAGTTAGAGACTGAGAGCTACATTTGCAATCCCCGTCATCTTCATGCTTTACACAGCACAGCAAAAAGTCTGCATGATTTTTTTAAAAGCTACAAAGAAGGTGGATATGATGAGATGCTTGCTTTTGAACTTATTCATGCCAGTAAAAGCTTAAATCAAATCATTGGCGATCTTAGTAACGAAGATGTTTTAGATCAAATTTTTTCGCAATTTTGTTTAGGCAAATAAAAAGGAAAAAATATGTCAGATGCGCACACTCAAGCAAATTTATTTACTACGATTGTTCTTGCTGCAGGTAAGGGCACCAGAATGAAAAGCCCTCTTCCCAAAGTTTTACATAGTATCTGTGGCTGGCCAATTCTAAGGCATGTGTGTGCTGAGATTAAAAGCGCGGGAAGCCAAAGTGTGATTGTGGTCGTAAATGATGAGATTTTTCCCGTGTTAAACGAGCTTGAGTGGTTAAGGGATAGTTCGACAAAATTTGTTATTCAAAAAAATCAAAAAGGAACCGGAGATGCTGTGGCTTCTTGCGCTTCTGTTTTTGGACATACCCTACCTGAGTATGCTCGGTGCACTCTTCCTGAAGAGTTTTCAGTGCCTCACGATTCTTACTTGCTCATCTGCGCAGGGGACTGTCCCGCTATTTGTTTCACATCAATTAAAGACTTTGTAGTGACCTGTCAGGATAATGGCGCAGATATAGGTTTGCTGGGTATTCGCCTTCCCAACCCCTTCGGTTATGGGCGAATTATCACCGAAAATGGCATGGTACAGAGAATCGTCGAGGAAAAAGATGCCACCCAGGATGAAAAAAATATAAACCTATGTAATTCTGGCTTTATTTGTGGGAAAAGTCGCATTATTTTTGAACTCCTTAAAACCTTAACCCCGAAAAACGCTCAAGCTGAATATTATCTTACTGATATTTTTGCCGCCGCCGCGCAAGCAAACTTAAAATGTCATCTCTATGAACACCCGAAGGCAGAGGAGTGGCGCGGGGTGAATGACCCTTGGCAACTCGCACAATTAGAGGTTATGATGGTGGAAACTTTAGCCGCCAAGTGGGCGAAAGAGGGCGTGCGTTTCACTTTGCCACAAACGGTATATATTGAAAAGCAAGTTTACATCGAAAAAGATGCGGAAATTTCTCCTCACGTGATCCTTAGAGGTAATACGCATCTTGGGGCAGGCTGTTATATTGGGCCATCATGTGTCTTAAATAATGTCCGCGTTAAAAAAGGGGTCCGTATTGCTCCATTTAAGCATTTATACGATTGTGAGATAGAACAAGATATTGAATGAATGTGCCAGGATTTTATGCAATGAAAACAGCCCGCAAAAAGCTGAATATTTTTGTCATTAGCGTGTAGTAAAAAAATTCTTTCTATAAAAAGGGAGTCAGATATGTGTGGCATTTTTGGCTACGTCGGAAAAAGAGGATGTGTTCAGGAAATATTTAAAGGACTTTCTGTTCTAGAATACCGAGGCTATGATTCTGCCGGAATTTCCGTTATTTTTGACCGAGAAATTCATTTGGCAAAAAGTGAAGGAAAGCTTGCCAATTTAAAACCCCTGCTCGAAAGCTTGCCTCAAGGCGCGGTTGTTGGAATGGGGCATACGCGCTGGGCGACACACGGAGCTCCGACAACAGTCAATGCCCACCCGCATGTTCATGGTGGTCTGGCTTTGATTCACAATGGCATTATTGAAAACTATGATGATATAAGAACGCAACTCAAAAAAGAAGGCGTGAGTTTTGTTTCGGCAACGGACAGCGAAGTCGCTCTAAAGTTAATTGTGACCAGGATGAAAGAAGGCGGTTTAACTCTGCAAAACGCTCTGATGAAATCTTTGGAAGAAATACGCGGTTCCTTTGCTTTTGCCCTTATGAGTGTTGAGGAACCTAATGTTATTTATCTTGCAAAACAGGGATCGCCAATTGCCATAGGGATTGGAGAAGGCGAAAACTTTTTTGCCAGCGATGCTCTTTCTTTGGTGAGCTATACAAAAAAGGCACTTTTTCTTCAGGACGGCGAAATTGCAAAAATAGCCCCAGATTCAGTAAGTCTTTGTTCTTTTTCCGGTGAGACCGTAAAAAGATTTCCAACCCAGTTACAGTGGTCAGAAACCAGTATTGAGAAGCGGGGATTTAAGCATTTTATGCTCAAAGAGATCCATGATCAGCCAGGAATGGTAGCTGCCGCAATAAAACGCTATGTAGACCAAGATAAGAAAACTTTAAATCAATCTGCATTTCCTTTAGATAAATTAGATTTAAGAAAAATAGACAATATTCAATTGATCGCCTGTGGAACTGCGTATTACGCAGCCTCCGTGGCAAGGTATTATTTAGAAAGCACCCTCGGTATCCCTTGCCAAGTTGAGCTGGCCCATGAATTTCGTTACCGTCAGGCTTTAATAAATGCAAATACATTGCTTATTGCGGTTTCGCAGTCGGGTGAGACAGCGGATACTTTGGCTAGTGTGGTTTATGCAAAAACAAAGGGCGCGCAAACAATGGCTGTGTGCAACGTCCAGCATTCGTCTATAGCTCGCGAATGTCAGGCGCAGCTCTATATGGAAGCTGGGCCTGAAATTGGCGTGGCTTCGACCAAAGCATTTACCTCTATGATTCTTAATTTGTATTTGTTTGGATTGGCCCTAGCCGAAGCAAGGGACTCTGAGAGGACCTACTTTTCGGGAGAAGTTTTTAATGATTTGATGGCATTGCCTATAAAACTAGAACAGGCGATTGACTCTTTTGACGCGATTGATCAGCTAGCTTATAAATATCATAAGTCGCTAAGTTGCTTATTTATTGGGCGTGGTATGTGTTTTCCTTTAGCCTGTGAGGGAGCCCTAAAATTAAAAGAGATCTCCTATATCCATGCGGAAGGATTTGCGGGCGGAGAACTCAAACACGGTCCGATTGCCTTGGTAGACACCCAAATGGCGATTGTTGCCTTAGCACCCCATGATGCTTACTATGAAAAAATGCTTTCAAATATTGAAGAAGTAGCGGCACGCCACGGTAAAATAATTGGTTTGGGTGAGCTGAATGATACCCGTCTGCATGAAGTTTGCACTGACTATATTGCTTGCCCAAAAGCAAGTATTCCAGCGCTCAATGCCATAATTATGGCGATCCCTTTGCAGATACT
>JAUILP010000038.1 GCA_030432875.1 Oligoflexia bacterium | reverse complement strand
TGAGCGGTATGCTCATGGCGGCTCGTTTCAATTGATCAGCCAATGGAGCTTGGCCTCGTGGCATTTCATTGGTGATTTCAATCGCCAAACTTAAAAATTTAATTGCGCATTGATAGACATCCAGTTTCTCATAGCTCATCATCTAAGTTTCTCCGCAGTTCAAATTTACGTCGGCGTTAATCGCCCAGACCCACGATGCCGTCTAAGCTTACGCCTAGGCTGACGAAATCGACTAGGTCCACGCATTAATGTGAGTACAGGCCCTAAAAAAAAAATTCTAAGATAAAGTAGCCGCTTTTGAAAACCAAAAACCTATGCGAGCAAAGGCTAATCATTTTCGTCTTGATAACAGCAAAAATGGCTTTTCGGACTCCGGCTCACTTGGCCATAAATGCCGAGGATACCTCCGTTTAAGCGCCCCATGCATTTCTTTATAAGATCTTTGCCAAAATCCACTCAGATCTTCGGTAATTTGCAGGGGTCTTTTATGAGGTCCCAGTAACTCTAACTTGAGCTTTAATCGTCCCGACAAAATCGTCGGAGTGTCTTTAAGACCAAAAAAATATTGAATATGGTCCCTAACTACCGCCTCATTTTCTAGGCGGTAGTCAATTTTTACCCGTGCGCCATTACTCATCGTGATTTGAAGAGGCGTTAATTTTCCTAAAAACTGAATTTGCTGCCAGGTGAGTAAATCCTCAATATAATCTGACAAGCTTCGTTTAACGATGCTAGCATAATTGCGTGATCCATCGGCAATATGACTTATCAGCATCTCAAAAAAATCATCTTCAAAAATGGGAAGATTAGCTTCTTTGTAGAATTTATTGATGAGAGAAGCCCGAACATTGTATATTTTGAGCTCAACTTCCGAAGAAAAAGGCTCTGGCCAGCTTCTTTTTAACTCCGAAACCAGAAATTCCTTCCCCATTTCTGAATCTCCAGCCAGGACATATTCCTTAACAAGGATTTCACCGTATTTAATACGAACAGTTGTTTTTTCCCCGGATTTGTTTCCTGTCAGACTTGTTGTCGTCTCTTGTTTTAGTAACCCTTGCGTGCTTTCCAAAAGCATCTCTTCTGTGATGGGCAAAAAAGTCCTGATAAACGTGCTTGGTTGACCAAGCTTACTCGAGGTGATTTTATCCTCGGCGCTGAGTATCAAAATGTATTCTGGGCATAAATCCTGAGTGGTACCATCCCTCCGAAAAAGCGCAGAGCGGCCACCCACGCTCATATAGATTGCGGTGTTTTCCTCTGCATGCCGCCCCTTGGGGAGCTTTTTAGCAACTCGGTCAAAATAAGCTGAAAAATAAATTTTAGATAAATAGTCACTCTCACGCGAAACCTGCTTGCCAAGATCTGGTGATATACCGAGTATGTCACCTATCTGTCGAAAAGGTTTAAACAAGCGCTCGCTACCATGATGGAATGAATTTAATTTTGTGCTATTTTTGTGGTGAGGCTCATTGGAATATAGCAATGCCCTCATTTTAGCCATCAAACTTTCTAAGTTCTGAGCCAAATTTGGGTGCACCTCTTTTTCGTTAGAAGAAGATGCGTGGTTATCCCTTGGAATCCTATATCTTGGATCTGCTAAAAGCACACTTGATAAAATTACCTCGCGAAGGTACGGCGTAGACCTGCTCTCTAATATTGCTTTTCCTAGACGCGGCGCTATGGGTAGCTCAGCCAGTTCTTTCCCGAGCATTGTCAACTTTCCCTCAGAGCTGATTGCCTGAAGTGCGCTTAAGAGTGAAATGGCCTCTTTCAACCCCATCGCATCGGGTGATTCAAACCAAGGGAAATCATCTATTAGCTGATAAACCGTGCCTTTATTAAAATAAGGTAGGCTAAAGAGCTGAAGTACATATGAGTCAAGTGCGACGCGCTTTATTTCGGGAACGTCAAAATCAGGGCGCGCTAACACATCATTTTCTTCCATCAAGCGGTAGACTAAACCTTTTTGTTCACGGGCAGCCCGCCCCGCCCTTTGGGTTAAAGAAGCTTTGGCAACTGGTTTTTTTGATAGTGTGGGAAGACCGCTCCAAGGAGCAAATCCAGAGATTTTTGCAAAGCCTAAGTCGATTACTGTATTTACCCCAGGTATAGTAACCGAGGACTCCGCGACATTTGTCGTAAAGATAATTTTTCGTTTCACAGAGGGCGTAAAGACCCTTTCCTGAGCCTCTGCTGATAACTCTGCGGCAAGGGGGAGAATCTCAAAATCATCAAAGCAGCCGCTTTGACGTAGCTCCTGCTCATAATATCTAATTTCCTTTATGCCACTGAGAAAAACCAGAATATGGCCACGACACCTAGAATCTGCTAGCACACAAGAGACCGCATTAACCATATCGTAATAACCACGAGAGATTTTAAAACTCGGGTTATAAACAATGTCACATGGGTAAATATTTCCAGGAATTTTTTTAACCTGCGCGTCAAGAAAACTCGCTACACCTGAGGTATCTAAGGTGGCAGACATGACAAAAATATTGATATCGGGACGTTTAAAAATTTGAATATATTTGATAACCGCTAAGCTAAGGTCACTGTAAATCCCTCGTTCATGAAATTCATCTATTATGATTGTGTGATACCCTAATAATTCGGGATTTTCCTGTACCATACGCAGCAAAATCCCTTCCGTCACATACTCCAACCGCGTATTAGGAGAACAGCGGGTTTCATGTCTCATGCGGTACCCAATAGATTCTCCCACAGGTTCGCTGATACCTTTCGCCACGTACTGAGCCGCAAGTTTTGCTGCAAGGCGCCGCGGTTCTAAAACGAGAACCTTTCCTTCCCTGAGCTTAGTTAAATGAAGCGGAATTTTTGTTGTCTTTCCACTACCCGGCTCAGCTGTAATCACAAAATTTTTACCAGGAGATACAAGGTTTTTTAGCCTTGAGAGATACTCATCTAGGGGACTTTGTTGTGGTATCAAGTTTTTCATAAGGCAGATTGCCTTGTTCAAGGAGATAAATCAGCTAAAAGTATCAAAACATAATAATTAAAGTGTAGCATTTCGAGCATACCTCAGTATTCACACCTGAAATCAAAAAAGCCCAGTCAACCTGAGCTTTAATAAACACGTTCCGAAAACTTTATTGCAGAACTTTAACCTAACAAATTTTTAGAATTACTGACCTTAATTTGCTGTTTTAGCGAAAAGCTAAACTTAATTCCACCAAAACCTTAACAGTCTAATTTTTTGCAGGAGTAGGGGTAGCAGTTTTCTTTTCTTCACGGTCAACCAGTTCAATTATTGCTGTTTGCGCTCCATCTCCATGACGGTAATCTAACTTATAAACACGCGTGTAGCCACCAGGACGAGTTTCGTACCTTTTTGCCAAAGCATCAAAAACTTTAGCCACAGCATCTTTATCATAGCAAACGCTCAGTAGCTGGCGCCGAGCATGTAAACTACCTTTTTTCCCCATGGTCAGCCACTTTTCAACATAACTTCTGAGCGCCTTAGCTCGCGGTAAAGTGGTGTGAATTTTCTCATGAATTATCAGGGATGTTGCAAGATTTCTCAGCATTGCCATCCTATGATCCGTATCACGACCTAATTTCTTATATCCATTTAAATGTCTCATACAATAACCCTTTTATAATCCACACCGAACAAATGATTTTAATTTCTATTTTCACCAGATGCCGTTACTAATTTTCTGTAATCGGACTGGAAACAACTGCTGTTTCTTTTTCACGCCGTCTCAGAACCGTGGCATCAAAGCCATCGATTTTCATGCCCAAAGATAGACCCATTTCACTAAGGATATCTTTGATTTCATTGAGACTCTTGCGCCCAAAATTTTTCGTTTTGAGCATTTCAGATTCGGAACGAATGACCAATTCACCAATATATTTGATATCTGCATTTTCAAGGCAATTTTGGGCCCGAACACTGAGTTCAAGAGAATCGACAGGCTTAAACAAATTATCATTGAGCTTTGGCTTGTCGTCATCCTGCTTTACAACGCGAACTTCTTCCTCAGTCTCATCAAAATTGATAAATATAGAGAGCTGTTCTTTCAATATCTTTGCGCCATAAGCAACAGCGTCATCAGGGCGTACCGCCCCATTTGTCCAGACTTCAAATGTGAGTTTGTCATAATCGGTCATTTGACCAACACGGGCATTGCTTATATTGTAGGAAACCCTACGCACAGGAGCAAATATCGCATCAATCGCAATTGTTCCAACGGGAAACCCGCCATTTTCAGAATTTGCCGCATTTTGATCAGCAGAAACATAGCCACGCCCATGAGCCACGGACATTTCCATTTTAAGTTTCGAGCCTTCCCCAAGCGTCGCAATAATCTGGTCGGGATTAAGAATTTCGACATCACCGCTAGTCTGGATATCTGAAGCTCTGACAACACCCGGCCCATCGACATCGACAGAGACCGTTGTCATGTTTTCACCCAAATACCGAAGATTTATCTGTTTCAAATTAAGGATAATATCTGTGACATCTTCCTTAACCCCTTGGACTGTAGAAAACTCATGATTGACACCTTCGATGCGAACGGCAACGATCGCTGCGCCGTTGATACTCGCAAGAAGGACTCGCCGTAATGAATTACCCAAAGTAACGCCAAAACCACGCTCTAGCGGTTTAACGACAAACTTTCCGTAGCTATCTGTCAGATCGCTAACTTCAATCCCTTTGGGTTTTATCAATTCTTGCCAGTTACGATGCATTAGCGACTCCATATATTTGTCTGAAACTATATAAAAATAAGTATTACCAGTTTCTTTATGATACCAAAACCTAATCCAGAACTTAGACCAAAGGAACGTTACTTACTGTAAAGTTCAACTATCAGACGTTCTCTAACATTAAGATGGATATCATCTCTGGTAGGATGACTTAATATTTTGCCGGTTGCTTTTTCATGATCAACCTCAAACCAACTTAATGGAGCTCGCTTGTTGTAAAGTTCTCCAGCAAGTTTTACGCTGCCTAAAGACTTCTTTTTTTCAACAACACTCACCACGTCACCAATATTCAGACGCATACTGGGAATATTGACTGATTTGCCATTTACCAGCACGTGAGCGTGTCTAACAATTTGCCGCGCTTCATTGCGACTGCGAGCAAACCCCATGCGAAAAATAACGTTATCAGCTCTGAGTTCTAAATTACGAAAAAATATCTCGGAAGTTACGCCACGTGTTTTTAAAGCTTTTTTGAACGTATTTCTAAATTGACGCTCTAAAACACCATAAACGCGTTTTACCTTTTGTTTTTCTCGCAACTGAGTACCAAACTCCGACAATTTACCTTTGTGAGTAGGACCATGCTGTCCAGGAATATATGCTCTACGGTCATAAGCACACTTTTCTGAAAAACAACGATCGCCTTTTAAAAATAATTTTTGTCCTTCACGCCGGCAAAATCGACAAACAGGACCTATATATCTAGCCAAAATAACCTCCGAAAAAATCTAAAACAAAATAACCACTCTGCCACTATAGACTTAAACACGTCGTCTCTTTGGGGGACGGCAACCATTATGAGGAACCGGTGTGACATCTTTTATCAACAAAACCTTCATCCCAACAGTTCCTAATGCACGCACAGCACTTTCACGGCCACTACCTGGCCCATTTACCACGACGGCACAGGAACGCATTCCCATATCGTAGGCTTTTTTTGCCGCGTCTTCACTGGCAACCTGAGCAGCAAAAGGCGTGCTCTTGCGAGATCCCTTAAAGCCCTTGGCTCCGGAAGTAGACCAACTCACGACTTCACCATTTAAATCGGTGATAGTGATGATGGTATTGTTAAAGGTTGCTTGTACGTGAACGACTCCTGTAGGAATGTTTCTTTTTGTTTTTTTCTTTTTTACAACTTTTGCCATTTAAACACGACCTCTTATTGGTATAACGCATCCATTAATTTTTCTATATTCACTGGCACTTTTATAGTTCCCAATTGAGAATCAGCAGCGCTCTCATCATGACAACTATCAATAGATACCGTCTACAAAATATATATCTACGCCATTATTTTGCTGTTGGCGCTTTTTTCTTGCCTGCAACTGTTTTTCTTGGGCCTTTTCTCGTCCGAGCATTGGTCTTTGTTCTTTGGCCTCTTACGGGAAGCCCACGACGATGACGAATCCCTCGGTAGCAACTTAGATCGATTAACCGCTTAATATTTAGAGCGACATCACGACGCAAATCGCCCTCTACACGGTAGTCAGCCTCTAATATTTTACGTATAGCAGAAACCTGATTATTATCTAGATCCCCTGCCTTTAAAGAATCCTCAATACCGACTTCTGCCAAAATCGCTTTTGCCGTTTTACGACCGATCCCGTAAATGCTCGTTAATGCTATATCAACTCTTTTGTTTGCTGGAAGGTCAACACCCGCTATACGCGCCATACCTTAAAACTCCTGATGTAAATATTCTCAGCCTTGACGCTGTTTATGTTTTTTAACTTCACAAATAACTCTCACGATGCCACGTCGTCTTATGACCTTACACTTGGCACACATTGCTTTTACGCTTGCTCTTACTTTCATCTCTAGTTCCTTTATTCGACAACCTGGTATCTTTAATGCAATTTACTCTTTTATGCAACTGGTTTTATCACAATTTCTTCGCTCTGCTCTTTGAATTGCCAGAAACTTAAAAAACTCACCTATTTTACCGCTAATGGTCTCTCGTTCATCGTAAAAAACTATATCGTCAAATCACTTGGCTCGGTAAATTATTCTGCCGCGCTTAAGGTCATAAGGTGAAACTTCTAGACGAACTTTGTCCCCGGGAAGAATCCGAATGAAATTCATCCTCATTTTTCCGCTTATGTGAGCTAATACAGTGTGACCATTATCTAACTCGACCAAAAACATAGCATTTGGAAGCGGCTCCTTGACAACACCTTCTATCTCAATAACATCTTCCTTAGCCATAAACCACCAATTTAATTCAATTTTTTAATTATCTCTGCCACTTCAATGGCAATTTTTGCCACATCGCGATCTGCATTAACAAGCTCTAAAATACCTAAGTTGCGATAATAATCAACTACAGGTTTAGTGAAGCTTTCATAAAGTTCTAAACGGGTTCTTACTTTTTCTTCAAAATCATCTGCCCGTTGAATAAGTTTACCCTGGCATATATCGCATACACCCGAAACTTTAGAAGGCAAACTCTCTATATGAAAGTTTTGCCCGCACTGAGAACAAACCCGCCTTCCGGTCAGGCGAGACAGAAGCAACTCTTGTGGTAAATCAAACATGACTGCTAACGCTACTTTATGAACACCACCAAGACGCCCTAGAGTCTTTGCCTGTTCGACATTGCGGGGATAACCATCAAGCAAAATCGTTTCGTCTGCTTTTGATCCAAGCTCAGCTTGAAGAACCTGAAGAAGGATATCGTCACTGACGAGCCCTCCTTTTTCCATAATCTCTTTAACTTTTATCCCGATCGGGGTTTCTTCTTTCACATGTTTTCTTAGGCACTCACCAGTAGAAAGCGCTTTGTAGCCATAATTCTTTGACAAAATACTCGCTTGAGTGCCTTTGCCAGAACCAGGAGCTCCAATAAAAACAACGATCATCTATAGGCTCCCGTGCGTCCGCGTACTTTCAATCTCCCGCCTTGTTTCAAAAATGAATCGTAGCGTAAAGATTGCCTATGGGCTTCTATCTGCCTAAAAGTCTCCAACGCTGTTCCCACAACAATCAACAAACTTGTGCCCCCAAAATAGAACTGTATGTTAAATCGTCCTGTAAGTATTGTAGGCAAAATACAAATAGCGCATAAATAGACCGCTCCCGTAAGAGTCAACCTGTTAACTAATTTTTGTAAATATTCCGCTGTTCTTGGCCCTGGCCTTATGCCGGGGATAAAGCCACCATTTTTTTTCAAATTTTCTGCAATATCATCTGATTTAAATGTTATCGAAACGTAAAAAAACGTAAAAAACAAAATCAAAAGCACGTAAAGGCTATTGTACAGCCAGTTTCCTGGAGCTAAAAACCCACTCATAATACTCCCAAGCCATGAGTTGGGATTCATACCAGCGATAAATATTGGAAACTGCAAAAGTGAGCTTGCAAAGATAGGCGGTATAACACCTGCAGAATTTAGTCTAATAGGCAAATTCGAATGCTGACCACCAAAAACCCTTCCGCCGACCTGCCTCTTGGCATACTGGACCGTAACCTGTCTCGCGCCTTGCTCGAAAAAAATAACCCCAGCCGTTACCACAATAACCACACCGACTAAGAGCAATATTCGCGCCAGATCAATTGATTGACTGGAATACTGGGTGTAAGTATCCCCGATAACTCTAGGTAAAGAGTCAATGATACCAGCCATAATGATGAGCGACATACCGTTACCGACCCCACGATCAGTAATTTGCTCTCCTAACCACATGACAAATGCTGTACCCGCCGTTAAAGATAGAGCTGTAAAAATTTTCCAACCAAAAGTTGGATTGCCGACGAGACTGCCAGCTCCAAAATTACTTGATGCCAAGGTATTCGCAATCATAAAACCCTGAACAATAGCAAGTATCATGGTACCGTAACGGGTATACTGGGTAATTTTTTTTCTTCCGGCTTCACCTTCTTTTGATAGGGCTTCAAGATGGGGAATAATGACCGTCAGTAACTGAGCCATAATGGAGGCAGAGATATAGGGCATTACACCAAGGGCAAAAACGCTAAAATTAGCCAAAGCCCCTCCCGAAAACATGTTAAACATGCCGAGGAAATTGCCGCCTTGTCCTCTAAAAAAATCAGATAGTGCTTCTGTATTAACCCCGGGAACGGGTACATGGACACCAATTCTATATAAAAACAAAAACCCTAATGTGAAGAGGATTTTTTTCTGCAAATGATTAAGTTTGTCCTCAGGTAGTTTCGCTATGGAGCTTGCCACTCTATTATTCTCCTGTTCCTCTTAATTCAAATTTGACATCAATTTCTCATCAACTTTTGATTGATGCTTAATTGACATCCCGAAGAAACACTGCCGTACCTAGCAGGTTCCCTTATATTTTTCCACTTCCAACATTGTTGGAACATAAAAAATAAATGGTACCTCAGTACCGTGCAAACATCAAAACCTAATTCAATATGCATGATCTAGCTGTCTAGACAAAAAACTCAAGCAAATTTTAGTGCCGCTTAAAAAAATCCGCACCAGCGTGCAATATATTTAGCCATCTACCTTTGCTGGACAAAAAAACTAATTATTCAACAGCGCCGCCAGCGTTGATGACGGCTTCCCTGGCACTTGCACTAATTTTGTTGACACGTACAGTTAACTTGCGTTCAAGCTTACCGTTACCAAGGAGCTTCACTAGCGCTCCTTTACCTTTAATTAGTCCCTGGGACACCAAAAACTCTGGACTTATAACCGTACCATCCTCAAAACCGTTAAGTGCGCTCAAATTTATTATAGCGTACTCTGTTCTGTGGATATTATTAAAGCCAACTTTAGGCAATCTTCTATAGAGGGGAGTTTGTCCCCCTTCAAAGCCTGTTCGGACACGGCCACCAGTTCGCGCGGTCTGGCCTTTGCCACCCTTTGCAGAAGTCTTTCCAAGACCACTACCGATACCACGACCGAGACGTTTCCGCTTAACATTTGCCCCAGCTGCGGGACGGAGATTGGATAAATTTTTCATAATTATTTACCTGACATCAATTCGTAATCAACTAAATGAATAACTTTGTTTATCATACCGCGTATACAGTTATTGTCTTTATGAATCTTCTCACTATTAATCCCCTTCAGGCCTAGTGATTTGACGACCCTTCGCAGCGCCTGCGACTGACCAATAACACTCTTTTTTTGGCGAACCTTTATCTGGCCCATAATTTAACACCCAAAATTCGTTAACGTTAAAAATTAAACTATTCCCAAAGCACCTACAATACTGGTTCTTCCACTTTAGGTTTTTTTGCAAGCTTTGCCTTCTTTACATGCATCCTTTTTTGAATCACATCAATGGGGTCTTTCTCTCTCATTTTAGAATATGAAGATAAGGACACCAACTGCTCTAACCCGTTAATAGCAGCACGAACTACATTTTGATAATTTTTTGTACCATGTACCTTACATACGATATCCGAAATACCAGCCAATTCAACAATGGTGCGCACTGCACCACCAGCAATGATGCCTTTACCTTTTGCGGCTGGGTACATCAAGATTTTTGCTGAACCATAACGACCGATAACTTCAAAAGGGATCGTTCCATCTACATGCGCTACAGTGATCAAAACCTTTTTCGCTTGTTCTGAACCCTTTTTAATTGCGTCAGGAACTTCGCCTGCTTTACCAAGCCCATACCCTATACGATCTTTTCCATCTCCGACGACGACTAAGGCACTAAAGCTAAATCTTCGTCCACCCTTAACAACTTTCGCAACGCGGGCTATATGGACTACTCGATCTTGAAGAACTGCCTCTTGCGGATTTGTATTTTCACTTAATTCGTTTGCCAAGAAAAATCTCCTCGTTATGTAACCTAGATATTAATACCTTGGTAATATACTCATTTTATCTAAAACTGTAAGCCACCCTCGCGCGCACCCTCAGCAAAAGCTTTAATTCTGCCGTGATAGAGATTGCCATTGCGGTCAAAAACTATTTTATTTATTTTTTCACTCTTGCACTTTTCTGCTAAAGATTTACCCAGCTCAGTACAACGATTCACGTTGGCACGCACTCCTTTTTCACCTTTAGCAAAGGAGCTGATAGACAACAATGTTTTTCCAGCATCATCGTCGATAACCTGAGCATAAATGTGTTGGGCAGACCTAAATATCGACAGACGTGGTCGCTCGGCAGTGCCATTGATTTTGCTTCGTACACGTTTTTTACGTTTTGCGAGTAGTTTTGCTTTTTTTTCTGTGGCGCTCATAAATTTTTACCTGATACAAAATATTAATCTATTTATCCTGTTATTCTTTACTTCAACCCAATCTCTTAACCAAAATCAGATCTTTATTTTTTACTTATTTTTTTCCCGCCGCTTTACCAACTTTAGTTTGGATAACTTCATCGGCATACCTAACGCCTTTTCCATGATAAGGCTCTGGTGGTCTAAACCCGCGGATTTTCGCAGCAACTTGTCCGACCATCTGTTTATCTGGGCCAGTTACCATGACATTGACTAACTTGTCAACTTTGAGTTCAACACCTTCAGGAGGATCAAATTCAATGGGATGACTATAACCCAAACTGAAAGTCACACCTTTTCCCTTTGGCTGTGCTCTATATCCTACGCCAACCAAAGTCAGATTCTTAGTGAATCCCTCAGCAACACCTATGACCATGTTACTCACCAGGGTTCGTGTAAGGCCATGAAAGCGCCTGTTTTCTAAAGTATCAATAACAGGGACGACTTTCAGAACTGAACCGCTTTGTTCAAGTTTCATAGAGTCATGTATCACTCTATTCAATGAACCTTTTGGTCCCTTGATAGAGACATTGTTGCCGTTTATTTTAACTTCAACACCTTTTGGAACCTCAATTGGGTTTTTACCTATACGAGACATGGGAAATACCTTAGTTTAAACATTAAAAAATTGAACAAACATATTCGCCACCAATTTTTGCTTGGCGAGCATCTCTATCAGTCATAACGCCTCTAGACGTTGATAAAATCGCAATACCAAAACCATTTTTCACATAAGGGATCTTATCACTGCGAACATATACGCGTCTAGAAGAACGACTTTTGCGTTCTATCTCGGTGATAACGGGCTTTCCTTCATCCGAATATTTTAACGCTATCTTAATTAGACCTTGCTTATTGTCTCGAACACACTTGTAGTTTCTTACGAAACCTTCTTGCTTTAAAATATGGGTCAAAGCTATTTTCATTTTAGATGCAGGTATCGCAACGACTTCCTTATGCGCCATTTGGGCATTTCTTAACTGAGTCAAATAATCTGCAATCGGATCTGTTGTCATGAATATCTCCAGGAAACTTAGTTAAATAATCAAAATATGGTTAGGTTACCAAGAAGCCTTAGTAATCCCAGGTAGCAATCCTTTTAATGCCATTTGACGAAAGCAAATACGACAAATGCCAAATTTTTTGTAGACTGCCTTCGGGCGTCCACATGACGAACACCGACTTTGTTTTCTGCAAGAAAACTTAGGCTTTTTATTTGCTTTTTCTATGGAGGCCAAACGAGCCATAAATATAAATCTCCTTTTAAAACCTTATGCGAACCAGAATACTATTTACCTAATTCTTTCTAAACGGAAAACTAAACTTATCAAATAGCGCTTTTGCTTGGACATCGTTTTTAGCGTTGGTACAAATCGTAATACCCAGACCCCGAATACGGTCCACTTTGTCGTAATCTATCTCAGGAAAAATAATGTGTTCTTTAATACCTAGGGTATAATTGCCTCTACCATCAAAAGCTTTAGGTGAAAAACCCCTAAAGTCCCGGATGCGCGGTATAGAGAAATGAATAAGACGATCAAGAAATTCCCACATGCGTTCACCTCTCAGAGTGACCATGCAACCAATAGGAACACCTTCTCGCAACTTGAAGCTTGCTATACTTTTGCGCGCTCTGGTCATAACGGGTTTCTGTCCCGTAATGCGCGTCAAATCCTCGACCGCTGCCTCAAGAATCTTTATATTCTGTGTGGCTTCCCCTTGGCCAATATTGACCACGACTTTTTGGATCTTGGGAACTTCCATCACATTTTTAAGATTGAGCTCAGTCTGCAGTGATGCTTTAATGAGCTCATACTCTTTTTTCAATCTAGGAACATATTTATTGGTTGACTTCACGGCTCTAAAACTCCAAATAATTCGGAAAATTTATAATACTTCTGGGGCTAACGACGCAATACGAATAAAACCTTTTTGTCGAACTTCCCTAGCGACTGGCCCAAATATACGAGTGCCTATGGGTTCTTTATCTTTTGGCTTAATGAGGACACAAGCATTCTCATCGAACTTAATTACTGTGCCATCATCACGCATAATCTCTTTTTTTGTGCGTACTATTACAGCCTGATGTACGGTCCCTTTGGCGACCTTACTGTTGGGAATAGCCTCTCGAACAGAAACTACGATGATATCACCGATTTCAGCGAATCTCTTTTTGGATCCACCAAGGACTCTGAAACATTTTAATTTCTTTGCTCCCGAGTTGTCTCCGCTGTTTAATACCGATTCCGACTGTATCATATATCCCTCTATCACTTTTCAAAAATGTGTTTAACACCAATATTTTAAGCTAAATCAATGTTTAGTATTTAGCTTTGAGCAAAAAATAAAAAGCTACAAATTAGTCTTCACTCTTCTTAATAACACGCAAAAGCGTGTAGGCTTTGCGGGCACTATAAGGTTTAGAAGGTTTAATTTCTACCAAATCACCCACCTTTGTCTCATTTTTTTCGTCATGAAACATTATCCGCGTTGACCTACGAATAAATTTATCGACAATCGAGTGCCTTACCCGTCGCTCTAAAACACCCACTCGAGACTTATTCATTTTGTCACTGTCCACAACACATTTTATGACTTTTGTCTGTTTTTCGTCGTTTTTTGATTCCGTAGTCAAAGTATCGTTTCCTTTTGAAAAATCTATTTTTATATCACAAAATCCTATTTCTTCGCGCGTAGTTCACTTTGTACTAATTTAACCCTCGCTAAAGTCTTTTTTAGACCCTTTTTTACGCCCAACTTATTAGACCCAGGTGTTGCAATATCCATTTTAAGTAGCGCGAGTTCCCGACGAATTTCACCCTCTGACTCTTTGAGGCGATCATTGGTCATTGCGCGAATTTCGTCAATCTTTAATTTATGCAGTTCCATATTTCGTTTCCTTACTAAACCTTTTTATATTAAATAACCCAGGGATCTTCACCCTTAATCAAGAGCCGTGTCTTAATGGGCAATTTCGCCGCCGCCAATGACAACGCCTGTTTTGCCAAGTCTGCGGAAACATCTTTCATTTCATACAAAACCGTTCCAGCTTGCACTGCCGCAACATAATGATCAACACTTCCTTTTCCGTTCCCCATACGTACCTCTGCTGGCTTTCGTGTTATTGGGGTGTGGGGAAAAATACTAATGCGAACTTCACCACCTCTTTTGATATGGCGGGTCATCGCAATACGAGCAGCTTCAATCTGGCGTGAGGTTATTTTACCGCCCTCAATTGCCATCAAACCGTAAGAACCAAAATTTAAACGCGTGCCACGACTCGCCAAACCATCAACATTTGGACGATGACACTTACGAAATTTCATTTTTTTAGGAGCTAACATATTTGCCTCAGCTTTATTGTTTACCTAGGTCCCAATGACAGCGAGCTATCGCCTGAAATCAGATACTCAGCAAAGAGATCCTTCAGGTTTTCACCCCTTCAGGACGCGTTTTTGCCACATTCGCGCCAAAAACTTATTAAATAAATATCACTCTCTCATATTCTAAAAACACTGGAAAAGCGCCTTGGTTAGGTGCTTAACCATTGCTTGCTTCTTTATCTAAAACTTCGCCTCTAAAGACCCAAACTTTGATACCCGTTAGGCCATATGTGGTCAAAGCCTCAGACGTAGCATAATCAATATCTGCCCGAAGAGTATGAAGAGGTACGCGACCCTCATGATACCGCTCTGTCCTAGCCATATCAGCTCCACCAAGTCTCCCAGACACTTGTACTTTCACACCCTTAGCACCCGCCTTGATAGCAGATGTTATTGCTTTTTTCATTGCTCGGCGAAAAGATACACGTTTTATCAATTGTTGTCTAACGCTATCCGCGAGTAACTGAGCATCAAGGTCAGGTTTCTTAACTTCAAAAACATTGATAACCGGCTCAGTACTACTTAAACTGCAGCTTTTAATGAGGCTATCTTTTAAGCTTTCGGCACCAGCTCCCTTTTTACCGATGATGATACCGGGACGGCTACTATGTATATTAATCTTTAAATTCTTTGCCGCACGCTCGATTTCGACTCGGGAAACACCCGCTGAATCAAATTTTGCATGAATAAATTTGCGGATACGCACATCTTCTTGCAAATTTTTTGAGTAATCCCTTTTGGTCGCATACCAGCGAGAATTCCAGGTTTTGATGTATCCGACACGAAAGCCTATTGGATTTACCTTTTGTCCCACTTATAATTCCTCACAGAATAAAGTTACTATTAAACTTCAGACACTCGCACTGTTATATGTGACGTCCTTTTTCTTATAACCGTCGCACGACCTTGTGCTCGAGGCAAAAATCTTTTCATGGTAAATCCCTGATCGACAAACACTTCAGAAATTACCAAGCGATCAACATCAATGGTGGCACCCTGCGACGCATTTGCAACCGCTGAACTGATCAGCTTAAATAAAATCGGCGAGCCTTTTTTATTGGTAAGCTTAAGAGAGTCAAGAGCTATTTGAACCGGTTTTTCCCGAACAAGATCAGCTAATAAGCGAGCCTTCCGAGGCGTTAACCGAACATTTCTTAAACGAGCCTGATATTTGCCTGACATGGAATCTTCCTTATTTCATCTTGCAAAACATTATTTCTTTGAGGACTTTTTATCATCACCGTGGCCATGATATAAACGCGTTGGAGAAAATTCCCCAAGCTTATGGCCTACCATATTTTCTGATATATATACCGGCACAAATTTTTTGCCATTATGCACTGCGAAAGTTAAACCAACAAACTCAGGGATAATCGTTGAACGACGACTCCAAGTTTTAATGGGTTTTTTGTCTGACTGGGCTTTTTCGACCTTGCCAAACAGATACTTATCAACAAAAGGACCCTTTTTAATTGAACGAGCCACCTATAACCTCCTCAATACTTACTTAGCTTTTCTGTTACGTATAATAGCGCCCTGTGTTCTCTTATTCTTTCGTGTCTTATAACCTTTAGTCGGCACAGCCCATGGTGTCACAGGATGGCGTCCTCCCGATGTTCGTCCCTCACCACCACCATGTGGGTGATCGACCGGGTTCATAGCAACACCACGTACCGTCGGTCGTTTTCCCATCCAGCGCACGCGTCCGGCTTTGCCCAAATTAATGTTGCCATGGTCCGAATTACTGACGGAACCAATTGTAGCAACACAAGATTCCAAGATTTTACGAAGTTCACCGCTTGGCATTTTTACCTGAGCGTAACCGTCTAGGCGCCCTACTAATTGACCATATGTCCCCGCACTACGTGCAAGTTGGCCACCCTTTCCCGGTTTCATTTCAATATTATGAATATTGGTACCAAAAGGGATTTTACTGAGTGGCATCGAATTTCCTGGTTGAACGTCCACCATCTCTTTGCTTGAGACAATGGAATCACCTTTTTTCAAGCCTTCAGGAGCGATAATGTACCTTCTTTCGCCATCTGTATATAACAAACGCGCGATAAATGCCGTTCTATTCGGGTCATACTCTATATACTCAACTTTTGCGGGGATTTCAAATTTGTCCCTTTTAAAATCGATAATGCGATATTTTCTCTTAACACCACTTCCCCTATGACGGGTAGTAATGCGACCATGATTGTTACGCCCTGCTTTTTCAGTAATACCCTGAACGAGTGAGGCAAGAGGCTCAACTCTATCGAGAACACTATAATCTACACTAATGTGTCCACGCTGACCCGGTGATGTTGGTTTGTAGATTTTTAATCCCATTTTTTTTATCTCTTTGCAACTTTATGATTAAACGAAAAATACTTACTACTGATCCTCAAAGAGAGGCAATTTCGCGCCATCTTTCAATGCTACGATAGCTTTTTTAAAATTAGAGCGCAAATAGGTATGAACCCCACGGCGCTTTTCTTTGCCACGCATTACAATAGTATTTACACTGGTTACCTTTACAGGATATAGCCACTCTATTGCTTTTTTAACATCTTCTTTAGATGCTTGGCGCTTGACCTGAAATACATATTTGCCTTCTAATTCTCTAAGATTAGTGCTTTTTTCAGACACAACCGGCCTTAAAATTACTTCACTTGGATGCACGTAAACCTCTCCTTTAATAGGGTCTTAAGCTCGTTTTCTACTTTTAAAGCCTCAAAGGATTCAAAAACCGAGCTCTCACATTTAACCACCGAGACGCTTAACCAATGCCTCAACTGCCGATTCACTTAATATCACATCTTCGTGTGCTAAGATATTTTCTGCGTTGATACTGGTTACATCTAAACAATTTGATCCATAAATATTGCGTACGGATCGATATAAAAAATCATCGCCCGCTTTGGCAACATCGCTAAACAATGCTTTATTAGCATTTAACGCTTTTAAGGCTGCGAGTACATTTTTAGTCTTATAGTTGGTCATCGAAAACTTATCGACAACAGTAAGCTTTCCGGCTCTTAATTTGTCTGACAGAGCTACACACAAGGCCAAATTTTTAACTTTTTTATTTATGTGTTCGCGATACGAGCGAGGCATTGGACCATGAGCCACAGCACCACCGCGCATATGTGGGGCAATCGTTGAGCCTTGGCGCGCTGTACCAGAACCTTTTTGCTTGAAAGGTTTTTTTCCAGTTCCAGATACCCGCCTAAAATTTAGCGTCGCGTGAGTACCCTGACGACGATTAGCCCTATACGCCTTGACGGCAGAGTATAGTATGTGGTCATTTAGCTCTAATCCAAAAACTTCTTCTGGAATCTCTATGTTTTTGAGCTCTTTACCCTGGATGTTTTTTACTTGTATCTGCATTCTTGCACCTAAAAATTCTGTTAGCGAATAAAATAAATATCATCAACCCCAGTACGTTACTTATTTGTCGGCCTTAAAAGTATGTAAGAGTCAATATGCCCAGGTATTGAACCTTTAATAGCTATGACATTTGCATCTTTGTTGACATCAACTACCAAGAGGTTTTGAATCGTGCGTCGCACAACTCCCATATGGCCTGGCTGATGTTTATTTTTAAATACACGGCCTGGTGTTGTTCTACAGCCTAAGGATCCCGGTCGGCGACGAAAGTCAGAACCGTGACTCATACGCCCGATCGAGTGACCCCAGCGCTTAATAGCACCTTGAAAGCCGCGCCCTTTAGTAATGCCGGTCACGTCCAGAGCCTTAAACTCACCCAATGAGTCAATATCGAGTACGACACCAAGTTCAATTTGAGGAGCCTGGTCAAAGCGAAGCTCTTTGAAGCGGGCAAAATTATCATCCACATTGACTTTGCGCAAACGATAGATGTCTGGCTTATTGAGCCGAGATTCTTTTTTCTCGTAAAACCCAACCTGCAATGCATGATAGCCATCACGTTCTGGAGTCAGAATTTTTGTTATTTTTTGTTTAGCAACTTCCACCAAGGTAACAGGTATATACTTGCCTGTATCATCTACAACCCTAGTCATCCCTATTTTTTTTGCTATAAGTCCTGGTACCACCATTACTTATTAACCTTTAAATGAACGTTATTTTTTATGTTTAATTATCTTAAACAAACTACCTTATTTGCTTTATTCCCCATCAACTTAACTATGGCTAATAAAGCTTAATCTCAACATCAACACCAGAAGCCAAATCTAACTTCATCAAGGCATCTATGGTCTGCTGTTTAGGCTGAAGAATATCTACCAATCTCCGATGCGTTCTCATTTCAAACTGCTCTCGCGATTTTTTGTCCACGTGAGGACTGCGCAGAACGGTAAAACGATTTATTCTTGTGGGCAAGGGAATTGGACCTGCAATCCTAGCCCCCGTGCGCTTGGCACGCTCTACGATTTCAGCAACCGATTGATCAATCAGCCGATGATCGTAACCACTTAATCTAATTCTAATTTTTTGATTTTCCATATAAACCCTAAAACGTTGTAAAAGGATTATTAGAGACACCTCGTCTGCCTATTATCTAGCCACGACCGGTGCTCATCTAGGTGCATTGATTGCCTGTATTAGGTAATTTTTGCAATTTGAAAAGAGTTTTGCAGTCTGAGGCATAGGCTTGCTTACGCAGGCGTACCAATAAGAGCAGTGATATTACCTCAAGGAAAAACTTTTTGTCAAGAAATAAAGCAAACAGTCCGAAATAAATTTGATGTTTATTTTTCTATTTGATTCAACTTTGGCTTTATAAAAATAACCAGAGATAATTCAGATAGTTAGCGAGATATTTTCGAAACAAAAAAAGTAACTTAAAATTAATCGCTGGGGGGAGAATATGTTTTTAGTGAAAGAATACCAAGAGCAATTTGAAGAATTCGCTATAAATCAACTGTTGGATAATAGTAGAACTAATTTTGATCTCTTCGTAAAAATAGACGCTCATTTTGTGCTTTATAGTGGTGTTCACTATAAATGGGAGCGCGATGAACTCAGCGCCCTTCTTGGCTTAGGACGCGAAAATTTCTGGATTAAAAGGAAAGATCGTCCACGAGTAAGATCTTATCAGACTATGAATTTGCTTCCTAAAATTAATAATGACCTCGCCCCTGGAGAGCGAATCCAATCGATAGAGCAGGTGGGTATGCATTTGGTTAAAGCTTTTCATGAAGAAGGCTTTCATCCAGACTGCCTACAAGCAGCCGAAGAAGTTGGAAAGTCATTAGCAAATTGCATGCTTGAGGATGTTACTTGCATTAAAGAACTTAGTGGTCTTGGGGATTTTGACCTCTATACCTACTATCATAGTATAAGGGTGGCTTCTTATGCCGTAGCGATTAACATCTTAATGGGTAAACGGCAACCTGAGGATTTGGGGCTCGTTAGCTTAGGAAGCATTTTGCACGATCTGGGCAAAAAAGAAATCGATAGCCTTGTTCTCAACAAAGCAGGTCCTCTCACAAATGCTGAATGGGAAATCATGAAGAGCCACCCTGTTCTTGGCTATAAGCTTATAGAAGAATCACTCCCCTTTCACGTGTGCCGAGAAATCATTCTTCACCATCATGAGAAACTCAATGGCAGCGGTTATCCCCATGGACTAGGAAAAACAAGCCTGCTTGATGAGGTACAGATCGCAACTATTGCGGATATTTTTGACGCCCTTACTTCTAGTCGAAATTATCAGCACAAACGGTCTCGGTTTGAAGCCTTGCATTTTATTAAAACGCGCATGGTGCCAAATGAGGTTGCCATAGAACCATTTAAAGCGTTAATAGCCTGTTTTGGCGGGAAAGATGAAATTTAAAAGGCTTTTTTAGTCGATGCATTAAACTAGGTGTTTTTCATCCCAATCTTACGAAAATGACTTTAACTTACTTACCTTTTAATGAATGGGCCCGTTTGGGTAAGTACCAGACTAGGTTTATGATATAGCCCCAATCGCTCCATATTCGTAGCCTCTAAAAATGTATTTAAGACCCCAAATATCTAGCGTACATTATAAACTCGCAAATGAGTCTTGTTTCGCTCATACGAAAATTATATTAATGTAAACAGGTAAGCCCACATAATGGCAAAGGAATAAAACTATTTTGAGCGCGACAAAAAAAAAATATTTCATTTGGGTCACTTTAATCAGCTTAGGACTTCTGATCCTCCAGGCGCTTCTGCGCAAGTCTCCTGAACTTCTTGGCCAAGACTTTGGGGATTTAAATAAACTCGTCATAAAAATGTACCCCATTACTGCAGCGAAAGAGCTGGGTAAAATATTTGGCCTTACCTGGCTTAGTGTCTGCTACTATTTTGTATTTTATTCGGCGGTAAAACGCTTTTTTTTGGTTTTTCTTCGTAGCTATGAGCCCATGAAAATTGTGGCTCTGAGTATTGGTTTATTTTTAGGAACATGGATTTTATTTTATTTAGGGAGCGCTCTATATTATCCCGCTCTTTTTGAATCTCTTTTTCCTTTAAATTCCCCCACCTTTAGCCACATAACTCTTCGCTGGGCCAACCCAAATGTCTTTTATTTTTTGGGTATTATTATCCTACTGCTACCGCTTGTTTTTTTAATTTATGAAAAAAGGCGAAAAAACGTTAGCCTAAGCTTGTTGATACTCTTGAGCCTTTTTATTTTGGGGCATCAACTCTACAAGAGGAACCTAACATCAACACCTGAAAAAACCTTCCTACGCCCCCATATTATTTTGATCGCAATAGACTCTTTGCGTTTCGATCGCTTTAATAATCCAAATATTTTCTCGGCAAAGGACACTCTTTCCTCTCTAGGAAAGACCGTTGAGTTTAAAGATCATATTGTCGGAATTCCCCGTACTTTTCCCTCTTGGGGCGAAATTCTTTCTGGCCGTTACGCCATGACCAACCATTTGCGCCATATGTTTCCTAACTTTAAAGATAGATTTTTCTTTGGTGACAATCTTGTTTCCGTACTAAAAAATGCAGGTTACAACACATCTGTATTTTCTGACTTTGCTGGTGATATTTTTCCCCGATTTGACATCGCGTTTGATAAAATAAATACACCCAACATGACCATAGATTCTTTAATTGCCATGAATATTGATCTACTTTTTCCTCTAACTTATCCGTGGCTAGTCTCATCTGGCGGCCAGTTTTTGTTTCCCGACCTAAAAAGCAACCCAGCCTTTGCTGATCCTAGTGTTATTACTACAAACGCAGAGAAGTATATTCTCACGCAAAGCAAAGATAGCCCGGTGTTTAGCATTCTTTTTTTTTCCACGGCCCATTTTCCCTATGCGGCCCCTTACCCTTACTATCAAAAATTTGCACATCATGATTATGAGGGGCGATTTACCTTTCAAAAAAATCCCTCGCTAAATCAAAAAAACAACGAGTATTCACCTGCTGATATTAGTCAAATACGCAGTCTTTATGATGGCGCCATAAACTCTATAAGCGAATCTTTAGAAAGTTTTTTTACCAATCTTGATCACCAAGGTATTTTAAAAAATTCCATTGTGATCATAACTGCTGATCACGGTGAAGACCTATTGGAAGAAGGATATCTCCATGGCCACGGAGAACACCTAAGAGGCGAAAATGTTCTCAAAGTTCCCTTTTTGATAAAGTTACCAGACGCTGAAGCTATAAATACAACGCAAGTATCAAGCATCACGCGCAGCATTGACATTGCGCCTACTATACTAAAACTTGCCCACCTCAAATTTGCAGATCAACGCGAAGGACATGATTTAAGCCATATTTTTCTAACAAAAGAAGAAAATAGCACTACCCTCAGGCAAGATTTTGCTTACAGTGAAACAGGCCTGTGGTTTTCAAACAATGACGGGGGTTTTTATCAAAAAGAGCGGCTGCGCTACCCTAATATTACCGGCCTTCTCAAATATGATTTAGGGGGCAGTAGCGAAATCGTACTTGACCCTACTTTTGAAACCCGAACAAATGCAGCAAAGCATCGTTCTATTACCAGTCCAGAGTTCCGGCTCATTTATGTACCCACAAAGAGAGGCATTGCCTGGGAGCTATTTAACCGGCAAAACGATCCCAGTTTCCAGCATAATATTGCTTCAGAGCATCCAGAAATTGTCGCTAGCCTCAAGGAAAAACTTTTCTCCCTAATAAAAAAATACGAGCCGGAGCATAGCATCATTAATGATTTTGTGGTCTATCATGACTAGAAGAGAACGAGATAGGGCATCAGCTGAATTTTTATGGCTCTGCCTAACGCTATGCCATAACACCTGGTTAGAATTATTTACGATTTTGGATGATGCATGATTAGATTTCTCTTTAAAATTGTAGCTGCCTTGGTTGTGGCATTTATCATCATTTGGATGATTTTTGTTTATCCGAGAGACTCGCGGGTGATCTTTAAAGACTCGCAACATAGTCTAGGAAAACGAATCCCCCTAAAAATTGCCTTTTCTGCGTTTCACTCTGCTGATTTCCTTTCCCATACTATGGACTTATCTGTTTATAAAAAATTTTTAGAGGAGACCCTCCCCAGCAAGAAATTTAAAACAATATTGACCTCTGCTCGGTTTAAAAATAATTATCAATTTTATCTTTCTAGTGGATTTTACCCCGAAAGGCTGCAGGGCTTTGACGCGGTAGCACTTCCCGACAATGATGCGGAAATACTTTTGATGCCTAAACTGGCGGGAGATCAATTTACTTTTTTTTCTCAAATTTTAGCCCCATTTGGTGATGCATCTCTCACAGTGAATGTTGATGATAAAATTTTAACGAAAGTTACCATCAAGCAATTACCTGTGTTTCCGGATTTGTTTAGGAGTTTTTATCGCCCTATTTTACGCTATTTAAAAATCAATTATCCCGAGGACTTGACTGGGTGGCACCCCCTTAAACTTAAACTTCCTGAACTCACGCGGTCAAGTCAAATTAAAATTTCTTGCAGCAGTGATAGTACTCCAACGGCCTGCATCCTCAGTGAGCCTTTAATCCTCAAAAATATGGAAACTAAGCGGACAAATGTCATTATGATTCTGCTTGATACTCTCCGTAGTGATGGGGTTAACCCTAGGTACATGCCTGAGTTAGATGCCTTTCGCCAGGTATCTCACGACTATAAAAATGCTCTATCCCCCGGCAACATGACTGGCCCTTCATCTAACGCGCTGCTCAACTGTCAAATTCCTTCGCACATCGAAAAAGTCGCTTTTTCCTATGCCATTAGCCCTAAGGATCGCGAGGAGTTTTATGAGAAAAATACCCCGTCCTTTACCTGGGCATTGCGAGAAAATGGCTTTTATACGGCGATGGTTGGCAATGTTTCGCTCATTTCTGAGGTTTATGGCATTGGGGTCAATCATGGATTTTATGAAAATATTTCTATTGAACAAGAGGCCTATGATACGCCTAAAATTGCCAAAGAAACGCTCCGTTGGCTTGATGAACACGGGAACACAAACTTTTTTCTTTATGTGCATTTAGACGGTGGTCATGCGCCATATCGCCCCCCTTTGTCCTATTTTTCCGGGCAGGATTTACTTGATGTGAAACCGTTTTCCATGCCGTCACTACTCAAGTTTTTATATAATGGAGAGCTTTCCTATACCGATTTTTATCTTGGTAAAATTTTTACGGGACTAAAAGAACGTGGCCTTTTTGACTCATCTCACATTATTATTACGTCGGATCATGCCGATCATCAATCAGAGCATCAGTTTACGCATAACCTAGCGGGAAAAGTTTATAAAGGAGCCTACTTTGATCATGGGGCGACTTTACTGAATGATGAAATGCATGTTCCTTTGCTTATTAAACCTGCCAGTAACACTCATCATGATGTCCATGAACACTTTGTCAGCAATATTGCCATCGGACCCACAATTTTAGAACTAACGGCAACCCCGATTCCCTCGTACTGCGAAGCCTCAAGCTTACTTCCCCAAATTTCTGAACGGCCCACCGTGGAAAACCTTAAAAACATTATTGGTTTAGAGGGATTTAGGATGCGGGGGATTCTCTTTGATCAGCGATACAAGTACATTAAATCGTATGAAACGACAGAAAAAAGACTCTACAGTGAAGACAAACTCGGACACCAAAAATCATTTGTTCTCGAACCTGAGCAGTTGTTTGATTTGATTCAGGATCCCCAGGAAGAACACAATTTAATTGATATTGATAGTGAATTAAAGACTATCGCGAGACAAAAATTTGCGCAGCATTATGGTTTTACCCAAGGATATAAAATTACAGTGTACCCCGATAAAACCTCAGAATTAGCTATATTGCTCCGGGGTGTTTCTCCCTCTGCAATAAGAGGTTATGGGAGTTTGTCCGTTAAAAGTCTTGGGGCATATACAGAAATATCGGGATCAATCAGCACGGCAACGGAAATATTTATCGACGGCGCGTTAGAAGAGTGGCCGAAAATTTTTCTTAATAGTAGCTATGTGAGTCAATACGCAACTCGCACTCAACTTCCTTTAGAAAACATCTCTGCTATTCCTACTGAAATTACCAGCTCAGATCATGTAGCGGGCAGTTATGAAAATGAAGCTTCTATTGTCATTAGCCGAGTATACTTTGACAACATGAAATCACGTATGATTAAATCCGGCAATATTGAATTTGAAGCTGTGCTCCGTCAGTGGGGCTACTTACAGGATGATCAAAATTGAAACACTTTGATTATTAATTAAACACTTATCGCATTTTTTATATTTTTGTTGGGCTCCGCCCCCTTTAAGGTGCAATATGCTCCCCCTTATGCTTCAGATAACTTGACAGAATAACCCTATTTTTAGTAATGCTCTCCTGACCCTTGACTTTACACTCCGGAGAATTTTTATGATGAAACATTTTACATTAATTATTGGCACCACTTTATGGTGCACTGCGCTATTCGCTGGAAATCCATCACCAGAAACGCTGGTAGGAACGGATACGCCTACCCAGAACACCATTAAAAATTTAAGAACCCTAAAATCAGTTGCCGGAACACTGAGCACGGAACTAAAACTCACGGCAACCAACCATCATCAGTACAGTCTTTCTACGGAAGTTACGCTAACATTTCCGTTAGATTGCAACCAAAAATTTGAGAAATTTTCCTACGTGCTCAAAGAAAATGAATCTGAAAATGCGGCAATTCTCACAAATGCTTTCGTTTCAGAGGGCATAGACGAAACCAGCCTAGACTGTCCGAACATCCATACAGAAACTATAACTTTACCGGGAGATGTCTCTGGTATTGAGCAAACTCCTATTTTTACGCATCCTTTTACAGAGACTTCCTTTGCTATACCACCAGGCACGCAGGCTTTGGTGGGATTTAACGATGCGGTTGTAACCGAGGTTGCGCCTTTATGCCCCCAAAAAGATGGCATTCGCTGCTTTACTGATGGTACTATTATTTCCCTAACGACAAACCTGATCTGCGTCAATAGCATTGCCGGGATTACCTATACAGCAGAACAAATCGGTGATGAAATTCACGTCAATTTGTTTGGAGCAGTACACCAAAATAAATTTCATGATAAAGTCAAATGCAAAGAAATGCCGGTTAGCTTTAGCATCACGGCCATTATGGCGTTTGCTGATAGCATTGAAAAAGTAAAAATTAACGTGGTACCTTAAAACCATTAAGATCTATTAGTTTAAAGAAGGGGTTTATGGCTGCCCATCATAATTGCAACCTCTGGGTAAGCCTGAAACCAACAAGGCAAAAGTAATTAGGAGTCGGGACTTCTCGCTACATCGGCTATGTCGCTGATCTAGTAACAAAAATCCCTGAACCCTTTACAATGAGTGACCGTAGTAGGGACTCTAATTTCTTTAAGTGCCAAGAAATCTTCATGGTTCAGTTCATCAAATGGAGAGCACATGTACTCTCCTTTATTGAGAACCTATTACCTTCTCCAAAAAACGCCGTTTAAAACCGCTCCCTGATCTCAGCATTTTATCATTGTTCCGTACTTTCCAAAGATGCTACTATAACCACTGTTTTTGGCTAATTCAGGTTAAAAAATATCAAAGAGCATGGGTCTTATATGAAAAAAAAGGTGATTATTACTGGCGGAGCTGGCTTTATTGGCTCTGCTCTTATTCGTCATATTATAAAAACGCAGCCCCAGTACCAAATACTCAATCTCGATAAGCTCACCTACGCGGGCAATCTCGCCTCCCTGGCTGAAATCAGCGACAGTCCTAACTATCGCTTTGTTCAGGGCGACATCTGTGACTCTACACTCATGACATCGTTATTCCAAGAATTTCGCCCTATGGGGATCATTCACTTAGCTGCCGAATCTCATGTAGACCGCTCAATCGATGGCCCCAAAGAGTTTATCGATACCAATATCCTGGGAACCTATACTTTACTCGAAGCCACGCGAGGCTATTTAGAAACTCTGGAGGCCAGTGAAAAATCATCATTCAGATTTCAGCACATTTCCACAGACGAAGTTTTTGGCTCGCTCGGGGAAAATGGTTTTTTTACAGAAACTACGCCCTATCAGCCTAGATCTCCTTACTCAGCCTCAAAAGCAGCAAGCGACCATTTGGTGCGTGCTTGGCATCATACATTTGGCGTACCCATATTGCTTACCAACTGCTCCAATAATTACGGCCCTTATCAGTTTCCAGAAAAATTGATTCCACTCGTAATTCTTAATGCTTTAGAAGGCAAACCTCTACCTATTTACGGCAAAGGTGACAATGTTCGAGACTGGCTTTTTGTGGATGATCACGCTGATGCTTTACTTACGGTTTTTGAAAAGGGACATATTGGAGAAAGCTACAATATCGGTGGCCACAATGAACAAACAAATCTTTCTGTTGTCAAAAACATTTGTCAGATACTCGATGAGCTTCAACCCAGAAAAGAAGGCAATTCTTATAGTGAGCTCATTAAATTTGTCTTTGATCGCCCAGGCCACGACCACCGCTATGCAATTGATGCCAGTTTTATAGGCGAAAAGCTTAATTGGCGGCCTAAAGAAACCTTTGCGTCGGGCTTAAAAAAGACCGTAAGCTGGTACTTACAGGAACGCAAAGGGTGGTGTGAGATCGTTCAGGAAGGCAAATATCAAAGAGAGCGTCTCGGCACAAAAAAATAGCGAAAGAACTGTATTTTTTAAAAAAAATTTGGTTAAAAAATCAGTCTTATTATAATTAATACTTTAAAATACGAGAGGTACCATGGCAGCAAGAAAAGGCATTATTCTGGCAGGAGGGTCTGGCACCCGTCTCTATCCGCTAACGATTAGCGTGAGCAAGCAATTACTCCCCATTTACGATAAACCCCTTATCTATTATCCTCTTGCGACGCTTATGCTCGCTGATATCCGTGATATCCTCATCATCTCGACCCCGCACGATCTGGGTGGTTTTCAAAAGCTCCTCGGAAATGGCCATCAGTTTGGACTGAATATTTCTTACGCAGAACAACCTAGCCCTGATGGACTGGCCCAGGCCTTTATTATCGGCGAAGACTTTCTTGGCACGAGCCCTGCTTGTCTCGTACTTGGTGATAATATTTTTTATGGGCATGGATTTCCCGACCGATTGCAAGCAGCCTCTGCTAAAACTGATGTTGCCACGGTTTTCGGCTATTTTGTCCGCGACCCAGAGCGTTATGGGGTGGTGAGTTTTGATGCCTCCGGTCGGGTAGAGAGCCTTGAAGAAAAACCCATAGCTCCTAAATCAAATTATGCTGTTACCGGACTTTATTTTTACGACAATGACTGCATTGCCTTGGCCAAGTCTCTAAAACCATCCCCCCGCGGCGAACTCGAAATCACGGACCTCAATAAAAAATATTTAGAGCAAGGCAAACTTCATGTCGAGCTCTTAGGTAGAGGACATGCTTGGCTTGATACGGGAACCCATGAATCCCTTGTCGAAGCCACTAATTTTGTCCAAACCATCGAACACCGGCAGGGACTTAAAGTCTCTTGTCCCGAAGAAATCGCCTGGCGTAAAAAATTTATCAGCGACACAGAACTAGAACGCCTTGCCCAGCCTCTCCTTAAAAACGGCTACGGTCAGTATTTGATGATGCTCCTAAAGCATAAGGGCCAGTTATGAATATAATAAAAACCCCTATTCCTGATTTAGTCCTAATAGAACCAAAAGTCTTTGGCGATTCGCGCGGATATTTTTATGAATCCTGGCAAAAAGCACGCTATAGCGATGCCGGTATACATGAAGATTTTGTTCAGGATAATATTTCTTTATCGTCAAAAGGCATTCTTAGGGGCTTACATTTTCAAAATCCTTTCGCGCAGGGAAAACTGGTTTCGGTACTGAAGGGTTGTGTCTTTGATGTTGCCGTTGATATTAGACTCGGTTCACCTAGCTTTGGTCAATTTTTTGGTACCGAAATATCCGAAGACAACCATAGGCAGCTCTATGTTCCGCCAGGCTTTGCTCATGGATTTTGTGTCGTGAGTGAATCGGCTCTTTTTATGTACAAATGCACGCAGTATTACAATCCAAAAGCGGAGCTAAGCCTTGCCTGGAACGATCCTAAACTTGCGATTCCATGGCCGGTAAAAGACCCCACTCTTTCTGACAAAGATCGCAACGCACTCTTTTTAAGTGAACTCCCCAAAGAAAAGCTATTACCTTATGCCTAAAACACCACTTCCCCCAAATACTAAAGTTCTTATCATGGGCCGAGAGGGCCAGGTCGCCTCAAGCTTAAGACGCGCTCTAAAAGACCTCGTCCATTTAGAGCAGACTTTTTTTGACCAAGATTATGCCGGGGAAGGCGCTCACTTTTTAGATGTCAGTGATCTTAAGGCGATTAAGCCGCTGATTATCAAATTAAAGCCAGATATAATCATTAATGCCACCGCCTATACTGCTGTTGATAAAGCAGAAACAGAAAACGAACAAGCCCTTGTGATAAATGCCCATGCGCCTGAAGTTATGGCGCTGGCAGCCCGGGAAATCGGTAGTTTATTTATTCATTATTCTACCGACTATGTTTTTGATGGAGCAGGACATACACCTTTTAAAGAAGACCATTTTTGTGCTCCCCTCAACACATACGGTGCTTCTAAGCGCAAGGGCGAACAAAATATCATAGCCATTCCTGACTTAAGCTACTTTATCGTGAGAACATCCTGGGTATATGGTCCTGATGGGCAAAATTTTTTAAAGACCATGCTGCGATTGGCGGCAGAACGTGAAGAACTCGGTGTCGTTGATGATCAAATTGGTTCTCCGACTTCCTCCGATCAAATTGCGGCAGCCACACTTGCTATACTTAAGCAGTCTTACCATGATAATCAAGAATGGAGTAAAAATTTACTAGGTGTTTATCATTTTTGTGCCGACGGGTTCACCTCTTGGCACGGATTTGCAGAGTATATTTTTAGTACTGCACGTGATCTCGGCGCTATGCTCAAGATTAAAAAATTGAACGCCATACCAACCACAGCATATCCAACACCTGCAAAAAGACCTGCAAACTCCCGTTTAGACACGCATAAATTCACTGCGACTTTTAGGTACCAACCTGAGTCTTGGCAAATAGAAACGGAGCGGGTCCTAAAGGAGCTTCTAAAGTTGACGCCTTAATACCCTAGCAGCTGATACGCTAACTCAAAAACAAATCAACGTCGATACTAATCCTCACATTAGACCTATCTCGTTCATAAGCTTAAGAGGTATTGACCAGTATGCCATTTTCAAGAAAATCTTATTTATGGGGTATCTGAATTCCCATGAGCATATTACAATAATGTGATTAACATACTTGCATATAGCCTTTTTATGACCAATATTTTATTTCATGCTTTACACCCAATACCGTGGCTTCTTATTGTTATCGCCCATTTGAACAGTAAGCCATTTTTTCAGTACCCAAAAGATCTCAACGAAACCCACTTATTTACTTTAAGCGCAGTTTTAGTTTTTCTTCTGTCCTTACAACCGATCACAAAAAACATTAAATTGGGACTGATTACCGCTTTTTCAGCCATGCTCATTTTAGCTTCTAACCACCTCATTAGATTTCCCACCTTAGGCACACTTATTATTGCTGCTTATATATTTTTCACTTATGGCGTCATCAATGAACGCAGGTTTTCAATCTATCGCGGTGAGGTATCCGCTCAATACTTAATCATATCGCTGATAAATGCTCTTATTTTGCTTCTTGCCAATCTATTTGGCGCCTTTAGAAGTAACCCTATGATATTTTTAGCTATTAATTTAGCCATCTGCTCGTCTATTTTTCTAAGCCTCTTGCGCCTTAAAATTAAGACCAAACTAACTTCCATCATCCCAGGTATTTGTAGCCTCGTCTTGCTTCTCCTCGTTTTCTTCCCTAAACAAAATATCTACCATTTGTTCACAAACACTTTATTTACCATAGCTAGCTGCGTCATGTTTTTTTCTATTTTTAAACACTCTCCCAAAAACACCAAAATCGTCGCTCAAGCATTTGCCAAACCTGAGGTGGTCATTATCAGCTATTTTATGGCACTGGCGGTGATCGGATGTTTGCTTCTTCAAATACCCGGAACACAAAGACCTCATGCCGATCATACCATCATAAATAGCTTTTTTACTGCCATGAGTGCTGCATGTGTGACGGGTCTCACAATTTTAGATACAGCGTTAGACTTTACCCTTTGGGGCCAAGCAACCATTTTGCTCCTTATACAACTTGGGGGATTTGGCATCATTTCCTTAAGCGCTTGGACTCTATTTATATTGCAGCGTGGTCGACTCAGTCTTCATCATGAAACAACCTTATATCAACTGAGCAGCTATAATCATCGCTATTCTGTCCAGGGAACGCTCCGGGTTATTTTAGGGTATGTTATTGCTGTAGAGCTTTTTGGCACAAGCATACTTTTTTATGCTTTTTCCCGTGAGGGTATGGACCTACTACCCGCGTTTTGGGAAGCACTATTCACCGCAATTTCTGCGTTTTGCAATGCTGGTTTCGCCCTAAAATCTGATAGCTTGCTTTTGTTCCAACACAATGCGCTCATTTTACTAACAGTTAGTTTTTTAATAATTGCCGGAGGCTTTGCTCCCCTCATGGCCCTAAATTTACCTAAAGGTGTTTTAAGAAAAAGCTACAACCTTAATGAAAAGATCGCGGTAGTGAGTACTTTAATACTTCTCATAGCGGGTTTTGTTTTTTATCTTTCGGTTGAATGGGGGTATTCTCTTCGTGATCTTAATTTGGGAGACAAAATTTTAAACGCATGGTTTCAATCCGCAACCGCACGAACGGCTGGTTTTTTTAGCGTTAAAATGACCGACATGCGAGATATCTCCTCTTTTTTTATGATGATTCTAATGTTTATTGGCGGTAACCCAGGAGGAACCGCAGGGGGTATAAAGACAATTACAGCAGCCGTGGTATTGATAGCTGGGTTTAGTGCTGTTTCCGGGCGCACTGATGTTCGCGTTTTTAATCGAAGAATCCCTTCCCATGTTATATATAAATCAATGGCTATTGTATGTTTTGGTTTGATATCGGGATTTGTCACTTTTTTTATGTTATCGCTAACGCAGGACATCCCGACTATTCCCTTGATTTTTGAAAGTGTGTCAGCACTCAGCACTGTGGGCCTCTCATTAGGGGCCACCACGCAGCTTGATGAAATTGGCAAAATCATAGTTTCTTTTTCCATGTTGGTTGGCAGAGTAGGCCCCATTGCTTTTGCACTTATCGTTTTAAGGGGCTCTAAAGAAGAAAAATGGAAAGTCCCTAAAGAAGAGGTTTTTGTTACTTAAAGGATATTTTATGAATAGACAAGTTGTGGTTATCGGTCTGGGACAATTTGGGATGGGGCTCATCAGAGCTCTCAGCAATTCTGATGTCGAAATTATTGCTGTGGATTTGGACGAAAAACGTGTCGAAATGGCCACCTCCTGGGTAGCAAAACCTCTATGCATTGATGCCACGAACGAAGATGCTTTAGCACAACTCCACCCAGAAAAACGTGACGTTTGTGTTTGTGCTACTGGCGATCAATCGCGAGAGGTTGGCATTATTTGTACAGCACTTTTAAAGCAGCTTGGCGCTAAGCGCATTATTGCCCGCGCTAATGACGATTTGCACGCTCGTATATTACATCTCGTCGGTGCTGATGAGGTCGTAAACCCTGAGTGGGATTTTGGCGAACGCTATGCGCCAAGAATTCTGAGTAAACACGTTTTAGGAGAAATGCTTTTAGGAGCAGACCTCGTCGTATCCGAAATATACGCAGCCAAAAAACTTTGGGATATGAAACTTGCCGATCTAAATTTGCAAAGAAAATTTGGCATCACCGTAATCGCCATTCGGGAAGGCATTAATGGCAAAATTAAACAAGTTGGCGCTGAGGATATTATTAAAAAAGGGGACATACTGGTAACAGCGGCTCGTAGAGGATCTATCCATAAACTCTTAGAGGACGTAGAATAATACCATGAATGCTAAATCTTATTTTCGTTACACTGCGAACCTTATTATTGCTATTAATTTAATTATTGGACTCAGTTCTATCTTTTTAGTCGAAAGACTTCTTCCTGCAGTGAGAGATATTCTGGATGACAATGCAACCTCTATGCATGCTATTCTCGACATGGGAGAAGCCCTTGCCAGGCATAACGAGCAAGGAAAATGGGCAAATACGGAGAGCGAGGTTTTTTGGCAGGCAGTCAAAAAATTAGAAAAAAATATTTCATTTGCCGAAGAACAATATCTTTTGGCTGATATCAAGGAACTCGGAGAGCAATATTTTTCTGGTTCTTTGTATCTCAAAGCTGACTTGTCCGCAAAAATAAATGAATTTGCCCGTTTAAATCTTGATGATATAGCCACTAAAGACAAGAAAATACATTTTCAAGGAACATCAGGCGCTTGGACTATCGGTTTTTTAGCACTTATATCCGTTATTTTACAGCTGATCTTTAAGTCCAGAATTATTTCCATTTTTATGGATCCGCTTTCAGATTTTTTGCTCTCAATCCGCGAATACTGTGGTGGGAATCTTCTAAGGCGCTTTAATAACCCCCATGCATCAGAGGAACTTAAAGATACGGGTCGCCTCCTGACCGTTATCCTTGATGAAAATATGGATAAGAGGAAGCTAAACCCTACACTCTATATGAAAAACGGGCATTCTCAAGATCTCAGTTAATTTTTACGCTGGATACCACTTTTTGTTTATTTACTTGGCTGCGACCCTAATTTAAGGGTTCATTGACCTTAAAATAAAAATCAAATTCTTCGCGGAAAACAGTCGCAGGTTCGGCGAGCAAAGTTTCTAACTGTCGCCGCTTCTGCATAAGTTCACTTTTGAGTTCAAAAATAAAATGAGACCTCTTTAATGACCCCGCATCGAGATCTTCGTCACACGCATCGCTTGCTAAGGAAAAACTATGATTATAGCCTCTCCCTTGTAAGGTATTTGCTGTATCTATTATATTTTCAAGCTGTGAATTAACAAGATCCAATCGTTTCTCAGTAACGCTTTTTATTGCCTTAACCAAACGCTGATTTAACCCGGGAATGATATCGCTGTACATAGACATTCGTAGTAAATCCTTTCCCTTGTATTTCTGTCCTCACACCCTCAACAACTCCGCGCCAAGAGGCTATCTCTCTTGATGATTATCAAGATCAACGCCTCGCCCCCTTCGTATCAAATATTTTTAATAATTCAAAGAACTTTTTGGCTTCTTAATGAAAAAGAAAATTTTAAGCAAATACATATAGATATAGTTTTTACGCGGTGTTGTTGCGCAAATCAAATTCTTGGTGAGCTTGACTTTAACCATAGGGGCTAATTCTATGTTTTTCTATATTTCGGCATACCGAGGTGGGTAAACTTGTTGAGGATTTTAGCACCTATACGC
>JAUILP010000037.1 GCA_030432875.1 Oligoflexia bacterium | reverse complement strand
TATTTTTATGCCGTTCCTGATCATCACGAGCAAATTTTTCGCCACAAATATCTCTTGCCTCAGGAATTAAACACATAAGAAGAGATCTTTTTGCCGTATTAATATTGATTTTATTCAAATTTTCATCGGTTTTTGATTTATAAGGAAATATGGTTAAATAGGGAGAAAAAACGGCATGAACCTCCTCATCCCAGCCATCTATCATTTTGAGTTCTTCCAAGGAATAAAGCGGGCCGTTTTTGGCTCGGTACGGTGGTGTTTCTTTTCGGTATGGGGTATCTTCATCACTATAATTACCCCCCGAATCAGACCGAGAGTTTTTGTCAATCCAGTCTTTAATGAGAGCCGCGAGATCTTTAGGCGCTATCTGTTTTTTATCTAAAAACGCCTGTTCCGCAGGACAACTAAAAAGAGCCATGAGCATGGCTAAAAGCTCAGGATTTACGTCTTTTTTGGCAAAATAGTTTATATTTATCTTATTGCCTTCATCGGCAATATTAAGACTAAACTGTCCCTGAAAGTCTTGTAGCATTCCGATCGTATCACTCTCCATGGTTTTATTTAAACCAAACTGTTCGGCAAATGCTTCCGTCATTTCTGCAGTTTCACTGCCGAACGGTATACCATTTACCATACTCCATATATCACCTAAGCCATCTACGCGCTTCCCCAAACCTCCTGGGACCTGCCCTGTCATTTTTTCTGTGTATAGATCAATGCCATAATCAAGGGTTAAAAGAAAAATACCTAAGGCAGCGCCCGATTTGGCGAGATGCTCAGCACGAACACGACTTTTTTGTTTTTCCACGAGTGATAAATTCACTTGTGAACTCACAATGAGATCCGCTGCAGTAACCATAATCATGGCCACAACCATTATGGCAATGAGTAAGGCAATGCCACGATTATTTTTTGAGTTTTCATCATCTGGCCCTAAAGAATGGGACTGGGTATCCTGAGATTTTTTTTCCTCTAGGGGAAAACCCAAATACGTTTTTGGTAGCCTTAGTTCACTAATGCCACTCATTTTTATTAAAGATCGAGCCGCCAGGTTAAACACACCCCTTAGGTTACCTAAAATACCCATTTTAAGCTCCCAGATGGTTTCTTAAGCGGCATAAAATTATAGGCCATTCCGATATGCACTATGGTTTCAATATGGTCAGTTGAAGGCTCACCTATTTCCTCTGATTCATCTTGATTCATTATTTCATCAAATACTTCCAGCTCAATCTTCACTAAGTGAGGTATGTTATCTCGCGTGTCACCTTTTGTGCTATCCCAATCACGAAAAGTCTTTGCCCAGTCCTCGCCATTGAATGGTACAAATTTTATACTTTTAATGTTGGTCGCAAAAATATTTAGCTCAGGGCGATCATCAGTTTTCTCAGGGAGGCGTCCTATAGCCCCACGATAGAGATTTTTAAGGTTAGGATTTTGTTTGCTTGGCTTCAGAACATAGTAAACGAATCCAACTTCTGAGCCTATTTCCGCTCGTTGTTTGTCCGCAGCTAATGTTGTAAACGCAATTTCATCGCTATCAAAACCAGACTTTATATAAAAAAGTGTTTCCCCATTTTGCTTTTCTCCGGTTTTATCATTGTCCCGTTTAGAGATGATAAAAGCATGGGCTAAGTCATGGTAAATTTTTTCCATTATTATGTTAAGGCGATGAGTTCCTCTGTTTTTTTCGGCTAACCCTATGCGCATCTCAAAACTACCCTTCATCATAGTAGATACACCCAGCATTATGCCCAGAAGAAGCGAAATAGTAATAATGACTTCTATAAGGGTAAAACCAGCCCCCCCGGCGCGCAAATTATTTTTCTTTTTTAATGAGTCACAAAACATTTTTGTCACATAAATTCTTTTTTTTATGTAAAACTAAGTATTAATAAAAACGATCATTCGCAATAATTAGGCGTCAATAACGCATTTATTTCATTTTAGCTTAAATCCATCTGTCCATCTCCATGCCTTCTTTCCATGATCGTTCAACCAATCTCATACTGCCATTCCCTCTTGCCTTACTATTAAGGCGGCGGCGGAGGTGTTGGTGGCGGAGGGGGCAGCGGTTTATCAGGCTTTTCACTTAACCCAAATGTAATAAACGCCTTACTTGCCCTTTTTTGATTGGCAAGGAGTAGGGAGGTAGAAAAACTATTTGTGCTTAAACCCTCTGGCCAAGAAACTTCGACTTTAGCGATTTTAAACATGGGCTCATCACCAAATATCTGCTTAACAAGACCCTCCATCATTCCTTCACTTTGATTATCACTGCTCTCACTACTCCCTTCGTCACCATCCTCGTTCTTCATGCCTGACATAATATTTAATATAGGAAGTTTCCAGTCTTCAATTGTCAAAGTATAGGTAAAGCCCTCTTCTTTAAAATTCTCAAACGCTTGCTGATTTATATTTACCGCAGTAACATCCTTTAAACTGCGAACTTCAACTTCATTTTCAACTTGAGATATTATTTTATTAGCTAACCAAATACCCTTGGTCATTGTGGAACCATATTCAGAAAAATAAATAGCATTTCCCTGAACTGCTGCATACTGCATTAGAAAAGCCGCTAATATGCCAATTGCGATCACTGTTTCAATAAGTGAAAAACTTGCTTCACTAATATTTTTATTTTTAATTTTAGGCCTAGAGCCCATAAATCGTCCCTTTTAAAATATCCCCAACAGCTCACATCAATGACCTAGAATAAAAAATTGTCACTTGCGCGAATTTCAGTTTCACGCCAACAACTCATACTACTCCGTAAAGTTGGCAATAACTGTGTTGCTCGCCCAGGAAAAATGCTCATTTACCCTAATGTAAACTCCGCTTTTCCCGCATCCTCGCGCCTTGTTCTCTCCAATTTAACGGAGCAGTACTCATGAGTCTATTCTTCATCAAATGCCTCATGAACATCAATTTCTTCAGCACCAGAAGTCACTGTCGTTTTGCCTGTATAAGGGTTAACAATTAAAGTATACGGTTCCTTTTGGTCATCAACACCTTCAAAACCGCTGCGATATGCTATGTGTATCATCGCACGCTCTGTGTTTCCAGATGCAAAAAAATAAATCATGGCACGAGATTCTTCCTGGGCATCTTCAAGACGCTGGATGACACGATGATGATCAGCTTGTAAGGCTTTAACAATAAGTTCGGGCCCTAATTTCCTTACCCCCCATTCCAGTGTCACAACTTTCTTCCAGTTTTGTGGTGTGAGCCTATTCTTTGCCTCTATAACCGGACTTGTTGGTGGGATTTCTTCATCTGTTTCTGGGTTTTTATAGGATTCGCCCGCTAAGGACTCGTACTCTGATTTGAAGTCAAGTTTAAATTTTTCAATCTGATCACTTTCTTCTTTCTCTGTCAGATCCGCATCCAAACCATCCTTACCAAAATTGATCTCTTTCCAACTTTCTCCTTCTTCTAAATAATATTCGCCAGATTTAAAATAAAAAACAATGCGGTGGGGCTTTTTAGACAAAAGAGCGATATCGTAGGCACTTTGAATATCCTCAACTAGGCGATTTATTTTTGCTTGTACTTCTGTATCATTTATATAACCCAAATTGGGTAGAGCATAAACGGTAACCATTGCAATAAGAGCGATAACGATAATAATTTCGATAAGAGTCATACCAGCACGGCTAGTTAAACCCTGAGAATGGCCTTGAGACCCATGTTGCAAATTATCAAGTATTTTCATAGGTCTCTTGCCTATTATCCCCCGCTAGTGTTTGCCTCAGCCGCATCATTGTCGGGAAAGAATATATCATCGCTGGTACCCATTTCTTCATCAATTCCTGAACTCATAATTCTGAAGGTACGTCCTGTTTTCTCATAACCAAATTCATGCCCCCAAGGATCCACGAGTTTATTTGCTTCAGTATAGGGTCCACGCCATTTTTTACTTCCATCGGTATTTTCCATGAGCCCTTGCAAACTGTCCGGATAGTGCCCCACATGAATACGATACATATCTAATCCTTGCTGTATCATACTCATCGCAATCTTAGATTGATCAACCTTTGCTTCATCCGAGGTTTTTGAGTATTCACGCGCTAAATAAGCTAGTAAAGTTGCTAGTAGGGCAACAACGATGATGATTTCAATTAAGGTCATACCAGCTTGACGAATACCGGAATGAGAGGACGAAATGATCTTTCCAAATGATGAAAAACCATCTTTCTTAGCACGAACTAAACTTGACATAATACTCTCTCCTATATCACATAAAAATTTTTATCGCATCTGATTCATTATAGTAAGCATTGGCATTAATAAGGCAATAATTATTACCGTTACAATTCCCGCCATCACCATTATCATAAAGGGTTCGATAATTGATATCATCCCCGATATCTTTCTCTCAACTTCTGCATCATAGGCTTCGGCAACATGATTTAACATTTCTTCTAGCTGCCCAGTTTTTTCTCCAGTTTTTATCATATGAATGACCAACTGGGGAAAAATATCATCTCGAGCTAAACAGTCTCCTAAATTTAAACCCTCTTGAACCCCAATTTTTGCTTTCTCAACGATATCTGACAGGATTCTATTGCCGATGATATTTCGGGTTATTTCTAACGCTTGAATTATTGGCACTCCCGAAGAAAGCAGTGTTGATAAAGTGCGCGTAAACTTTGACGTATTGATCCTTAAAACTATGCCGCCTAAAACAGGAGCATTTAAAGCCCAAGAATCATAGCGAAGGCGACCTTTTTCAGTATTTACCCACCTATTTGCTAAATAAATCATAGCACCAACAATGAGTATAATAATAAACCAATGCTGCTGCATTCCTTCTGACATTTTTATCAGAAGATCAGTATACCACGGGAGCTTTACTTTTAAGCTGAGGAATACTTTTTGCATTTTTGGCACTACACTTACAAATAAATAAATTACGATAAGTAGTGACGAACCAATCATAACTCCAGGATATGCTAATGCACTCAAGACTTGACCACGAATCGCTACTTGATACTCGAGAAAATCAGCTAATCGCGCTAACACCACCCCTAATGTACCTGACTGCTCACCAGCTTTAATCATATTAATATAGAGTTTACTAAATATTTTTGGAAACTTTGAAACTGCTTCTCCTAAGCTTTTGCCCTCCGAAATTTGATCTTTTAGAGAAGATAAAGTTTTACGCAGCTCATCTTTTTCAACTTGCGCACTGAGAGCCTTAAGAGATTCATCAAGTGGAACATGAGCCTTTTGCAGCGTCGCAAATTGACGGGTCATAACGGCCACATCAGAAACACTGACGGATGTCCCTAAAGCAAGCATCGGTTTTTTCGCCTTTGTTGAGGCCGGGGTCTCTTCATTAATATCGACAACGATAACTTTATCCCGCTGCCTTAAACGAGATTTTGCCGTCTTTTTTGAGTCAGCATCAATTCTACCTTGACGTTTTTCTCCCGTCTTAACGTCATAGCCTTTGTAGGTAAAAACTGGCAAATGTACTCCCTAAACCAAAGAATTATCAGTTATAAAAAATCAATATCATCAGCTTGCGTAGTCTGTAATGCTTCTTCGAGGGATGTTTCTCCGTTGATAACCTTTTGAATTGCCGAGTCCCTCAGCGTTTTCATCCCCTTCTCTACACCCAATTTCTTAATAATCGTAGCATCCACATTCCTAATAATAGTTTCCCGAATTTCATCATCAAAAATCATAAGCTCATGGATACCCATCCGACCAGCATACCCCTTGCCTAAGCAAACATCACAGCCCGAACCTGCACGATAAAATTTCTTTCCTTCCAGATTAACATTTTCTATCCCCATCAGTTTGATTTCAGCATCTGCGGGAGTATAGGCTTCACGGCAATTGGTGCAAAGCTTTCTTACCAATCGCGTCGCAATAACGCCAAGAAGAGCGGAAGCAATTTGAAATGGTTGCAACCCCATATCCACTAAACGGGTTACGGTACTTGCTGTGTCGTTAGTGTGTATTGTAGAGAGAACCAAATGCCCTGTTAAGGACGCCTGAATGGCAATATGCGCGGTTTCACTGTCACGAATTTCACCAATCATGACAATATTAGGGTCTTGCCTAAGGATTGAGCGCAAACCAGCTGCAAAGGTAAGACCAATTTTTTCCTTAACCTCGATTTGACCAACACCTGCCAACTGATATTCCACAGGATCTTCAATTGTTAAAATATTAACATCGGGTGAGTTTATTGCGATAAGAGAAGCGTATAGTAAAGTAGATTTCCCTGATCCCGTTGGTCCAGTGACTAAAACAATCCCATGTTTTGATTCTACTAAAGACTGATATTTTTTATAAACTTGTGGGTCTAGACCCATTTGCTCGAGATCTTTAACCCCAGAACTTTTGTCAAGTAAACGCATGACTATTCTTTCACCCCATGACGTGGGCAAGACAGACAGACGCACGTCAATGTCCTTTCCTGCGACCCTAATCGGAATACGACCGTCTTGAGGCAATCTTTTTTCTGCGATATTTAACTTACCGATAATTTTAATTCGCGATGATAAACTCCCGCCATGGCGCTTGGGAATTTGCATTTTATCTTGAAGTCCACCATCAATACGAAAACGCACAACGATTTCATGTTCGTATGGCTCTATATGGATATCTGATGCTTTTTCTTTGACCGCGCGCGCTAATAACCCATTTACTAAACGAATTATAGGCTTTTCATCATCTGAGGACTCAAGTAAATCTTTAGTTTCCTCGAGGTCCTCCTCACCACCAATTTCGGGGACGTTAAGCTCATCAATTACTTTTTGAGATGCGTCATTTGACCTTTCAAAAACCCTGTTTATACTTTGTTCAATTACAGTCGGAGAACTCATAATAACGATGATGTTCGTGGATAAAATTAGGCGCAAATCATCTAGCGGAAAAATATTCAGAGGATCAGATACAGCTACTGTTACATTAAAGTCATCACGAGCGACGGGTAGTAATTTATTATCTCGACAGAACTGTATGGGGATGTGCTCAACTAATGTTGGGTCAATATCATTTATGGGAAGCTTGTCATAATAGGGCAGGTCAAGTTGAAAAGCAAGGGCACGAAGAAGCTGCTCTTCGGTTACGAAATTTTTTTCAATTAAGATTTGTCCTAGCCTTTGATCAACACCATTACTTTGAATTTCGAGAGCTAGCTTCAGTTGATCTTGAGTGATATTGGCACGTTCTATAAGTATATCACCCAAAGTTTTGCGTTGTTGTTTATGAAAGTTCAAGCTTGGAAGATTAGCCCACTTGGGATTATCACCTACCATAGGTTCTATCACATCTGGTATATCCGCAACTTTTAATTCTTCATTATCACCGACACTCATAAACATTCCTCAGTTAAACAGCGTATTATTCACCATCGATCATAGGTTCAGGAGGTGGAGGCAAATCCCCCATGGGCGGAGCGATTTCTCCTCCCGCATCAAAATCCTGGCCGCTTCCTCCTGTAGAAATATCTCCGGGATCAGAAAAACCACCACCTCCCCCAGGCATTCCAATATCAGGAATGGTTAAGTTTCTTTCTTCATCAACATGGGCATTAGGCATTGGCTGATCCGTAGTCGAATTGATATCTTCATATAGGGATTTTCGTGTGTCTTCTAATTGTTTCTTTTCGAGTGCATCTATCTCATCTTCCCTAAATTCACCCTCTTTAGCACCAGGAATCAAACGATAAAATTCTGATTCACTAAAGGAGGAACCATAAATTGCCTCCAAATACTCATTTCTTTCGTCTGTTTTGCGCTTATAAATCGCCGCCAAATCCTCTGCGCCATGTACGATATGAGGAGTAAGAAATATCGTGAGATTATTTTTGGTCTTTTTAATATCACTGTTACGAAACAACCAACCAATAATGGGAATATCTCCAAGCAGAGGAATTTTTGAAAACACTTCGCTCTCAGATGTTTGTTCTAATCCAGATATAACCACGGTTTGGCTATTTTTAACCGTTACGATGGTGTTAGATGTTCTTTTTGATATCTTGGGCAAGCCTTGCTCTGCTTCTTGACCAAGTAACGAGTTTGACTCAATTTTTATTTTCATTGTGACATAATTTGAATGACTAATATTGGGAGTAAGATTAAGAGTCAAATCAACATCTCTATCTTCTATTTTTGGCTGGGCAATACCTGCTACGGCGGAAAGATCACCGGCAGTCCTGATAAATATTTTTTGCCCCACTGAAATGCTTGCTTCTTCATTGTTTGCGGTCAACAAATGGGGAGAAGCAATAACTTTGGTGTTAGTGTCGGTTTTAATCATACGTATAAGTGCGCCGGGACTAAATTTACCTATACCAGGAATCGAAACTTCCTTCCCCGATAGAATACCGATCGTTAGGTCCTGGGCAAAAACACCCGCCGCCGCCGCAGAAGAAGATGCCGATTTATTGGCATTAGCGTCAGCGGAAGCGACAATTAAAGGACCAATACCAGATCCCGCTTGCCATGCTGTAGCTACCCGAGTTCCTGAGCCATTTGCTTTAGCAGCACCAGCCACAACACTCGATCCAAAACGAAAGCCATTATCCGTCGCCAAATCGAGAATATCGGCTTCGACATAAACTTGACTGCGTCGAATATCTAACTTACGTATGATCGAATTTAACGCACGATAAGCAGCACGGCTCCCCGTAATCAATAACGCATTCGTCGACTCATCTGCTGTAATTTTTACATTATCCCCAAAATCTGCTACGGAAATAGGTGAATCAGCCTTGGCATTGCTTGGACTTCTTCCTAAGGAAGGCGGTATATAAGTCGGGCGTCTTCCTTTAGCGGTATTTCCACCCGGAGCAATACTTGTTAACGTCGCAGCTAGTTTTTTTGCATTGGCATAATCAAGAAGCCTGACATGAATTGAAGCTTGCCGACTAGGATCATCTACTTGAATATCAAGCTGCCTGATCAGGAGTTTTATATCTTCAATAGTGCGAGGCGGGCCAAAGACAATTACTGAATTAGAGCGTTCCTCCACCATCACTTTATAAGTGCCATAATCGCTTGTTTTACGTTTCCCCTGGCCCTGTGCACGAAAAATCTCATTGACTTTATCCACAACACTTTTTGCATCACTGTATCTTATAGGGACTATAGAAAGTTGTGGTTGCTGTGTTTTGACATCCAGCATATCGATTATTTCAAGCAAATGCTTAATTTTGTAACCGCTGTCGGTAATAATCAGGGTGTTTGTCTCAGGAAAGGAAACAATCGATGAGCCAGAAGAGAAAACTCTCGTCAGTGTCGCCTGAACCGTTTTAGCGTCTATATATTTTAATGGCACGATTTGCGTAATAACATTATCTGTACTTGGCGCCCATTCCTTACCGTAGTACGTGCGCAAATTGTCTTTCACAGCCTTTCGTACCGGAATAATTTTTATCACTTTCCCCGTCTCTACCGTCGTAAGATCCAGCATATTTAGAGCCGATAAAAAAGCCTGATAAGCCTCAACTTTTGTTACCTTACGGGGTGAGATCAGCTGAATCCTACCATTTACATTAGTGTCAAAAAGGACATTCTTTCCGGTCCAAAGTGCGACCGCTTTGATAATATCTTTAATCTCTGTGGGCTCTGGAAAATCAATATTGACGAGTTCTTCGCCTGTGGGAATATTTTTTGCACCGCGCTCATTAGCACCCACAACAATGGTCGGCACAGTACTGGCTGGCCCAACATCGGTGGTAGATGCTGAATCTTTAGCCGCTCTTACCTGAACATCTGGAGGCGGTTGATTGGTGGCTGGAACCTCAGGTCTTTTTACCTGTTCGGTTGGAGGCGCCGTAGGTTCACTGTTTATTTCACTAGCCTCATCTCCTACTGGAAGCGGAGCCACAGGATCAACTTCAGCATCTGGGCGATTTGCTTGCTCAACCAGCGGATCTACCTGTGGAGGCGGAGGATTTTCCAGATCAGGAACCTGAATATTCCCAGCAGGATCATCTGGAGAAATGGGTGGTTCCTCTTGACTAACCCCTAGCCCTGAGAATAACAAGATAAACCCCAGCCAAAAACTGCTCTTATGAACATAAAACCTAAATGACATCATATGTCTCCCTAAGCATCCTACTTAATCTGAACATTCTTTGTTATTTTTTCACTACCTCGCAAAATATTTATCCTTATATCTTGTGAGTCAAGAAAAGCTTGATAGACACTAAACCCCTGCTCAGGTTGGCTTAAATTACTATCATTAACCTGAGTCACAACATCACCTTCATTAAATATTTTTGAAAAAAGACTACCAGGCTTTATGCCAAATACCTTAAATCCATTCATGGTTCCATCAACCACATTGGGAACAACTCGCACAGTCTGCATAATTTGAGTAAAACCAGGACCAAGCTCCTTTTCAACATAGGCAGCATCTAATATTACGGTTGAAGATGTACTATCAGAGGAAGAACTTTGCGCCTGATTGTTATTTTTAAGTTCTGCTGCGAACGCATCTTCATCAGAGATATCTTCAGAGCTACCGAATGTCTTGCCTGTTTCTTTAGCTTTAATGCACTCCTTTTTTCCGTTATTATTGATAATAATTTGTTTGGGTTCAATTTTTATCAAAACCGCCCCAGGACTATCAATAATCTCGTCACCCACTTTATAAACATCGGCAAAATTAATACCGCCCTCACGAACAGTTGCTACGGAGACTCCATTTTCTCCTCCATAAATGGTTCCTACTAATTCTAATTTTAAACTGCTCGCGCTACAGGGAGCTTTAATATCAAAGCTTGATTTTTCATCTACATATATCTCATCATCAGCTTCATCTGGCACCTTGCCGTTGGCATTGAAAAGATTTCGTTCTATTATGGCTTTTTTCATGCCGTGAAAGTCAACATCACTAGAAAGCTTGATAAAACCTTTTTTATTCCCACTTCGCTCTATTTTAATTTGTGGTGACTTTAAAAAAATCGTCATGAATACTGTTCCTGTCAAAGATGCCAGCACGAAGCCACAAAATATGGCATAGCATATTTTTATAACAAAACTTGACTCAATGGTTTTAACCCAATCTCTAAATTGGGCCTTTAAGTCTTCACTATTGATATTGGCAAGCATCTTAACCATAAGCTTTACGGATCACTGAACAGACATAACCAATGTTTCCGTAGACTCTCCTCTCTTTACTAAAATTTCAAAAGTCGTCTCATTAATCATAGAATTTAAAAACTTTATCGCCTGGGCAGGATCACCTAACGGCGTTCCGTTAATCTCTAGAACAATATCTTTTTCTTGAAATCCAGATTTGTAATAGATAGAGTCTTCACGAATTTTATTGAGGATATAACCTCTAATTTCGCCATCTACCACATAAACATCTGCTTTTGCATCCTGAAGAACTTTAGCTAAATCCACCCCTAAGAGCCTTTGCTTATAAGCCAATGTCATCGTTGTTTTCGTCCCTTTTCGTTCTAAACCTTCTTCTCTGTATTCTGGAGGAGGCGGTTTAGTAGCAAGAGCGGATAGTGTATTTTTCATTTTCTTAGGTGCCACGGGACTTTTTTCACCACGCTTTCTTTTAACTTCTTCTTTTATGAAAATAAGCTGTTCTAAATTGCCACTTCGTTCAAACACAACTCTCTCTTTTTGAATATCTTTTACTACAGCGTCCTGCATAACCAAATCACCCATCATAAAACTCGATACACTTTTCTTAGAGGTATTTTCTATTACGGCTATAGAAGAATAAGCATTTCCACCATAAATTATACCACTGAGTTTCAAAGGAAGATCCGAGTTGGGGATTTCTCCCTTTACAGCTTTGTTATCCTTTCTAATAGTTTCGTCATCAGGAAATTTTCCTTCAGAATTAAAAAGATTGCGCTCAAGTATGGCGCTAATGTCTTTTTTACCTATTGTTTTTTGTTGAATATTCACACTTGATGTTTTTCCTTCTGCCAACGAAATATTTTTTTTGCTAACCCGAATATCCTGTTCTTTTAAAAGGATGTGCGCAACAAGCAGCGACAATCCATTGGCCAAAAAAAAGCTCGCGCCTAATACAAAAATAAAGCTCTTTATGGGTATGATCTGTAATTTTTTAAACCAATTATCTTCTACCATAATCTTTATGACATCATCCTCATAAGCAATTGATAAACCCCTTACATCACGAGCCTTTCTTCCCTTAAGTACCAAAGCATGCTTTGTAAAGAAACATCTTCAGATGCGTAATTAATATTGAGTCTCCTTCCCACCTTTACAAAATTAGCTTCGCGGCTCTCCAACTGTTTATTTAATACAGATTCAATTTGACTCCAACACTTCGCATGATCGTCTCCAATGAATGGCTCATCTGAGTTATCTTTCTGCATTAAAGGTCGCTTGCTAAGACCCGCGTTTCCTTCCTTTACTAGACGAAAAGCTAATTCCTTTGTTGGCACATTCAACCATATAACTGTGCCAATCTGATTGGCTAAATAATAAGCCTTATCCTGTGTTAACGTTCCCCCTCCAAGCGCGATCACATAGTTTTTAACTTGTTCAAGTTCCTGTAAGGCAATAATCTCCTGCGATCTAAAATAATCTAACCCTGATTTAGCAATAATATTGGCAACAGAATCCTTTCTAGTTCTGACAATCCAGTCATCTAAATCTATAAAACCAAAGCCTATAGACATAGCTAGCCGCTTACCTAAAATTGATTTACCACACCCCGAAAGTCCACAAAGGACAATATTTTTGCCCTTTTTATTTTCTTTATCGGCAGCTGTTCCATTCTCACTATTGTTATTTGCCTCTGTCATAGGACACTTTAACTACCTCATTGCCATTTTTTTTAAAAAAACCATCCCGCGTTATCCTCAACAATATTGCTACATCATTTTTGCAATTTAAGATCGAATAAAAAATGTGAATTTATATAACACCAACCTTTTTTTTTGTTTATAATCATTACCGTTTAGACTCTCAAAAACGATAAAATCCTTTGCATGAGAAACTTTTAAGCTATGACCCCATTTGTCGCATACGATGTTAAAAAAGGCGTCGGCACCATAACTTTAAACCGTCCAGATCGTTTCAATGCCCTAGGCCCTACCTTAGCGCACCAACTAAAGGAAGTTCTTCTCAACAACTTTGCGTTTCTAAAATATCCGAAAAAAAAATTTTCTGCCCCCATCCCTTCAGAGCCGCGTTGCCTCATCATCCGAGCAAATCCAGTATTTTCTAAGAAACAAAATGCTGCAATTTGCATCGCTGGAGGTGATTTAAAAGAACTCGCCCATCTAAAAAAACGGGATGCCCTAAAGTACGTTCGTGACTTTGCCCAAATTTGTTTATGGCTTGAGAAACTTCCTATACCTGTAATAACAGTTGTAGAAGGCACCTGCATTGGTGGTGGGGTTGAATTGTTTTTAGCCGGTGATATTCGCATCTGCACAAAAAACTCCACATTTCACTTCCGTCAACTCGAAATCGGCTTGCCCACAGGGTATGGTTCTACTCAGCGCATGTTAAAACTCTTCGGCCATAGCAGAACTCAATTTTTATTATACACTTCTTCGCATGTTACAAGCGAGACATCGATAGAGATTGGTCTCTCTCATTTTTTATGTGCTGACCAAAAAATATTAAAAAAAACTTTAGAATTTCAGACTCAAAGGTTGATGGATTTATCCTGGGAGGCCTGGTATTGCCAAAAACGATTTATTAATATGGCAAATAAAAATTATTCACACAATGATATCATGTGGGAAACAAAAGAATTTGCTAAAGTATGGTTAAATAATAAGCACAAAAGTTTTGTTTTGCCCTATTTTGAAAAGAAAAAAAATTAAATTTAGGGAAGTATGCACTCAACTATATCACTTTCAATTTTTAAGTCTCGCCCTTCCCTCAAAATATTTGTGCCGCGTCTTTTTTTTGACAGCAACAAACAAAGGCTTGAAAGGATCTCATTGGAGAGACCTGACATAGGTGAGACTTCTGCACATTTTTTTAGCAGCTCAACAGATGATAATGAAGAGACTGAGCTCATTTACTTGGAAAGCCTATCGCGTTTCACATCTAAAAGTAGGCCACAGGGCTTTCCACAACACATATTTGACAGCCGAAATTGTTGGCTCTGGAAAAATGGCCTTGAAAGAAGCTGCCCCCTTACCGTCAATGAAAAGAAACTTTTTGGTTTTAACGCCTCTATTTTGTCTAAAACAAAAAAAACAAGCTTACAGATAATTTCTTATGAAATGGAAGTAAGAACATATCTTGAAGATATTTTGCCGTTCTACACTTATTGCCTTGAGCACTTCCCTAACGCCATATTTGTCCCCCAGCGCGTATTTTCGCAGGGCTTGTCACTCGACGGACCGATCTTCGCTTTTTGGAATGGTATGCCCCTTTGCTATGTTCCGGTGACTCTTGATATACACATGGATATTGGCAACCCTTGTAGCCCTATCACAGGGAGAGCGAATTTTGACTTAAAAAGCCTCCTTACCGCTCCCTACAATCTCGTAAATTTTGCCCGACAAAATCTGACCTTGTCTGTAAAAATCTCTACCTCGAAGTTTTTTCTTATCGAAAAAAATTCTTTAAAATCGCTCCTCATATTGGTGCTGTTCTCCTCCCTACCTGCTGCTCCTTCTATCCTGCTGTCCCGTGCCTTACCTCCTCAAGATCAAAAATACTTTAAGAAAATCTGCACCTCCTTGGGCTTGTCAGTCTCTTTGTTGGATTTTGCATCCGACTCGCTAGAGCAATTTTCAGTTGAAATAAACTTGTGGCTTGGGCCCGACTCCTGGCTACCTCTCATTGCCGATTTCTTTATTGAGAATTATTCATCAATCAAGGTTACTGAGGCACTCAAAAATTTGAGGAAAATATGACCTCATCAGTAGGAGTCGCTTTTCCACGGGAAATACTGCCCAAATAATCGGAAGAGCTGTTTCAGCACTTGGTTTATTTTGTCCATACTCTATTCTTTTTAAAGTCGCATAAGGAATTTTTGTCAAACGGGAAAGTAGGCTTAAATTCCTATTTTTTTTCGCTCGCCGCCACTCTTCAATACCCATAAGCAAAAAGTGACACAAATCGAGTTGTTCCTCATTCTTATTAAACTGCCCTATAGATGTTTCTTTAGTGAGTGAAGTGGCCGGGACTGATTCAGAGGTATTTTGTGAAAAGATAAAAGTCATAAATTTTTCCCCTCAATTAAAAAGTTAATAAATCCCTTAAAGCAAATGCTGTACCAATCTATATTTGTTTGTATTTATTGAAATTTTGTCATATTTTAAAAAATAGCTATCAGGTGATGTCCTAAAAATAGGACATTTTTATGTGAAAACGTCCTATTTTTAGGACATTTTTTAAAATCACCTAGGAGGCTGGCACGCAGCCTAGATTTAGACAAATTATCGGCCAAAAACTTCGGGTAAAATACGACTACGTTAACTTGGTGCATTATTTCTATCTTGTCTCTGACCTCTAAAACATTGAGTGGGAAAGTAATGAATACAAAAATTTAAAACTTAAAGATATTCGCTGGGTATTTTATATTTCTCTTTTTTTGATCTGCACCTTAAGGAGTTTAACTTATGAGCCTTGATGTTTTAGAGAATGAACCGCGTCAAGAAGCATTACTTGCCGGTGGTTGCTTTTGGGGGATGGAAGACATTATAAGAAAAATCCCTGGCGTTATTAAAACGACCGTTGGCTATACGGGCGGTCAAACAGCTAACCCGAGCTACCATGAGGTTTCCCAGGGTAATTCGGGGCATGCAGAGGCAATTCATGTTATTTTCAACCCTACCATCCTGAGCTTCGATGACTTGCTTGATCTTTATTTTAGAATGCATGACCCCACTACCTTAAATCGTCAGGGGGGCGATAACGGCACACAGTATCGATCGGCAATATTTTATTTTTCAGAAGAGCAAAAGATAAAAGCGGAAGCAGCGAAACTAAGAGCTAAAAAATCTGGGATCTGGACTCGCCCCATTGTCACTGAAATCGAAGCAGCCAAGACTTTTTATGCTGCAGAAGAATATCATCAAGATTTTTTAGAAAAAAATCCAGCAGGATACTCCTGTCATTTTATGCGCTAACATTGGTTAATAGGTTTTGATTAGGGACAAATAAATCAAGGCGAAGGGTACAAGCGCGCAAAGAAAAAAGCTCTAATTCAAAAGATGAATCTAATGCAGATTTCTCACGATATGCACTCGACCTCAGAACATCAGAGAACCATGCAGCGCATACCGGGCTTCTAGTGTTCTAGAATCGGAGAGCAGGCGTGTTACTCAATTTCATTGACGCATGGGGTACCAGCAAGTGCTCGCGCCGTGCAAAAAGAGAGAAAATTAACAGCATTTTTCAGCTTTTGTTTTAAGGTCGGGACATTATAAGCGCATGAAGAATCTTTGCTCATCCATTTTATCGTATATTCTGGATTAGAAGAATCACACAAACACTCATTAGCCGTGTTCGTATAGCAGTTACCTAAACGCGGGTTTGAAATAACTTTAATTTTTTCACAAATCAAAACTTGGTTTTTTAGATCCCAGATAGTCGGTGCCGAAATTGTTATACATTTTTGGTTTGATGTCACCGCGGTCTCCCACAGTTTGCCGCCAACAAATTCAGCATCAATCTGGGTGTTTGAAAGTAAATTACAGGGATTACCTAAATTAATGCCATAGGGGTCATAGGCTAGATTTGAGCAGGGTGCTGTTTCAACATTCTTCATTGTTGAATTGACGACATCATATTTGATCCCAGGCTCATTAAAATCAAACTCTATAGGACCTGAATAGGCAGGTGACTGAATTCCTAAATAGATTAAAGTAGAAACCACTAAAAAAGTTAATTTACTATAATTCATCACGGCGAATTCCTCCCTACCTAATGAGATCCCGGACCGATGGCCCGGAATACTTCGCTTGCGCAAAATTTTTTTTCACGAAAGCAAATAATTAATGAACAGCCACACTTTCCACATAGCCTAAAACCATCACAGGATTTTACAGTCGGACTGCCAAAAATCTAAAATAATTCAAAATATTCATCATGAATCAGAACTACAGACAGATCTCAGGTACTTAAAGTTTCAGCATAGCCATGGTATTTTCACAGAGAAAATATCGAATTATTGCGATATTGTCAAGAAAATTGCCGAAAATAATGATCTAAAGAAAGTGAAATAAATTGTTGGATTTTAGTATAGCAAAGCGTTCATAAGTTAGTGATATAGATGTATGGTAGTTTATTTATAGACTTGACAGACTTTATGAGAATAAGAGCGACAATGTCCTAGTCAAACTTAGCAAGATAGGGGGTTCTAGGTTATTAATAGAGTGTTATCCTTTCGGATAAAAAACGTCTTCCTCATCACTAAAATCATCAATATGTGTGTGTCCGGAATCTCCCTCAAGGGCGGGGAGAATACCATCATATACTTCAAAGTCTCGACTTTCAAAACTTATGAGATCAAGTTCCGCTGACCGGGTGAGCACTGTCAAGGGGTTTACGAGCTGACCTTCAGGATTGCGGTATTCAAAGTGCAAGTGTACGCCCCGAGCGTTTCCCGTCGCACCAACTTTGCCTATTACCGTACCATCCTGAACCCACTGATTGTTTTTTACGAGCAACTTTGAACAATGAGCGTATAGTGTTTTTGAGCCCGTATCCGGGTGCTCAAGGACAATAACTTTTCCATATTTTCTCTTTCTCCCGGCAAATATGACCTTGCCAGCTTTACTCGCCTTTATAGGGGTGCCTTTATTTGCTCTAATATCGATACCACCGTGAAAACGACGCCCCCTGGGACCAAATGGCGATGTAATATCTCCGTGCACTGGCCACATATGAATTTCTGCCATGCTTTGCAATGAATTACTTGCATCATAATCTTCAGGATTTTCTTCCCCTAAATCTTTTAATTCATAGGCTTCATCTCGGTTTAGTTGACTGGAGGCTTGGTGCTGAGATAAGTAATTCTCTAAATGTTCAGGAGTCAGTTCACCTAAAAAGGAACTACCTGATTCAGAGCCATTCGCAGAGCTACCACCGGGGCCCGGACAGACTAAAATTTCTTGCCCCACCCTAACATTTGAAAAATCTTTAATTTTATTAAGTCTGGCGACGTCATTCCATGAGGTATTATACCTACGAGCAATACTCGCTAGACTATCACCGGACTCTACACGCACCCGATAAATTGGTGCGCTGACTCTATCTGTGGCGCAGCCCAAAAATAAGAGCAGAGATACTCCATAAAAAAAACAGGCAATCATTACTGCAGGTTTTTTAATCATTAACATGCCACTCCAAAATAGTTTTTTTTATCCGTTAAACTTTTGCATAATAGTGCAAGGTAACTTTTTAGTTTATTAAAACGCAGCTGCGTTAAAAGGCGTCCTTTGAAAAAGCTAGCCCAGCCTTTTGCGCGAGGTGTTCCGTTGCAGTGTTATCATAAAGGCATGCTTTTAAAACTGATAAAGTCACATAGCCGTTAGCAACTAAATGGCAATCAGAACCTGATATCTGCTCATAAGCACCAAAATCCCCCCCAATCCAATAATAGGGCCGCCCGCGAGGATCTAGTTTTTCATGAATAAAATCATCATATATCTTAACCCCCGGCTCAGCAAAGGCAAAACCATTGAGGTTTTCGGAGAGAATATTGGGAATATTCACATTTAAAACTTTTTTTGCCCCAATTTCAAGCAGGTGTATTTTTTCTAAAAGTTTTTCAAGAACAACTTCTGCTGTCTCAAAATGCCACTCTCCTTTACCGTGAAGTGAAATCGCCATAGCAAGAGCTCCATTGAGCGCACCCTCCATAGCGGCACCCACTGTACCAGAATATAGAGTGTCCTGACCTAAATTCCCGCCATGATTAATGCCACTTATAACCCAGTCAGGCTTGCGCGGCAAAATTTTACGCATTCCCAGTAAAACGCAGTCCGCAGGCGTTCCTTCAACAGCAAAAACATGGGGTTCAATTTCGCGAATTCGCAGTGGTTCCGATATCGTGATTGCATGGCTTTGTGCTGATTGTTCCTGCGCAGGCGCAACAACATAAACATCACCAAATTTTTCTACTGCTTTGTGTAAAGACTTTATCCCTGGAGCATTGATTCCATCATCATTAACAACAAGAAAAAGCTGCCTTTGAGTAAGCAAATTATCGCCTCATAAAATTTATTATCTGTAGAGAAAGGTAACTACCGAAGAAATTCGTTTTTTTAGACAGAATTCCCCAAATCAAACACCGATGTTACCCTTAGAGTGGATTAAAGACAAATGGATATTTTATCGATACTGGCTCCCCGCCTCTAGGCTGAGGGAATTTCCATTTTCTTATAGCTCCGGTGACGCAGCCTTGCATCTGAGAGTCAGAAATGCTCGAATTGTTGATATTTGCCGAATTGACTAGGCCATTTGCCGCAATAACAAAACTCGCCGTAATCTTTCCACTGGCTTTAGGCTCTCTTTGCAAAAGTCTCTCATAACAGTGGCGAATTTCATTGAGATGGGTGCGAATAACTTGCATGACCTCTTGTTCTGTAAGACCACCGGAAACTACAGGATCTCCTGGTGGTATGGAAACATTGGCATTACCATGCCCAGGTCCGCCAAAACCCTTACCTATACCCGTACCACCAAGCCCGCCAGAACCCCCATCACCAGATAAAAGTCCGCCGGTGCCTGAACCAAAATTATTGATTTGGGAGCCACTCCCCGCAATACCGACACTATGACCGGTACCAACCCCACCAAGACCATAAGTTTTTTTACCAGACCCGGACCCACCGCCAGCGCCGCCCCCGCTACTTTTAAAATTAGTATGAACGGCACCGGGCCCAGTTTTCGAAAGAATTTGCCCAACGCCAACACCAAGTTTGTCGAGGTTAACGCCAGAAGGTTTGTCATTATTTACCCCTTCAACTCCCATAACACTCGCTTTTTTATTGCCTTTGCGTTCCCCCCCCGTTTTCCCATTTCCCCCACCTCTGGGCCCACCCGCGGCTCCTTTGGGACCACCATTGTTAGGACCGGCAAGCTTAAAGTCAGGACTTTTGGCTCCTGTGCTGGGCATCCCAACTGAGGCTAATTTATTTAACTCCTGAGGAGGCTTAACAGAAGGAGTGGGCTGCTTTTTCACATTTTCATTTGCTAAGGTTTTTGAGATATTTTCCGCCTTAGGTTTGGGTTTTTCAACGGGCTTAGGTTGTTCCACTTTAGCCACTACTTTAGGTTCGGCTGGCTTTACTGGCTGTGGCTTTGGCGGTGGAGGCAACTTTGGTTTTGGAGGATCTTTCTTGACTTCTGCTATTTTTACTTCTTTTGGTTTTTCAATTTTTACAGGCTCTGGTTTAGGTTGTGGCTTTTGTTCCTCAGGCAAATAAACAATTGACCAAATTTCATCGGTAAGTTTATTTTCTTCTTTTGGCACGACCTTTATCAGCACTAAATTAAGCGCAATATAAAATACACTCATGAAAGTCAACAGCCCCGCCAAAAGGGGATCTCGCACCTTTCGCGGAGGCAAATCAAGCACAGGCGGCTTAATAAAGATCAGAAAGTAACTAATGGCGCCATACTTTATGTGCGCGATATCCCTAATACCCAAATCAATTTTAGCTGGTTTAGACTGCTCCTCAACTTTTCCCGCACGCCTTAAACGCACTTTCATGTCATCAAGAATGTTGAGGCGAAATTTATCACCTTTTACCTTTGCCAAGGTAAATGATTCGAGTTCTTTTGGGCCAGCGGCAAAAAAATCTGCTTTAGGGGGAATTCCTATGGTAACGTCATGACGCCCTTCCCTATCCCCAAAATGTTCAACCTCTAATACTGTATCGTCCCAGTAAGAAACAACTTCTAAAGTTGTACCACTAGGAACAGCAGACCTTGGAGAAAAAAGGACTCCGAGACTTCGAAGAGATTCTGATGATGTGTCTTTAGCTTTGGCGGAAAGTTCAGGACTCTTTCTCGCGTTAGATTCACCTGGCCTAATTTCTGTTTTTGCATGTTCTGGTTGTTTTTGCACTGGCGCGTGTTCGTTTTCTCGCCCAGAAGGAATCCCCTTGGCTAAAACGGTTGTAGCCATTACGCTGCTAATTTTGGTAACAAGCAATTTTATGCCTGCTATCTCTATTTGATCGCCTTCTTTTAGGCGTGCTTCGACTTCAACAACTTGACCGTTTAGCTTAATGCCCTCTCCTGATCCCAAATCAGTGATGACCCAACTATCAGCATCGGGGCGTTCAATTATGGCATGAATGGGCTCAACACCGGCAACTTTTAGAATAATATGGTTACTCGCCAGCGATCCAATCAAATTGGCAGGGGAACTGAGTGTCACCTCTTTTGAGGACTCACCTGGGATTATATAACTTAATACCAACGCCATTATAAACCTTCCCGCTACAGAATCATCAATAATTATTTTATGAAGCTATAACAAAAATTTTATCATGAATAAAAAAAAAAGTATGCCAAGTCTCGCAATATTTATTTTTTATTATTACTTTTTTTCTTTTTCTTTCATTTCCTTATTGAGCACGGCTTCCTCTTTTTTCATAGCAGCTTTCATTTCCTGTTCATCTATTTTTTCAATAACTTTGTAGGCTTTTTCCGTCCATGAAGGTGCTCCTCCGACCTCCGCTGCAGATTCGGAAAGCAATTCCTTCGCTCGTTTAAAATTTCCTTCATCTTGAAAATAAACTAAACCACAATTAAAGGTAATGAGCTTATTCTTGCGATGGTCTTTTAACAAATAATCGCATTTAGATTTAGCTTCCCCAGGATTGCCCGTATGGCGATCGGCAATAAGAAGCGCTGATTTGACATACCAATCAGACAACATGTGCCCTAAAGTTCGCTTCGCAGTGACAAAGTCACCATATTTTATAGCTGTTATGCCTAAATTTAATATTGCTGGTTCATAACTAGAATTGACCTTTAGGGCGAGAGTCCACTGCGCCACAGCTTCAGGAATTTTATCTTCTTCAGCTAATATAAGGCCATAAAGATTTAATGCAGCAGCCTTTATTTGTGGATCTTTTGACCTATAAAGGGGAGTTAAAAAATACTCCGCCAAGGTATAATCATTATTGATAATAGCTGCAGCAGCCATCTCCAAAGGTATTGATTCAGGAATATCTTTTTTGACATTCTTTTTGGCGTACAAATAGCCCACACGGGACAAAGTTTGCCAAATAGACCCCAAATCTTGGTGCCCTAGTATTTGAGCTGATAGCCTTTTTTCGAGATCGGGAAGATCATTATTGTTATCCAAATTTATTTTTTCGGCGACGCGCATGGCTTTGTCACTGCTATACTGCTGACTGGTGAGACTGGTGTTTGTTTTCGACAGGGTAAAGTTGCGTCGCACAGCCGAATCTAAATTTTCTTTTTCAGCGCTGTTTTTGCTACTATTGCTATTTTTTGAAGATGATCTTTGTTCCTTCGCTACGGGTTCTTCGCTCGCATCTTTCCCCCCTGAAGCGCAGCCCGCTAAATAGAGGAAGTACATCGCGGCTATCGAAATAGTAATAATTTTTTTCATTTATTAACCTCCTGAACAAGTTGGCCTGGGATATCTACACCAAGAAAATCTGGCTTTAAAACCAACTCATCAAAGGACCGCTTTTCACCTTTAGCTCGAGCGTGCAAATTTACGGCACGAACACTCCAATCACTATAAACATTATATTTGGTAACCGTGGCAAGGGCATTCGCATAATAGGTTAAAGCCTCCTTACGCGCGGCATCAACTTGCGGAGCTAATTTCGCTTTGACATCCTCGGCTTTGGCTCCCTGAATCGCGGGTGGGTTATCGAGAGAATCAGCGAAATATTCATAAGCACTACCAATCTGACATAGAGCCGCGACTCCCCAATAGGGATCCCCCGACTCGAGAACTGAAGCATATTGGGATTTGAGTTTTTCGAGTGCCGCTCCTAAACTTTGAATTGAAACTAGCAAATTATCTACAGTTCCCCCTTTGAGACGCACGTTTCTATACGGAGAAACCGGGTCGCCTATGGCTTTAAATTGAATTTCACCTATATAACGAAGTGCCTCTCCGCTGACAGCCTTTGGGTTTGATTTAAATTCCTTCATCATTCCTCTAAAAGCGAGGTCTCCATTCCCCCCCTTGCCCTGAGACAAATCATAAACCATATAGTAGGCTACAATTTTTTCATTAGCGCTAATTTTAAATCTAGATGTATATTCTTTAAACACAAGCTGACTTAACTGATTGAGATTTTTTTTGCGTTTGGCTAGTTGCATTAAGCTGAAGACGACATCAGGCCCAGAGTTAGGATACTTACTAACAAAATTTAAGCAGGTTTTTTCCGCTTCTGGCATGCTTAAGGCAATCTGAATATCACATGATACCTGCAAAGCCCCTGGCGTTTTCTTAGACTTAGGATACTCTCCACTGTATTTCAAAAAATAAGCCTGTGCCTCCTTAAGTTTAAACATTTTTTCATAAAGCAAAGGAATTTGAAGCGCTGAATTTTCTCTTTGCTTTGATTTTGGATAATGATCAACAAGGGTTTTATAAGCTTGGATGCTATCCATAATCTCGCCCGCGGCAAGGTAGTCAACCGCAGCATTGTTCCATAACGTATCGGCTTCTGGAGCTTTGGGATTACGCTTTGCCTGCTGCTCATATAGCTTTGCTCGCTTCAAAGTATCTTTTTCTTTAGCGATGTTTTCATTTTCTGTAGCCCAGAGCAAAGTTCGAAGTTTTTCGCCCATGGCTCCCTTCGCGTACTCTTTATATTTTAACAGTTTTTCAACTGCTACCATCAGCCCTTTTTGGTCTTCCTTATAGAGCGGGATAATATTTTCGACTGCCGTCAAACCCTCTTTGGTATCGGGATATTTTGTGGCGATAAGCCAAAGATGACTAAGGGCTTGCTTTTTATCATTACTACGGTAGTAAATTTCCGATACATATATGTCACACGTTTTGATGGCTTCCTTGTCCTTAGGATACCATTTTGAATAATACTCACACCCTCTGATGAAATTTTTGGCCCTCGGATCCATGGCTCTTGGGGGTTTAGAAAAATTGGGCTTAATTTTTATTAAAGATTTGAATTGTGGTTCAAAATCGAGCAAAAAAGAATCGAGCATGTACTTGGCTGATTTTTGGTGAATATTTTCTCTTTTCCCGGTTTTTGCATCATAAATAACGGCATCATCGGGCTTTAGCATGGCGATCTCAAGATAAGTTTGACCTGAGTGACGAAACTGCTTCTTATGATAGAGGATATCAGCCATGAGATATTTAACTTCCGGTACTTCTTTAGCTGTCGGATAGGTTTTTAAAAAGAGTTGGTACCCCTGTAATGCCTGTTTATAAGCATTAGCATTTTCTATTTTTTGCGCACGGCTATGGACAACTTTAGGATAGTAAATAAGCTGATCCTTCACCATGGTTTGAGTTTCTAAAACAAGTCGCCGATCTTTTTGATTTTTGCTCACCCAAGTGCTTTTTGGTCCGTAATCACTGCTGAGTCGCGCCAGTTCTTGCCACACCAAAGAATATTTACCTAATTCGAAATAAAGTGAAATAACCTCTTTCTGGGATTCTGGTGCTTTCTCATCACCAGGATATAAATTTTGGAATTTTTTATACACTGATACGGCTTGATTAAATTGACCCTGATCAACAAAAGTGCTTGCCAAAAGGAGCAAAAAGCCATTGATATACTTATGCCCGCCATTCGCGCGGTAATACGATATGGCGGGATCCACCATGCGTAATTCAGCAAAAGCGTAGACCATGTCACGCAAGGCTTCGTCTTTAATGCGTCCTCCCTGCTCATTTTTTTGAGTCTGAGCATAGGAGACTGTTTGTTTCCAGTAAACTAAGGACTCTTTATATTTGCCAAGATTAAAATAACTCCAACCAGTTTTAAACAAGGCCCATCCATAGCGTTTGGCGCGCTTATATTTTAAAGCTGACTTAAAATTGCTCAACGCATTGCGGAAATCATTTTTCTCAAAAAAATAATCTCCTAAAGCAAAATAGGAATCACCTGTTACCGGAGAGTTGGGATATTTTCTTATTATAATACTGAACGTTTTTGCTGCTGATTTTTCTTGACCAAGAAATTGTTCTGCTAAAGCCTTATTAAAGAGAATCGAATCAGCCTGTTTCGCCGTTGGGTATTCACTCATGATCTCTTCTGCTTGCCCTTTAACTTCATTCCATAACGATTGAGACCGAGAGGTGCTTAATTTTGGTTCTGCACCTTTTCTGCCTCGCGCACTCCACTTGTCCCACTCTTCATTGTAGTTTTGATGTTCTTCTGAGGAGACATAAATCGCATTTTCCAAATATAAATTTAAGAGTTTTATTTGTATGTCATAGCGCGGAGCGGATTTTTTCGGAAATTTTTTCGCAGTTTTACTCAAGTATTTTATAGTTGTATCAATGCCTTTGATGAGTTTTTTTTGCAGTTCAACGGCATATATTTCAGCGCGACTCACGCCTCGTTGATCGCCGCCGATTTTTCGCGCTTTCTTTTCTGGCCTTTTTCGTTCTGCAACATCAACTGCTGCTTTTTCATGTTTGGGTGTCGCAGCCTGAATCACCAAACTCATAAAAACGAGACTACAAATCACCCAAATTTTTCGCAGAACTCTCATATAAAAATCCGCCTATTTTCATGACCGCCCAACGCATGCTTTTAAAAAAACACCACTACAAATATTTTGAGACCTGCCCTGATGGATCTCCTCGCTAAGCTCTTGATTGCAGAGATCCAGCGCGGCGTACAGGACCCTTCACCGATGCGAACCAGAGTTTTACGTCAGTGACTCGCTAATTGTCCTTGCCCCCCCCTGAACACTTACTTGCCAAATTGTAAACATAACCTCCTAGCTCATCTTTCCAATATTCGCCCTCAAATGGCCAATATTCTAAGTCTTGCCTAGGATTAAATGCTTGCATACCACCAATAAATACAGCTTTTTTATCTGCAGTTCCAATTTTTAGCTTCGCCCTAAGTTCATCCACTTTTCCAAGGAGCATCTCAGCGTTTATAAGATCTGTTTGCCGTGATAAATCCATGAGGTAAGCATAGGCATCCGCTGCTTGAGAATAGAGATGTTTCCCTGCGCTTGCGATCGCAAGACTCTTCTTTTGATTGAGAAACTGCTTAAGCTCGTCACTTAGGCCTGTTTCAACCCAGACACCCTTAACATTTGAAAGTCTTGCGATTTCTCTATCACTAAACCTAATAGTATTTTGAGCCTCTTTAAAAGCATCAACTCGTGAGATAAAATCAAAAACAGGCCAGGTGTTGGAATATTTCTTTAAAGACCCAACTTGATAATCATAAATAATTTTAAAAAATCTTTGGTAATCTCCGCGATAAGTACCAAGGATTCCCTTTAACTCTTTGGTTAATTTAAGATGCCTATCCTTGAAGGTAAGCATGGCATTTTTTACTTCGCTATAACGGCATAATCGCAAAAATGTCACCGCTTGAAGAATATAGCTTTCTGGGTAAAAACGATCATTAAAAAATGGAGACTGTATCGTGTGGAGGTTACCTAAAGTGTTGTTATGTTTCTGCATCATAAAAAATGACCACGCCGATTCGAAAAGAGCCTGTAGCCAGTACTCGCTAAATCGAGGAATACGCGCGTAATAACCTATGGACTCGCGAAAGCTTCCTTGCTCATAAAGGACGCGTGCTGTATTCATATCAGCTAAGTCTACCATGATGCTACTATCTCTTTCGCGCTTAGCGAGGCTGCGCACCTGACCAAAAAATTCCTTTGCTTGATTATATTTCCCTGAGAGATTGGCAATAACGCCTCGATGGAACAGAGCCTTAACATAGTATTCACTGCTCTCAGGTACCAAGCGAAAATAGGAGTCGGCTTTTTCAAACTTGCCATCTATATAGGATTCAACTCCCTGATAATGAAAATAAAAACCGCGAGCAGCACCGGGGATTTTTTCTGGAGGAATTTTTGTTTTAAAAAGTTGCACGATATGTGACTGGCCAAGACTCAAAAGATTGTTCACCCGCCCCAGCTCTTCTAACGCTTGCCGAAAAAAAGCATTGGAGGCACTGGGACCACGCCTAACAATGATGCTGTAGTATTTTGATGATGAATAGAGTAGTCCTAGGCGACGTAAGCTTTCTGCTAGTCCCCATTCAGATTTCATTTTTTCATTTTTGTTTGCGGGATAAGCATAAGATTGAAAAAATTTTGGTGCGGCTTGACTATATTGCTTTTTAGCAAAAAAAGCTTGTGCTTCTTGGTATGAAGCCTCCCCGCGCGAAGCACCAAAAAACATAAGGATGATTATTATGATAGATTTTTTAGATTTTATGGACATAAACACTTCAGCTGCTAAGGTTAACTAGCCATTTACATTTAAAAAAAATGTGAAAAGCCAAATTGCATCGTAACATTGTTGTGGGTATTAGTTGCTGACGCTACCGGACCGCAAGCCGAATCAGCCACATCATAAGCAAACATATGATTACGAACATCCCACCTGATCGCATTTTTTTGACTTAAATAAAATTTTTGCCCTATACCCATTCCAAATGAAGGGTAGCTTTTTGTGATGGGATTAGGAGGAGCATTCTCATCTGTTTGTTGTGAAACAGGAAGCTCTTCCAGAGGTGTGCAATGATCGTATAAATATTCAATCCCTGTCGTACCAAAAGAGCCAGAGATAAAGGTATCAAAGTAGATTAATTTGCCTCCTGGCATTTGGTATTTGCCATAAATAGGCGTAAAGAGGACATTTAAATCAGCCATATACTTTGAGCGCAAAATGGCCGTGCGGATGTCAAAATCTTTTTTTAGAACACGCTTATCATCTTTGTCGACAGAAAAACCATACGCACCTGAACCTTCTAAAGCAAAATACTCGTTCAAGTGATAGGTGAGAATACCTGATAGCATATAAGAATAAATAAACGTTTGATTCATGACGACATAGGCTTGAGAACCTACTTCAAGGCGTCCCTTTTTGACAAAATAACGAGGCCTGACGACACGAATTTCATATTCTTGAAAATTATCCGCAAGGATGTCAGCTCCTAAAAAAATAAAAAGCAGAGCCATAAACCATCGCAAAGGGATAATATCTTTTTTACTCATCGTCACTACTTTCAAGAAAAAAGCCCTGGCCTAAAACCATCAAAACCAAAGGGGATAAATGAAAAAACTTTTTCTAATTATCGCATAAATTTCAATTAAATGCTTTCTCAACCATTAATTTAAATTCAATAAATTCAGCCTGCTGTGCTGACAGCATGACCCTCTTTAAAAGTTTAAAGTTTTGTTCTTTATCCATCTCTAAGGTCAAAGAATCGGCGCCGCCCTTCGCCCCAAATTTTTTACGATAGTTTTTATTGACCTCCATCAGTTTCTTGAGTTCATCATAAAGAGGGCGTATGGCTCCCTGTTCGCGGACGCTTTCAGGGACGTCACCATCCACTAAACCAAATAATTTTTTATCGTTTACATAAACCTCAGACTTAGAGACGACAATAGTTGGAATCTCGTCTAAAGCTCTCAGTGATTTAGAATTGGGTAGTTCCACGCCTTGATTGAGATCGTGATTGATGGGATCTGCTGAAAAACTCATCAGAAGAAAAGTAATCAAAATGCTGAAAATATCCAACATCGGCATGAGATTTAAGGACGCACCTTCTGTAGAAACTCCCGCCATAACTTAGCCTCCTGGGCAAAACAACCAATTTACAAAAGGACACTTCCCATAACAACTTTAGAAAACAAGCCATCTGTGTCAATAGGCTTAAGCGGATCAGTTTGCGTTATGGGAAGCGGAGGATCCCCCTCCCATCGCAACTTGATCGCATCAATGATATCGGTCAAAGTTTCATACTTCACATCATCTTCACTAAATAATGTGACCAAATCCACGCTAAGATTTTCTTTACGAATAGCATAAAGCTGCTTATGCATTGCCGCAATCCCAGCCGCGTCAGGCTTATATTCCCACTTTTGAGGGTCGGCTGGAGGTTCACTCCAGGTAGTATTGAGCTCGATAATTTCCTTATCCACCGCGACTTTCACGCCAAGAGTTCTTTGATTTTCAGATGGAGGTGGTGCTGCATTAGAAAGAAAAGGAACCTGGACATCCAAAATACCAATAGAAACAAAGACGGCGGAAAACAGGAGATAGGTCGTTAATAGCCCAAAAACATCAATAAAAGGCATAATATTGAGTTCCGGCTCACGGTAACTGAACTTATGCTTTTTTTTCATTCTCGCCATAGAATCCTCTAATTTTTGCCATGAACTTTCACTGGCCCGTTGACCTCAAAAAACTGTCCTAAATTTTATCATCTCTTCTGCAATTTGGTTTTACGGGTATATAAAAGATCGATGAGACGCGCAGAATGTTGGTTTAAAGCGTCGACGATCGAAGTCTGTTTCCATGATAATCCACCAAATGCCAAGAGGCAGAGGAGGGCAGTACTGAGTCCAAAAGATGTGGCCGTTAAAGCCTCGGCAATACCTTCGGCGAGCAAAGTCTGTTTCTGGGCCCCTGTTGCTGTCGCAGCCGCAGCAAATGATTTCATAAGCCCAAATAGGGTCCCTAATAGTCCGAGAAGGGTTGAAACGTTAGCAATAGTACCTAGCAAGGGTACCATTTTCATGACTTTTGGCACCGCGTAAAGATTGGCCACCTCTATGGAGTTTTCAATTTCTTCCGTTGAATCATTGGCACGCTTTAGGCCTTCTGCTAAAACAAAGGGCAGCAATTTAGGTCTCATTTTTTTACATGAACGGATTGCATTTTCTATAGAATTATTCATAACCATTTTTTGAACGTGCGCCATAAAAGCCGAGGTGTTAGCTAAGTCATAGACAAACCAAAACCTGTAAGTCCTTTCGATAATGATCACAAGGGCAATAAGCAAACAAATGGTAATTGCCGACATTACCGTGTACCCACCGCGTTCAAACAGAATCTTAATTGTCTCTAGCATCACGAACTCCTTTATAACTAAACGATAAAAATTTTAAACATTTCTTGTATATTTGATGCCCATGGCCATTTGTAGGACTCCCCCTTAAAAAAACACTCTAACTTTTAAGCCTTAATTGTGGCCGCGATATTAATTTTATGTTTTACTACAATTCTATGGAGTTATGGGTACCGCTGTCAACTTTTCATAAAAACTATTTTTTTTGAGATTTGACGTTTTTGACTTAATATTAGATAAAGAAATGTGGTGAGTTTGCTATTCGCCAAATTTTTCCTTTAAAAAACATAAATGAGGATGGACATGAAACATGCCCAAAATGAAGTTGGATTTTTCACCTCTAAGGTAGATGCGTTCGTCAATTGGTCACGCAAGAATTCTCTTTGGCCATACCCCTTTGGTACCGCTTGCTGTGGAATCGAATATATGGCAGTTATCGGCCCAAAGTATGACGTAGCACGCTTTGGAGCTGAGGCCGTGCGCTTTTCACCGCGTCAGGCAGATTTACTTATCGTTGCGGGTACTATTACCGAAAAAATGGCCCCTGTTATTAAAAAAGTTTATGATCAAATGGCAGAGCCAAAATGGGTTATGGCCGTAGGAGCCTGCGCGGCCAGCGGTGGTTTTTATCGGGCTTATCATGTTCTTCAGGGAATCGACCGTATTATCCCTGTTGATATTTATGTTGCGGGATGCCCCCCGACTCCAGAAGCAATCATTGCGGGAATTATGACCTTGCAAGATAAAATCATCAAATCAAAACCGGTCCTAGTCTGACCTTTCCTCTTTTGGTGTTTATAAATGGCGAATGTTATCCTTGTTGTGAACTTACCCGGGTTTTTGCCTATACCAGATATGAGGCAGCGCCTTCAAGAAGGTCATGACGCCAGTTATTATTGCGTCTCAAGCGAAGCTGCGGCTTTGAGCGCGCTCAAAGCGTCTCACGAAAAATTTCTTCTTTGTCTCGTCAATGGACCATCTCTACAAATTTTTTCTGCCGCACGTGAATTTTCGCCAAACTTAAAAACGGTACTGGTGAGCAGCCAGATTATAACGGACTATATGACCAGTTTTGGCGATCAATTTATCAATTTTGTGGATCATGTTATTGCCAATAGAATTCCTAAGAACCGAACAGAAAATGAAGTTCTTATCCTTCTTAACAAATACCTGCTTGGGGAAAAAGTCTCCTTAAGGCATTACTTAAAACCCTCCACACATATAACACAGAGAACACTGCAATCATCCACGCAGCGAGATGAGTTTTACCAAGAGGTCGGCGCCTTTGTTAAAGGGCAAGTTAAGCGGGGCTCCATTACCAAAGCAGCACAAACGATCACAGAAGAACTTTTGATGAACGCCCTTTATGATGCTCCTCATGCCGCGGGGAAAATTAACTTTGAAAATACGGACCGATCTGCGCCATTTTCTCTCGCTGACGAAGATGTTGCCCACCTTTCTTATGGATTTGACGGGGAAATACTCGCCATTAGTGTTAAGGACCCTTTTGGACTCTTAAAGAAAGAGCTTTTTTTAAAATACATGAGCAAAGTTATGCGGCGCAGCACAGGGGAAAGCATGTTGGACAAGAAGAAACTTGGCGCCGGTATTGGTTTGTTCATGATCTTATACAACTGCCATAGCCTAGTCTGCAGCGTCGAATCTAAAACAAGTACTGAGGTCATTGCCTTGATAAATACCGCTTTACCGATCCGCGACATCAATGTTTCTCCAAGAACAATATGTTTTTTTGAATAAACTCCGTGAGTTTTCATTTATTAGGGCGAATTTATTTTATTGTAGGGGTATGATTCCCCTGTGAATCACACATGAGGAGGATTTATGCCAGAATTTGGAGCACCGTTTTCAGGATTAGCAAACGGTAGAAAACTGACACATAATGAGCTTGTCAGAGCTATTCGTTTTTTGGTAGCGGCAGAATATGAGGCAATTCAAATGTACATGCAGCTAGCTGAATCTACCGACAACAAGCTTGCTGCAAAGGTTATTGAAGATATTGCCGATGAAGAGCGCGTACATGCTGGCGAATTTCTGCGACTCCTCCACGAGCTAGAGCCAAATGAGGAAAAATTCTATATTGAAGGCGCTAAAGAGGTTGAAGAATTGATAGTGAAAATGAAAAAAGGAAAATCAAAAAAATCATAGAAATAGTGGTTTAGCGGTGGGTTGTTACCCAAATTAAATGCTTAATGAGCCTATCCTTGCTATGGAACTTATCCAAGTTACACCACCCACCGTCATATTCTTTGCATCTTTGCATAAAACATTGTGTCAGCATCCTCCTGCGGACAGCCCACCAGAGTCGACGAAATCAAATTAAATTCAGGATGATTTTTCAGAAATTCGGTTACAATATCTTCATTTTCTTCAACCAGCCAACTACATGTTGCATAAACTAAATGCCCATTTGGTTTGACGGCAATACTAGCATTATTTAATATCTGCCTTTGCAAAGCTATCAGCTCGGGCAAACTTGCGAGATCATATCGTAGTTTGCTAACGGGATTTCGGCGCCATGTTCCTGAGCTAGAGCAGGGAGCATCAACCAGAACCAAATCGAAGCCACCAATCTTCTGAACTTCAATGGGAAGTGTCAGCGCAGAATCCCCCCCCCAAAACATAGTTTGAATATTGTTAAATCCTCCTCGCTTGGCTCGCTTTTTTAATTCATCAAACTTGTAAACTCTATTATCTGATGCATAAATTTGTCCATTACCCAGGGTTTTTGCCGCGAGTTGCATGGTTTTACCTCCACCACCTGCGCAGGCATCCCAAATAAAATCGCCATTTTCACACGCAATCGCCTCGCCAATGTGCTGGCTCGCCAAATCTTGGATTTCCACTAGACCATTTTGATAACATCCCAACCCCATAATATTTTTTTCAGCACCTAATTTTAATGCGAGGGTATTTTCAATGGGCACAACCTGACACCCAGCCTTATTTAGCTCCTCGGAGACGCTAATCATGTCCAAGGTGCTTCTAAGCCTTAAATAAACAGGAGGGCGTGTCATTTGCTGTCTGACAAAAATCTGTAAGCTGCCTCTCTCCCAGGATAAATGCTGTCTACGCTCAAGATGAGTCAAATACCTTGGAGGGATACAATACAACAGGGACAAAGCGCTTAATTCGGGCACCTTTTCTAGAGCTTTTAATGAAGTCTTAATGAACAAATCATCGGCACAAAACTCAGCCGAGTTATGAGCAATAATATGCTCAGGCGTAAGGTCATGAAAACCGAGTATTGATAAAGCATAATCTAAGAGAAGCTTGGGTGGCTCTGAACGCAAAATGAGCCACATTTCTTCTTGGGTCATTTCGTTGTGTAGGACAGGCGATGGCTTGGTCTTCGACTTGAGTAACCAGGCTATTAAAGGTGCCGTGCGCAAAATACTAAAAAGCGCGTCACCATACCAAAGGCGGTCCCTGCGGCCATAATTTTTGTGGCTCCGAAAATATTCAGAAAGCCATTTATCTGCTTGAAGAATAGGACTTATGGCGATAAAAGCTCGCCACAGTTGTTCAAAATGCTTTATTTTTCCCGGATGAATAAATACCTCATTTTTTTATTTCAGACTTTTCGGCGGGATTTCTTCCCCTAAGGATATTGCCTTGAAATGAGCGCGGCAGGCACTTTTTTTAGACCCATTTATTGGGGATAATGCCAAGCATTTTTTTTTATACTTGCTTATGACCTGACTCATTTTTTTTTGCCGAGCAAGCGGTGCTAAATTTTTTGCAATTCGCTTCGCAATGGATCCATTTCTCCCCTGAAACCCATCATCAAGAGAAAAAACAAGCTCATAATAATCCGCAAGTAGTGATTCGGGTGAAATCTCATTTTCGTGGGTCACACCGTCATAATTCTCTAGAGAGAGATTTAATTCTATAGCCGTCCATTGAACTTTTGTCGCTCTTCCCACAGCACTATTTTTAGCTAAATGAGCCCATTTTTTGGCTTCAGGAATATTTTTTTCTTTTTTCGCTAAGCTAGACAGCGCGCTAAAATAATAATAAGGTGCTGAGGATTTTTCCGCTTCATTTTTGAGAAATTCCAGCGCTTTTTCCCTGAGACCAACTTGATATAAAGCGACACCAGCTCCAGAAATAACAGCCGTACGTTCTTCTTTACTGACAGCATGTTGGTCTACCCAGTTTACTTCAGCAAGAACGAGTGCTTGCAGGGAGACCGGAGCAGCTTGGGCTATCTTATTCTCGTTATCTTTGTTTTCTACTTTGGCATCAATTTCTGCCAAGTAAAAACTTAGGGCTCCTAGTCGGCACCAAAACTGAGCGTCAATATTTACTCATCGCCTGCGCGGGATTTGCTCGCAAGCTTGCAAACCCGCTTCAGCGATGGATAATAAGGTCTCAATGGCATGAGCGGCCTATGGTATATGGGGTGTAGAAATAAAAAGATATAAATATCT
>JAUILP010000130.1 GCA_030432875.1 Oligoflexia bacterium | reverse complement strand
AATTGGCCAGGCCGCACTAAGCTGCAACGACGCCGTGTTTCGCCCAGACCCACGATGCCGTCTGAGCTTACGCCTAGGCTGACGAAATCGACTAGGTCCACGCATTAATGTGAGTACAGGCCCTATTAACTTTAGTGATTTCTCTGAAATCAGTGCCAAATTATGGGATAAAAAGTTAAGTCCTGAAAAAAGATGAATAAAAGTGCAAAAAATAAGGCTGTCATAAATACATGTCACCAAGCGCTGAATTTCTGCTGAGGCAAAAATGAAAAATTTGTGAGCAATACTACTGAACAATATCACCAAGAAATAGATAGAATGGTGCGCTCGGTGTTAGAATAAAAAATTCTTCCAGCACAAAAATCATTGGCATTAGGCTAAACTTGGTGAATGATAAAAAGGTTTTCTTTAAGAAAGCCCAAGAAAGGCATAACCAACCATGAAAAATACAAAACAGGATCAAACTTCTGCCGAGCTCCATGTTGTAATTATTGGCGGGGGCATTGCCGGGTTGAGCGCCGCCTGGCAATTGCGCCAAACAATTGATCAAACTGGGCTACACTGCACAGTGCTAGAATCCAGTACCCGCTGGGGCGGCAAGATAGTGACTAAGCGTTTTGATGTGGTGGATAATGAACGCACCGTCGGTCCCTTTGTCGTGGATTCTGGGCCGGAGTCTTTTATCACGCGAAAGCCTGGGGCATGGGACCTAGCCTGCGAACTAGGACTAAGGGAGCAGCTATTCAATCCAGGGAGCGAGACGCGTAACACTTATGTGGTAGATCAGGGGCGGCCCGTGCTGCTACCCATATCTCCGCTCGCTTTTGTGCGCTCCCGGTTAATCTCCACCCGCGGTAAGCTGCGTATGTTTAAAGAACCATTTATTCCCGCCAGGAGGGATGACGGCGACGAGTCTCTGGCTGATTTTGTCAGGCGGCGCTTGGGCCGAGAGGCACTGGAAAAGTTTATCGGTCCCGTACTAGGGGGTATCTATAATACGGACCCAGAGTATCAGAGCATCCTTACCACGGCTCCGGTTATGCGGGAGATGGAGCGTGATGGGGGAAGTCTTGTGGCGGGGGCGTTTGGCCGCATGCGCGCAAAGGCAAAGCTTCGTAAGGAGGCCAAGGCCCGGGGAGAAATTCTTGCTCCTAGCTTCATCACCTTTAAAAATGGCGCGGATCATCTGGTGCGGGAACTGGTACGCCAACTTTGTGAAAACTCAGCCTTTGATTTGCGCTTAAAGAGTAAAGTTTCGGCAATTGAGGCTATCGATGGGGGTGGTGAAAGACAGCGGTATCGTCTTCACCTAGAGGGGAAAGAGTCTGGAGGGGAATCTATCTTGGCAGATGCTATCATCTTTGCCTCCCCGGCTAATGTGGCCGCGCGATTGCTGCAGTCCATCTCTCCAGAAAGTGCTGCGTCCTTGGCCAAAATCCATCATGTTCATATCGGTACCATCTCCCTGGGCTTTCGTGAGAAAGATCTCCAGCTCTCAAATCCCATTAGCGGGCTGATGATTCCTCGAAGAGAAAAAAGGCTGATCGACGCCATGACCTTCACCTCCGCCAAATTTCCCGACCGCGCACCTAAAGGGTATGCTCTTATGCGGGTTTTCTTTGGTGGCGCGGCACCCTATACTATGGATCTCGACGACACCGCTCTGTGTGAGCTTGTCTTGAGTGAGTTGAAAGAGCTTCTCGGTATCGAAGCAAAGCCTTTGGGCTATGTAGTCGAGCGTTGGCCTGCTAGTTACCCCCAGGCGGCTGTGGGCCATCTAGGCCTGGTCGATGAAATTGAAGCCCGACTTCCCGCAGGATTGGTGGTCACCGGTAGCTCTTACCGCGGACTAGGTGTTCCAGATAGCATAGAGCAGGGGCGGACTACGGCTGTTAAGCTTGTCAGAACCCTAGCGGTCTGAGTCATAGCCGGGGCCGTATACAAAGCGAGTGGGTTATTGGCAAAAACGCATCGCCTTTGAGATGTCAAATAGTTTATAACTTGGGTTAGAATCTATTCTCGATGATCAACCTATCCTAAAAATTAAGAATCGTAGTCTTAAAATAGCACTAGAAGAAACAATTTTTAAGTTTTCATTGAGCAAATCTAGAAATCCATTTTAAAAAAAATTCGAATGATTGATATTTAAACCAACCCAAGTGATCAATCTGTATATAAAAGTACGTTTTCAGCTATGAGCATTTTCTGGTTTTTCGCTAGTTTTGATTACATTATGGGTTACCCACTCTTAATTTTTTTTGCGCGTTTTATAGCATCACTCATATCATTTTGGAGGATGTCGACCAGTAACTGCGGATCTAGGGAATTAAACAGCCAAAACAAACGTGCCTTAGGCAAATTCATTGCTGCGTTTAGGACATTCCTCACAGTACTAGGCCCCCCAATTTTTCTTACAAGCTCATCTTTTTCATCTTCGCTAAGATTTAGACGTGGCGTCGGAAGGGACGCTTTTACATTATGAATTTGATCTTCAATAGAGTCTAATTTTTTATGAGAAGTCATAGCTGTCTTACTGCCTTTGCTTGGTTTTGATCGATATCAGAAAAAAATGCCCCTAAAACTCGGTGCGGCAAGAAGCTTTTTTGCTGGTAACCCTGTCTTCGTCTTCGGCAGAATTTTCTTCGCGTATAATGCTTCCCTCATAAGTTGGGTATTATTTGCTAATATTCCATGCGGGGATCTTAACCTATCTTTGCTAACCCATAAAAAGCTAAAACAGCCGTACGCTTTAAAAAAGTCAATCATATTAAGTGATAGAAGTATAATCTTTGGTGAGTAGATCTCGGTAAGGGTATAGGGCTCCAAAAAAACGAGGAATTTTCAGTCATACGATAAGCTATTGTAATAAATATTATAAAAAAATAAAAATATAATAAAATAAAAATTATATATACAAGTTTATAAAAATAATATAATATACTATTAAAAATAGCTGTATGAGGGGTTTATTATGTTGAAGCGGAATTTTTTATTAAAAAATATCGAAATATTTCTTATCTTAATGATGGCCTTCCAAATTCTTGGGGGGTGCTCTAATTTTAGCAAAGCTAAGTCGAAAGCTCCCGCTGTCGATCCCAGTGATGGACTAGATACTTTTGTTCTCAGCAAGAAAGAGAATAATGGTTCGATGCTGGTCAGCTACGGTTCAAACAATACTGAGGCTGGGTTTCAGTGCCGTTACCGATCTATTTTGGTCTCAGCATCTGAGATAACCGTGGAAGATGAGTCTTTTGCTTTATGCGGAGCTGGTGAGACAGCAATTCCTCTAAATCAGGAACAAGAAATTTTATTTGAAGTCAGGGCAATTACTTCGGAAGGTGGCGTAGATTCTACCCCAGCTAAAGTCGTTTTACCTTCACTGACGTCTCTACATATAGCTCCAGTAGCCCCCGAAGAACCGGTTGTCACTCCCGAAGAGCCGGTTGTCACTCCCGAAGAGCCGGTTGTCACTCCCGAAGAGCCTGTAGATCCTCCTCCCGCCGTGCCACCAGTCGTACCTCCTGTACCGCCAGTACCACCAGTGCCCCCGGTAGTGCCACCAGTCGTACCACCAGTACCTCCAGTGCCACCGATTCCACCCGTAATAAATTATGATTTGAACGATCTTAAGGCGATTATCATTAACAAAAAGGCACTGATAACTTCAGAACAATATGTGTTTGCTTTTTCACTAGCAAAAATATCGACGGGAGCTCAGCTTCCTTCATCAGATATCATGAATTTTCAATTTTTTTGTCGGTTCTCTGATTATAACCCTGCGACAGAACCTGCGGAAAATGATTTTTCCATCCCCTGTGAGCATGGAAATAAGTATACTTTTAGAAATAGGCCGGGCAATTTATTACCGTATTCTTTGAGCGTTCAAGCGACATACAAGGAGACGGGGCAGCCCGTGCCAACTCGGGATATACTGCACTTTAGTTCACAGTATTAAAGGTGTCAAAGTCGGCACGTGGAATGCCCCAAGTGCTGACGCTAAAACTAAAGTTAAAAGGCAGGTGATGCTTCACCTAGCCGAGAAAATCTCTGGAAGAAAAATTTAATCTTCAATATTTATGGGATCTAATTGATAGGTATTTACTTCTTGCTTTACTCCAAAGGTGGCACTGGATTTAATCACTTTAAATTCAAGATAATGGGTAAGAGATGTTTTATTTAATATCATAAGAATGGTACTCCAAGGAAAGCGCAGTATACCAAACAAGGAAGTCGATTCACCCAAAGTAACTGGCTGATATGTATTCTCTGCACTCAGCATCAAGGTCGTAAAATATTTATTATAGGTTTCTTTTTCTGCTATAAAAGGGAACTCTCTTTTTTCTATAAAATCATTTTTTGTGTTGTAATTTTTTATGGTAAAGAACGAGTTTGCGTTACCTTGAGTTGTTTTAAAACAAAATATATATATTGCAGCTTTATTTACATTAAAAATCTTATCGATTTCCATATTGGGAGTTAGAGCACTTTGAGATGGCAAGGCTAAATCAGGCTTCAAACAAAACTCATTATCCCAGTAGTTGACATTGTTGAGTATAATACCACTTAAGGAATAGGTGGTTGCTACTTTAGAAACAATTGTTTTTGCTGGTTGATCGGTTTTCATAAAATCTAGGCTGTCATGGGGAAGACCAAAGATATGTCCTAGTTCGTGGTAGAGCACATTTTTAAATTTATCAGTATTTGTCCAAAACCCAGGTTGTGCATCCTGGCTGAGTTTGTCTTCCCCCAAATCAGGCGCAAACCAAATGGCACCATTTGCCCACATTTTTTCTGTACTATATTTATTTAGGTAAGCTAGGGCAACCAGGTCATCTTTATTCTGGTGACGGATTTTTTCTATACCTTCTACACTATTACCAAGATTAAATTGCAAATCGATGGTGGTCGTTGATGAGGTATCACAGGAAACTAATGCAAATGTTGTCGCAAACCATTTGTTGGCAAAAAAATCTTTTTCGTGACTTTGGGTGAGTTTATTATAGGAGAGAGGATACAGAGCGCTATAAAATGTGCCCCATTCTCTCAGCGTTTCTTCTATAATATTAACGGCTACGTCCTTTTTTAAGGAAAATCGCTTAGAGTCTATATCAATGCAATAAAAAACTTTACGTGGATTATCTCTCGCGGTAAAAAACCAAGGATTATTTTGCCAGGATAAAATTTCACCACCATTGCCAAAAATGATGCCTGATAGCTCATTGCTTACGATGACATCGCTGGCGACAGGAAGCGACTCTGTCGCTGGGTTTGAGTCATCAATATTTTTAGGGGTTCCGTTTTTATCAAGGTCCAGACCAGGATGTTGATCAGTTTCTGAAGGTGTTACCCCGGTGGGCAATTCTTGACCGGATGGGGGGATTTCATTCTGAGGATTTTTAAAACCAGTTCTAATGTTCTTAGTCGTGCTCGTGCATGCAAAACTACTAGAAAGAAGCAGGCAATTTACCAGGATCAAAATATTTTGTAAAAATGAGGGCATTTAGATGACCTTAGAATGTTTTTATTAAAGTAAAAATACTACCCAAAATATTTCATGATTTGTGCTGTTTAAGTATTATAGCTAAAATTGTGGTTTTTTCGCAAGTTTTTTGGTTTTTTCCCAGCCGCTCCCGGCCTTCGGCCTGGTCGCGGCAGCGCTAGTATTGTATAATTTTGGCAAAAAACGCCCTATTAGTCTCATCTGGGGTGACTTTGATCGGGATTTTTTATTGCTGATAGGTAAGGCCGCTGAAGATTACGTCTAGGAATTAAATTCGAGCATGAGCCTATGAAGTATTAGTACCAAATGTTACACCTGAGATGTGGTATCCATAGGCAACAGCTCGGTATAGTTGTTCCCAATCATCGACA
>JAUILP010000036.1 GCA_030432875.1 Oligoflexia bacterium | reverse complement strand
TGCTTTGCGGGGGGAGCGATGTATATTTCCTGATTTTAAAATCACCCACCACCAAAATCCCCAGTGGTTTTGCTATCTCGAAATCGTGGGATACTGGACGGACGCTTACCTGCAAAAAAAACTCAACGACCTCACAGAAGCCAACATCAACAATTTGCTTATTTGTTTAGACCAAAAGCATCAAAACGCTGACTTTGGTGCTCAGTTTCCTAATGAGGTCATCATTTATAAAAAATTCATCTCCGTTGATGTTGTTATTGAAAAATTACTGAGCTTTTATGTAGGCGCGGCCCAAAGCCAAAGTGAAAATATACTTCCCTAATTTCTTTTTAAGTCGGGAATTATGAGTTGTCAGGTTTGGGGGATCTAAGCTAACGTATGCTTAGCGCTATTTTTAGGCAGCTTCGCGGGTGCAAACTGAACTGAGCTGCTTAGGCGCAAATTTTTATAACATGCTAAAAAAACCAAACATTAATAGTTAGTTGGGGGATCTATGAGGATTCCGTTCTATACGGGTGAACATCAAAACCAGCGCCTTGAAGCCAAACTTAATGAACGGCTAAGGCGGGTAGTTCAGTCCGGATCTTATATTTTAGGTAAAGAAGTTCGCGAATTAGAGGAGCGGATCGCAGAGTTTGCTAAGGTAAAACATGCCATTGGTGTGGCAAATGGTTCTGATGCACTACTGCTAGCGGTTCAGGCCTTGGAACTAGAACCAGGCAGCGAGGTTATTACCACGCCATTTACCTTTTTCGCTTCCACAGCCTGTATAGCACGGGGGGGGCACAAGCCTGTCTTTGTCGATGTCGATGCTAAGACCTTTAATATCGATCCGAGTAAAATCCCCGCATCGGTAACTAGCAAAACCAAAGCAATTCTCCCCGTGGATCTGTTTGCGCAGATGGCAGAATATGATCAGATTATTCCCATTGCCAAAGAATATAATCTCAAAATCATCGAAGACTCTGCAGAGTCATTCGGTATGAGTTATGCAGGTTTAACCGCTGGCTCTGCAGGAGATGTTGGTGTCTATAGCTTTTTCCCCACCAAGACACTGGGCTGTTTTGGGGATGGCGGTATGGTCACCACTAACGATGACCGACTTGCGGAAATAATCAAAAAATGCCGCGTCCATGGCTCCGGAAAAAAATACCACCATGACTATATCGGCATGAATTCGCGCCTCGACGAAATCCAAGCAGCGGTACTTAATGTCAAAATGGATTATATTTTAGGTGACATTGAGGAGCGGGCAAAGATAGCCGCTCTTTATAAAGGCCGTTTGCAGAACATCCCGCAAATTTCCTTACCCCTTATTGATTCTAAGGCTTCTCCGGTTTGGTATGTTTTTTCTCTTCAATGTGAAAATCGCAATGCCCTACAAGCTTATTTGCAAGAGCAGGGTATCGGTACATCCATCTATTATCCCATTCCCATGCATTTGCAGGAATGTTTTAAGTATTTGGGGTATAAAAAAGGAGATTTTCCTGTTGCGGAAAACCTCTGCGACCGCGCCCTTGCGCTGCCCATATATATCGGTATGACTGAAGACCAAGTAGACCAAGTTTGTGGTGCGGTAAAATCTTTTTATCAGCGCCACTAAAAATGTGAACCTGCCCCAAAGGAGCTGAGCTTATGAGCGAATTGATCAAAGTAGAAACTAGCGGCGGTTTTTTTCAAAAACATGTGTCTGCTTTTGTTGATAATGGAGCCAAGGTGGGAGCCCAAACTAAGGTTTGGCATTTTAGTCACATCATGCCGGGAGCCGTTATTGGCGAACGCTGTGCCATCGGACAAAATTCTTATATTGGCGCGCGGGCCCGTCTTGGCTCAGGCGTTAAAGTACAAAACAATGTTTCACTTTATGATGATGTGCATTTGGAAGATGACGTTTTTTGCGGGCCTTCGTGTGTTTTCACTAATGTTATCAATCCCCGGGCTTTTATCGAGCGCAAAACCGAGTATAAAAAGACTTTAGTCAAAAAAGGTGCGAGCATTGGCGCTAATGCGACGATAGTTTGCGGCGTTACTTTGGGCGAGTATTCGTTTGTCGGAGCTGGTGCTGTGGTAACCAAAGATGTTCCTGATTATGCCATGGTTTATGGCATGCCCGCACGAGTTCAAGGATGGATTTGTTATTGTGGCGAAAAATTGCCAAAGGATTATTGCTGCTCTGAGTGCGGAAAAAAATATGCGAAAGATGATGTGCAGGGATTAAGCCTTGTCAATTCGGTTTAGGGAAGATGGTGCTTAAGATCCAAAAATAAAGTAAACATTAATTTTACCTAAAAAGGGATGGGTGTCTATGAGCAACAAAACTTTTAAAGAACTTCTGGAAAAATTTGAACATGACCGAGGTGTTGTCGGCGTTCTGGGTCTTGGTTATGTCGGTCTTCCTTTGGCGGTAGCTTTTGCTAAAAAAGGAATTAAAGTCGTCGGATTTGAAAAAAGCAGTCACAAATCAGACCAGGTCAATGCCGGACACAACTATATCGGCGACGTCGTGGATAGTGAGCTGAAAGCCGCGGTCAAGAGCCATACTTTAGTGGCGACGACTGATTTTTCACGTCTTAAAGAATGTGATGCTGTCATCATATGCGTGCCCACCCCTCTCGACAAATTTAAAAAACCGGAAATGAGTTATATCGCCAGTGCAGGCAAAGATATTGGCGCCTATATGAAAAAGGGTGTTTTCATCTCTCTTGAAAGCACAACCTATCCTACGACCACCGAAGAATATCTTTTGCCGATAATTGCGCAAGAGAGTGGTTTAAATGTCAACGAAGATTTTTGGCTTTGCTATTCGGCAGAACGCGTTGATCCAGGTAACCACAGTTTTAAAACAGAAAATACCCCAAAGGTTGTGGGTGGCTTCGGCGAAGAGGCGCAGAAACTTGCGATGACCCTTTATAGCAAAGCAATTCCCGTTTTGCATCCCGTAAGCTCACCTAGGGTTGCCGAGATGACAAAAATTTTGGAAAATACCTACCGCCTCATCAATATTTCTTTAGTAAATGAATTGGCTCTTCTCAGTGGCAAAATGGACATTAGTATTTGGGAGGTTATTGAAGCGGCCAAAACGAAACCTTATGGTTTTCAAGCCTTTTATCCAGGTCCAGGCATCGGCGGTCACTGTATTCCTTTAGATCCCTTTTATCTCGAATATATTGCAAAAAATTACCAGTTTGATCTTACGATGATCAATACCGCGGGGCAAATAGACAATCTGATGCCACATCGCATGACGATTAAAATCACTTCAGCGCTTAACCGCCATAAAAAGTCAGTAAATGGCTCCAAAATTTTGTTTCTCGGCGTCGCTTATAAAGGGGATATTGATGACCCCAGAGAATCTCCAGCCTTAAAAATCATTGATGAAGTGATTAAAAAAGGTGGTGATGTGGTTGTTCACGATCCCTACATTAGCACATTTAAAACCGAAGAGCATGGTGAGATGCATAGTGTTCCGTTGACTGATGATTTGCTCAAATCGACAGACTGTGTTGTGGTGACCACCAAACACACAAATGTTGATTATCAGCGCGTCTACGAATTTTCCAAGTTGATTGTTGATTTGCGTAACGCATTTGAGCAAAATGATGAGAAAGTTTATAAACTATAATACAAATTTTACCCATTTGTGGAGAGAAAACTTAATTCATGAGTATACCTTTTAACTGCGCCATAACCGGAGTGGGGGGCTATATTGCTCCGCGTCATTTACAGGCTATTAAAGATTTGGGGGGGGCACTTATCGCCGCAACAGATCCCTCCACTTCAGTTGGTATTTTGGATAGCTTTTCCCCTGATGTGCTGTTTTTTCGCGAAACTGAGCTCTTTGAAGATTATCTCAACCGCCTGCATTATTATCACGACCCCAAAAAAGTCAATTTTCTAGCTGTTTGCTCTCCTAATTATCTTCATGCTAGTCATATTCGCATGGGACTTGCCAATGGCTGCAATGTGATTTGCGAAAAACCCATGGTGCTTAATCCAGATGATGTGGATTTTTTAAAAGACCTCGAAGCGCAGCATCAGGTTAAAGTTTTTAATGTCCTGCAGCTGAGAGTCCATGACGTAATCCGTGATCTCAAAGAGCGCGTAAAAGAATATACTCCAACCAATAAGGCAGTCGTCAATCTTAATTATGTCACCCGGAGAGGGCGCTGGTACCATGAGTCTTGGAAAGGCAGCGACCGCCTTTCTGGTGGCGTAATGATGAATATTGGCATTCATTTTTTCGATATGCTTATGTGGCTTTTTGGCGAGAGCCAGGACAGTAAACTAGAATTCAAAACTGATGAAAAAGGCAAGGGCTATCTTGAACTCGAAAGAGCAAAGGTGAACTGGTTTTTGAGTGTTGACCAAAATGATTTGCCTTTAAAAACCAAGGCAGCGGGTTTACCTGCTTACCGCAGCATCACCATTGATGGTGAAGAGATCGAATTTTCTGGTGGTTTCACCGGTCTTCATAAGCGCATTTACGAGATGGCATTAGAAGGGAAAGGCTTCGGACTTGATGAGGCTATGGGTGCGCTTACTTTGGTTACTGATTTAATTCGTCGTTAACAGTGGCTAACATATTGACAGCTGTAAATATTTAATCAGACTTTTTCCTGTTTTTACCCACCCTTCCAAAACACAAAAACCTTAAATATCAGCCATCTAAATCGGCAGAAGTGTAGCGGCACATTCCTTGCTTATTTTTAGGCAAACTTTCTTTAAATGTGGATATTTTTTGTTCCTTGTACAAACGGAGTCTTTATGTTGAAGATGCAGCGGATTGTCCTGATAGTTGGCGTGTTTTTTTGTTTTAACACTTTGGCCTTGGCCATGCAGCACTCATATATCAATTATATGCGTTCTGGGGCAAAAAACTATATTTTCGTCTCACAAGCAGTGGGCGGCGAATATGGCGAGATCATAAGCAAGGCAAAGGGTAGTGACGTTGCTGGCCTAGAGGGTGGCGATGCTTTTTTAAACCGCTCCGCTAACTGGAAAGGTGTGGGCTTAAAAACGACCGCAGGACTTGAAGTCTTTAATTTTATGCAGTTTGAGTTTGGTCATACCTTTGTCAATCTAAAACACCGCGATGACGGATTTGAATCCTTAAGTGGCTCACGTTTTAATGTCGGAACGAAACTGGTATTTCGTTCTCCACTCCTCAATTTAGAAGGCGGACTCGGAGTCCTCGGCAGCCGTATGGACTATCAGAATGGTTTTGTTAATTCAGATCTTTATGGCAGTGGCCGTTACTATAGTTTGGGTACCAATTATTTTCTACATTCTCAGCTCAGCGTTTTTAGCTATTATATGGTGACTAACGAACATTTTGTCCGCAATGGCGGTTCTCATCTTGTCAATGAAATGGACACCAGCACAGATTCTATGGGACTTGGGTTTACCTTGTGGCTTTAAGAATTATCCACGTACTGTTATTCTTTGATTTTAAACATTAGAGAAAAATTTTCAGAAAAAATCTTAAGACCTTCCTCTAGGGGAAGGTTTTTTAGTTTGCAGAAATAGGCGACAGTTTCCACAACATCTTTAGGTTCGCTCCGTCCACCTTTGGTCGGTGCCAAATAGGGGGCGTCCGTCTCAGTGAGTAGGCAGTGCTGTGGGAGCTCACGGAGCATCTTGGTAAAGGCTTCACTTCGCGAGGCAATCGCGGGGATAGAAAAGCAAAAACCATATTTTTCGCTTGCTTCCTGGGCGAGTTTCACTTTGCCGCCAAAACAGTGCATAATCACCTTAATACTGGCAAATGACTTTAAAATATCTATGGCACGAGCTTCGAGTTTGCGCGAATGCACAATCACGGGAAGGCCATGAGAATGTGCAATCTCTACCAAAGCTACAAAGATGCGCTCCTGCTCTTTGTAAGTATTTTCTTGGAGCCAGTAACCATCGAGACCGATTTCGCCGATAGCAGCAATGCCGCCTCGGGTGACTCTATCCTTAATTCTTGATATTTCAGCATCAACATCAAAGCTTGTGATGGGAAAGGGATAGGCACTCGGATCAAGCAAATGATTGACGGCGTCCACAGGATAAATACCAAGACTGGGGACGATGCAGGGATATTTTTTGGCAAGCTCCAGCACGGCATCATTGCATTGGGGATTAAGGCCATTAACAACAATATGCTTAACAGATGCTGCTTTAGCTCGCGAGATAACAGCGTCTAAATCCGTAGCAAAAAGTCCATGGGTTAAATGAGCGTGGACGTCGCTATAAAACATTGTGCCCCCCTTCCGCAGTATATAATTTGGTAGTCCATCGTCAAAGGACCATTCTAGCATAATTTTAAGTATTTAAGCCGATATATCCCTCAGATTTTTTGGTTAAAGTTGAGTTATTGAAATGGTTTTTGAGTTAAATTTTAGCCGTTGATTATCACTTATCGCTACTGTTGTTGCCAAAGTAGCAACTCCTAGCCCGTTCGGTGGCCTATTCATAAGTTTATTGCAGCATAATTGATTATTTAATGATGGCACAGCCAGTCCATCATTTGAGTACCTTGTTATAGTCCCAGACTTTAATTTCCCTAATTCCGTTGAATGATAAGCGTTATATTTGTAAAATAGACTTTTAAGTTTTATACTTTTCGTATGAAAAGAGGATTTAGCATGAAAAGAATACTTTCCCTTTTTAATTTTATACTCATTGCGCAAACACTTTCATGTGCAACCGTTAATGTTAAAGATCATTCTACGATAAAAGCCACAAATCAAGATGATTTTCTTGCTAAGAAGGCCCTTTTTAAAATTATTTGGGGAACTGATTTACAGTTTCAGCTCAGTGAGATGCCGTTAGAGGGCGAGAGCTCTTTTATTCCCTATTCTGCAAGTTATTTACCGTTTGTCAAGGGGGGGCTAGGTGCAAGGGCAAGCAATGGAGATTTGTCTACAGTGGAAAAATATGATTTGGCTTTTAATTCTGAGCCCATTGCCGCTTCCTGGGAGAAAATATATCACAATGGCAAAGATTCAAAGTGGTGGGAGGGACACTGTGACGGTTGGGTGGCCGCGGCTACCAGGCATCAAGAGCCACAGAATCCTGTGATCCAAAATGGCATAACATTTACCGCTGAGGATATTAAAAATTTATTATCCGAGGTCTATTTAAACCGATCTTATGCTTTTTTAGCTGGCGATCGTTGCCATGGAAATGGAGAGGAGCGATATTTTAGCAGTCGAAGCACCCGCAATCGACTCTCGGGCTGTGGTGATACCAACCCAGGTGATTTTCATATAGCCTTAGCTAATTGGATCGGAGATAAACGGCATCCCTTTAATATGGATATTTGGAATGATATTACGGTTGAGAATTTTCCCGTTTACAAATATATCGTACGCGAGCAGCGAGAGCTGGATAAAAAGGCTGCATTATCTATCATAGACCCAAAGGGTGAAAATAGTTTGGGTAGTGCTATTTTTTCGCCTACAACTACGGGTTTTCACTATTTTGAGACAGAGGTTTTTTATATAAATTATACAGACAAGGGCTCTTTTTTATCTACTATACTTAATGAAAATCCAGAACACTATGCCAGATCTGTTTTATACAAGTACGTTGTTGAAATAAATGCTCTAGGCGAAATTGTAGGCGGAGAATGGGTCACCTCCGGTGGTGAAGAACTCAAAAACTATTATTTTCCAGATTTTCTGTGGATCAGCGGTGAATTGTTTCCAAGTTCAAGTGCGTTGGGTGCTAATCCCCATATTCAGCCAGCAGAAGTTATGTCTCTCTATGAACGCTCGATTCCTGCAGATAAAATCATAGAAATCCCTCAAATTAGAATTCCCACATATGATGAAAAAACCACGATGATGGAAGAAATTAATGCTTTAGAAAAAGAAGAGGACCTCGCAAACTGAGCGATCCAAAAAGTATTGTGTCATGATGTCTGAATAGTTTAATTCTAGGAAAATGTGGGAAGACTAAACGGCAAAACGTTTATCAATGTCGTAAGATCTTGGTGCTCAACGAAAAAAAGTCTTGAAAAGCTGGTTCTGTCGCGTCGGTTTTGATTGAAGGGATGAGTTTTTTTAAGTTGAATATGTCAATACGAAGAGATGGAATTAGCTCTGGGCTAAGAGCATGGTCGACATCTCAAATAAATGAAAATTTAGATTCATTCCCCTCTCTTGAAGATTTCAATGGACGTGGGGTAAGGCACTTAATGAATTGTCAGACATTTGCCCTTAGTGAAGAAGATTTGAAAAATGCTTTGAGTACAGAAAAGTCAGGGGAGATTGGCGATACTGCCGCACCAGATGCTCTTCTCATCATAAAATACGATGAAAATGATGAGGGATATCGTGTCAAAAACCTTAACCTTAAAGAGAAAAATGGCTTCAAGTAAAGCAAGAGAGGAATTGGCCATGTTTTAAGCCTTGCAGTTTACCGAATGTCGCTTTTAAATAGGGTCCTGAAGAGTCAATTTTTCAGACTTTAGCAGTGTGAATGGTTACTAACGTGCCAAGCCCCGGTTTACTCTTTACGGCGATAGTGCTCTCAAGATGTTGTAAAATGCGTTTAGCATGGGCGAATCCTAGACCAAAGGAAGATGTACTTCTAGACGTATCTGCCTTAAAAAATAATTCACCCAGTTTATCAAGTTCACAGCTGTTCATGCCAATGCCATTATCCTCAATAGAAATACTCAGGTCAGCTTCGTTATTTGTTGTTGTGAAATTGACCTTAACATAGCCATTTTGCTTGCCATATTTAATAGCATTTTCAAGGATGTTACCGAGAATAATTTCCCAATCTTCCAGGCTACCTCTTACTTGATACTGACTGGACTCATCACTATTAATGTCCAGTAAAATCGCTTTTTCCTCGGCAAGCTTTCGCCACCGTAACGGTACATTATTTAAAATATCTCTTACCGAGCAAGTTTTATTTTCACTAATGGTTTCAGATTCAAGTTGGGTTAAATTGAGTAAAGCGGTAGATAGGCGCTTTAATGTTTGCAGTTCGGAGAAAACATCGCGGCAAGTTTGCTCGTAAGAACTGGCATCACGTTTTCGCGAAAGGGTAACATCCAATGCAGAAAGCGCCGCGGCAATAGGTGTTTTTAATTCATGCGAAGCATGCGCCAAAAAGAGTCTTTGCGACGCTGCCGAAGACTGAACGGCCTGGAGCAATTCCTTATAAGAATCAAAAAGAAGCTTTTCCTCAGCTGATTGGGGCGTCAGAGCAATATTTCCCGCAAAAAGTGGTGGCCGCAATGATTTTATCTGCGATGAAAAATTCTTAATATTTCGCGTCGTCAATGAAACGACAAACCCACTCCCTAAGCTCGTAAGCAAAAGAATCGCAAATGCTGCGAAACCCATGCTGCGCTCAAATACGTGAATTTCGTCAAGCATAGGTTGTGCATTTATGGCGGCATGAATAAAATAACGCTTCGCATTTTTGTGCGGTTTGTATACTTCACTTTGTACAAACCATTTTTCACCAAAAGCGAAAATAGGATAAATTGCTTCGTCGCGTTTTTGTCTCTGAAGATTTTCATTCATGACTTGGCGAATTTCTCGCGAAGGTCCGTGCCCTTCTGCAAGAATCTCCTTGGCATCGTTCTCCACCGCAAAATAAAAGTTTTTATCGCTGAGAAGTTCCTGAATCATTTCGTTCGTAATGTCGAAGGAGATGCCCAGATTAGTGGCCTTTAACCCGCCTTCGATGGCATCTGCTTGCATCTCAAGTCGGCTATGTAATTCCTTAAGCCTTGCTCTGGATATCCAAGCCGACATCCAGAAAAAGCTACCAGCTAAAACCGCAGTTTGAACCGCAATGAGAGCGCCAGTAATTTTTATATTAAGGGGAAGGCGTTTCCACACGTAAGATAAATCCTTTTCCACGTAGAGTTTCAATTTCAATCCCAGAACCAAGTAGCTTTTTTCTGACGCGGGCGAGTAGGACATCTATGCTATTGCTATCCGGCTCGCTGTTAAGTTCATAAAGGCTATTTGATAGGTGACTGCGTTTTACCAGGTGGTTATTTTTTGTCGCCAAAGCGGCAAGTAGGTCAAATTCTTTAATGGTGAGCTCTAGGGGCATTCCGTTCACAGTAGCTTTTTGTTTGGCGACGTCTAAGGTTAGCTTGCCCAAAGTGAGTTCGGCTTGCCCACGAGAATTTTTACGTCTATAAACAGCATTAATCCGCGCAATGAGTTCTATCATCTCAAAAGGTTTTACCATGTAGTCGTCGGCTCCACCATTTAATCCCTCAACTCTGTCGATGACGGCACCTTTGGCTGTGATCATGATGGTCGGATCTTCTCGTCCCATCTTCCTTAAGTCTTTTAACAACTCAATGCCGGAACGTTTCGGCAACATCCAATCCAAAATGATGACATCATAAGTACATGACTCGATATAATATAAACCTTCGGCCCCATCTTGGGCCAAATCGACAATCCAACCAGCCTCTTCCAGTCCTTGCTTTATGCTTTTTCCAAGTAGGGTATTGTCTTCTGTGACGAGTATTTTCAAATATTAACCCAATATAAACAGTGTTATATCATCATTTCAGCGCTTGTTCACACAGCGTTCATAGAGACTTTCCGATGATATAGAAGTGCCCTAATCATTTCACCGCATTTATCATGGCAAACTAAAGTATAGGATAAAGATCTTTAAATGACTAGAACGCTATTGAGTGATTTTAATAATAGAGGTTTTTCTTTATGGATATGACACAAAACGATTTTAAAGAAAGTATAGCGTCAGGTTTGAATAAAGTGCCGGAAATCACGCTTTATTTTTGGTTCATCAAGGTGATGTGCACCACGGTTGGAGAAACTGCTGCTGATTATTTAAATGTCGCACTTAATTTTGGCCTTACCGGAACATCATTGATTACCGGCTTACTTCTAGGGATCGCGCTTTTTTTTCAGTTTAAAACCAAGAAATATATTCCCGGGGTTTACTGGGTTTCTGTAATGCTTATCAGTGTTTTTGGCACTCTTGTCACCGATAATCTTACCGATAAGATTGGTGTCCCCTTGGAAACAAGCACCATTGTCTTCAGTCTTCTCTTATCGGTTTGCTTTATTATCTGGTATCAATTTGAAAAAACCCTTTCCATTCATTCCATAACAACCTTTCGACGCGAAGCCTTTTATTGGTTGGCGATTTTATTTACGTTTGCTTTGGGAACCGCTGCTGGCGATTTGATGGCAGAAGGACTTGGTTTAGGCTATGCATTCACGGGTCTCATAATCGCCGGATTAATAGTGGTTTTTTCGGTTGCTTGGAAAATGAAGCTCAATCACGTACTTTCCTTTTGGCTTATTTACATACTCACCCGGCCTCTTGGCGCATCAATTGGCGATTATCTTTCTCAACCGAATAAATATGGCGGCCTGGGGTTTGGTGCCACTGTAACGAGCGTTATTTTCCTTGGAGGAATTTTTGCCATTGTTTTGTTTCTCAGCGTAACAAAGCAAGACGTTGTTGCTGGCCATGCTTCAAAACAGGAATTAGAGCACATCAATAAAGATGGCATTTTGCATACGGCCATCGCTTTAGTGTTGTTATTTACTGTAGGGACAATCGGTTATGGTATTCGTAAGTCAGAACTGAAGCTACTGGTAAAGGATGATCAGATGTTTAAAGCTGGGGTATTAAAGGACGAGGGATCTGAAGTTTCATCTTTCTCAGATGTCTCTGCTTTTCAGACGATTGCTCAAGACACTCTTGAATTTATTCAGAATGGACAACACGCTAAAGCTAGGGAACGCATCAGTGATTTGGAGTATGAATGGGACACGGCAGAAGCGCGATTAAAGCCGATAGACCCAAAAAAATGGGGAGAAATCGATGACAAAATTGATGAAGCACTGCGTGAGCTTCGCGCGCTTGATCCCGATACAGAAAGCGAGATGACTGCCTTAAAGGCATTAGTCTTTATTCTTCAGAATTAATGACTCATGGTAACTGTGCATTTTAGGCATCAATCTTTATAGACATCTTTTACGGAAATGAGGTTCGTTCTTCTTATTTGTGTTTCTGACTAAGGGGATAAAGTCTATGAAGGCTAACTGTGAATATTTAATAAGTATGAACAAAATGTTGTAAAATTTATTGGGGTTGTTCACATAGGGTTCATGGTGACTATCCGATGATATATATGTTCAGTGAGAGAATCACGGGATATCTTTATCGAAGCTCGAATTACCGAGTATGATCTTACTCAAGATCACAATTTAACTTAAAGGAGTATCAGTATGAAAAAAAGAAACACACTTTTGCTAGCGCTATGCCTCGGTCAGTTTTCGGCGATTGCTTTTTCTGAAGAAAAATTAATGACAGAAGCTACCGCAAAGAAAAAAGCACTTGATATTTATCCGGGTAAAGTCCTAGAAGTTGAGCAGGAAAAGCACAAAGGAGAAGAGGCTTACTCAATAGAAATCAAAGGCAATGAAGGAGTGAGAGAAATTATCATCCGAAAATCTGATGGTAAAATGCTTGAAAATAAAATTGATAAAGAAGACGAAGACAAAAACGAAGATAAAAACGAAAAATAGGGTTTCATTGGCTCACCATTATGTTTTCTCAAACCCTGGGAACCGCATTAGGAGACTGGACAGCAGATTCAGCAGGCTTTGGCTACGGCGGGGGCTCAATTTTATTTATGGCACTGCTTGTCATCATTGTTGGGCTATATTATTGGACAAAACTATCCAGAACGATGCTATTTTGGGCCGCTTTTATCCTGACACGACCTTTGGGGGCGGTAGTCGGTGATTTTCTCGACAAACCTATTCATGAAGGGGGCTTGGCCTTGAGTCGATACTGGGCTTCAGCCGTTCTCATTGCTTTCATCATCGCATGAATAATTATTTTTCCCCATAGAGCCGCTAAGAAAAAAGTCCTGCCTATGCCACTCGTGACCGAAAATTAGTTGGTTTTAATGCGATTTTTATAACTTGGAAAGAATTCTCGGCGCACCAATGGCCTTCGCTAACACGAAATTTTTAGGAGTCTTGAGTCAATTGTTACTGGGTAAGATCACTTGGTTTGCCAGCAAGCTTCGGAGGCAGAAACGTCACGGATATTGGTGCATTTACCGTTGATTGAAGTGCTCCAAGCAGTTCGGTCTGTGAGCGACCCGCAGTCGGTATTTTCCGTAATGGAGATCACGGGTCCAGAGAGGTCGCAGCTATCTGAGTGTTCAAAGATAAGCGTGCTCGTAGATAGCTTGGTTTGCCAGCAAGCTTCGGAAGCAGAAACGTCACGGATATTGGTGCATTTACCGTTAATTGAAGTGCTCCAAGCAGTTCGGTCTGTGAGCGACCCGCAGTCGGTATTTTTCGTAATGGAGATCACGGGTCCAGAGAGGTCGCAGCTATCTGAGTGTTCAAAGATAAGTGTGCTCGTAGATAGCTTGGTTTGCCAGCAAGCTTCGGAGGCAGAAACGTCACGGATATTGGTGCATTTACCGTTAATTGAAGTGCTCCAAGCAGTTCGGTCTGTGAGGGACCCGCAGTCGATATTTTCTGTAATGGAGATCACAGGTCCAGAGAGGTCGCAGCTATCTGAGTGTTCAAAGATAAGTGTGCTCGTAGATAGCTTGGTTTGCCAGCAAGCTTCGGAGGCAGAAACGTCACGGATATTGGTGCATTGACCGTTGATTGAAGTGCTCCAAGCAGTTCGGTCTGTGAGCGACCCACAGTCGATATTTTCTGTAATGGAGATCACGGGTCCAGAGAAGTCGCAGCTATCTGAGTGTTCAAAGATAAGCGTGCTCGTAGATAGCTTGGTTTGCCAGCAAGCTTCGGAGGCGGAAACGTCCTGGATATTGGTGCATTTGCCGTTGATTGAAGTGCTCCAAGCAGTTCGGTCTGTGAGCGACCCGCAGTCGGTATTTTCCGTAATGGAAATCACGGGTCCAGAGAGGTCGCAGCTATCGGAGTGTTCAAAGATAAGTGTGCTCGTAGATAGCTTGGTTTGCCAGCAAGCTTCGGAGGCGGAAACGTCCTGGATATTGGTGCATTTGCCGTTGATTGAAGTGCTCCAAGCAGTACGGTCTGTGAGCGACCCGCAGTCGGTATTTTCCGTAATGGAGATCACAGGTCCAGAGAGGTCGCAGCTATCTGAGTGTTCAAAGATAAGAATGCTCATAGCCTCACGAGGTGTGCCGGTAAGCTCACTCACGGTTTTAAGGGTATTAAGTTTGGCTTCTGAGTGATCACCACCACAAGAAATCAATGTTAAAAAAGATAAACAGTAAATAATCAAATTTAAACGCATGTAAAAACTCCATGTAATTATTTTAAGAAGCGTTTTAACATAGTATTCTTTAAAATTTAGCTGACTTCAGCAAATATAATGCCAGAATGTTCATGGAACGATTAAAATCGTTTTCCGAGGCCCTTAAATTGAAAAACTTACTGTTTTAAGAAAGGCGGTTTGCTTAATATCAGCTAGTTACAGGAAGTAGATGGGTATCAACAATACTGAATAACTTCCATTTTTCTGATCAGCTGTGATTTTGCACATTTTTCTAGACAGAAAAAAGCAGTTTATTCTGTACAAATTGTTTAAAAAATGGACACGAGGTTTCGTGTTTGCTTTTTTTAAAAAAGGTTATCCGTTCATCGAGAGAAAAATTAGACGTTGCCCCGGAGCGTTTGCTGACCTTTCTTTTAAAAAATTTCATTTAAATTCTCGTCGGAATATATAGAAAAAATTGCTAACACCCCCAAAGCCATAGCATAAGAAAATCGAAAATATTAAATAATTTAGGGGGGATGTCATTTCTGAGACATCACTTCGGGGCTTAAAACCCTTGGATGGGAAGGTTAGGTTAAACTGATTGTTAAAAAATTTCTATAAATACAAATAATTATAGTGGTCTATGCTGTAGCTGAAGGCAAGGAGAGGGATTACATTTTAGGGGGTAATTCCAGTTTAATAAATACCGCAAATGTGGTACACCAAGTATCTCGTAAATTTATAGGGTTAGCAGCGCTGGGGCACCTCTATAACAAAAAATAACCCAGAGCCTGACAAACTCTAAAGGAAGTCCAAATGTTTTTTAGCAAAGCAAAAAAGCCCGCAAATATTATGTCTCCTCAAAGCGAGGGGAAAATCGCGGCAATGTTTGACCGGATTGCCCCTGAATATGATTTTCTCAACCGTGTGCTAAGTGCTGGCCAGGACAAAAGATGGCGCAAAACGCTGATTTCTTTTTCTAGGGGAAATTCCGGTGGTACTTACCTCGATATGGCTACTGGAACGGGAGACGTGCTTTCCGCATTTGTGGAACGCTGGCCAGAATATAGCGAATATATTGGCGCTGACATTTCTGACAATATGATCAACCTCGCCAAAGAAAAATGTAAAAATTTACCGTCAACCCGCTTTATGAAAATGAGTGCGGAAAATATTGGGGTGGGTGATGCCTCGGTGGATACATTGACCATTGCCTTCGGTTTACGCAATGTGGTCGATAAACCGCAAGCGCTTAAAGAATTTTCTCGTGTCTTAAAACCAGGGGGTGAACTCCTTATTCTGGAGTTTTTCTTGCCGAGATCAGGTCTTACAGCACAACTTTTTCAGCTTTATTTTCATAAACTACTCCCGCGCATAGCAGGACTGTTTAGCGACCGCGACGCATACACTTATTTACCTCGCAGTGTGGGTTCTTTTTATACAGAGATAGAACTATTTGAAAAATTGGCTGCCCTTAAAATGATCAAAGTCAAAAAAAGATCGTTTTTATTTGGCGCGGTGAGATGCTTAGCCTTTAAAAAAGAGGTATGATATGGGGATTCCTGTAGCGCAATTTTGAGGTCTACCCAAAAAAAATGAGTATGGTTAGTGGCTTTTTTTTGCTGTATTTGTAGGGATTTATGCCCTTTGTGAGTTTCAGGGCGAAAAACATGCGAGGAATTTTTTTATCCATTAAATTTAGGGAGGTGCTCCGTGGCAAATTTGGTTCGAGATGATATCCCCTTATGTTTGACCTTTGATGATGTCTTGCTGCAGCCGCGCGCCTCTGAAGTGCTACCGCATGAAACAGATACCAGTAGCCAGTTTTCCCGCAATATAAAACTAAATATCCCCCTCGTCTCAGCAGCTATGGATACGGTTACCGAGGCAGGAACTGCAATAGCTTTAGCCCAGCACGGTGGCTTAGGCGTTCTTCATAAGAATATGTCTCCTGAAGACCAAGCCCGGCAAGTTGCTAAAGTCAAACGTAGTTTAACGGGGATGATCACGCAGCCGCTCACGATTTCCGATCAAGATACTGTCGGTAAAGTTATTGAAGTCATGCAACTTGAAAATATCTCTGGACTCCCTGTCATCAATGATCGGGGCGTGCTCATAGGGATTGTTACAGGGCGCGATATTCGCTTTGAAACTGATTATAAAAAACGTGTCACTGAAGTGATGACCCACAATGTCATCACTACTTTATTTGGTACCACCAGTGAAGAAGCGGTCGTCCTGCTCCAAAAACACCGAATTGAAAAACTACCTGTTGTCGACAAAAAAGACGGGAAACTGGTGGGGCTTTTTACTGTAAAAGACATTGAGCAAAGCCGCAAATATCCTTTTGCCAGCAAAGATAGTGCGGGCAGATTTCTCGTGGCTGCCGCTGTTGGTGCTAGTGGTGATTTTATGCTGCGGACAGAAGCGTTATTAGCTGCGGGAGTGGATGCCTTATGTGTCGATACTGCTCACGGGCATAGTAGCGGCGTCATCGCCGCCGTAAAAGAGATCAAGAAGACTTTTAAAAACTATCAATTCGATTTAGTCGCAGGCAATGTTGCCACCGAGGATGGAACCCGGGCACTCATTAGCGCTGGTGCTGACGCCGTCAAAGTTGGTGTTGGTCCAGGCAGTATTTGTACCACAAGGGTCGTGGCTGGCGTTGGGGTACCTCAACTTTCAGCAGTTCTTGCTTGCGTTAAAGGGGCAGCGGGGAGCCAGGTTCCCATAATCGCTGATGGCGGTATTAAGTTTTCGGGGGACATCGTTAAAGCCTTAGCAGCTGGAGCCAGTAGCGTTATGATTGGCAATCTTTTTGCCGGGACAGATGAAGCGCCAGGAGAACTCGTTATCTATCAAGGCAAGAGTTATAAAACTTACCGGGGGATGGGGAGTATTGGTGCGATGATGTCTGGAGGTAAAGATCGCTATTTCCAAAGTGGTGTTCAGGATGTTTCTAAGCTTGTTCCTGAGGGTATTGAAGGCCGCGTTGCCTATAAAGGTTCTTTATCCCAAAATATTTATCACCTTGTTGGCGGTATTAAACAAGCGATGGGTTATCTCGGGGCACCAACCCTCCCGAAACTGAGAGAACAAGCAGAATTTGTCCGTATTTCTGCTGCCGGACTTCGGGAAAGTCATGCCCATGATGTCTATATCACCAAGGAGGCTCCTAACTATAAACTAGATTAGGTTGCTTACCACTCTTCATATAATCTCGCGCTATAAAGAGGTTTATTATGTTTCCAAAAAGACCCACTGACAAAGCTATCATCATCATAGATTATGGCTCTCAGTATACATTTCTTATTGCGCGGCGTTTGCGGGAGCTTGGGTGTTACTGTGAAATTATCGCAAGCGATGCTCCAAATGCTCCTGCGGATTTAACTCTATGTGGGGTCATACTTTCGGGTGGGCCTGACTCTGTAGGTGCTCAGCACAGCCGAACTCTTCCCTCTTGGGTGCTCGATCATGGCGTGCCCATACTCGGCATTTGCTACGGTATGCAGCTACTCGCAAAAGCTTTGGGTGCTGAGGTACGGTCAGGGCTGAAAAGAGAATATGGCGAAGAAAAATTGTTCCTTACTGATCTTGGGGTGAGTGATCCTTTGTTCGCTGGGGTACCGACGGGGTCCTCTGTTTGGATGAGTCACGGCGATGATGTGATAAAAATTTCTGAAGGTGCTACTGTACTTGGTGAAAGCGCCGCCAACGTTGTGGCTGCTATGAAATTTCAAAATAAACCCATATATGGAATGCAGTTTCATCCAGAGGTTTATCACAGTGAATGGGGAAAGAAAATACTTGAAAATTTTTTAGTTAACATATGCCACGTTGAACTCAATTGGCAGGGTGAATCACTGATAACTTCCCTGTGTTCATGGATAAATGCGCAAGTCAATGAAACGGACAAGGTCTTGGTGGCAGCATCCGGGGGTGTTGATAGCACCGTCGCTGTTGCACTTTTAAACAAGGCTCTGGGAAGTGACCGTGTTTTTGCGGTGTTGGTCGATACGGGGCTTTTGCGCAAAGGTGAAGCTGAATGGGTTGCCTCAGCGCTTGAAGATGCTGGCATACATCATTTTTCAGTATTGCCGCGACAAAAAGATTTTTTAACCAAGCTTCAAGGGATCAGCGATCCCGAAGAAAAGCGCAAGATTATTGGCCGGACCTTTATAGAAGTCTTTGAAGCTTTTACCGAGGGCTGCGGTTATACGCATTTGGCGCAGGGTACGCTCTACCCTGACGTTATCGAGTCTGCGGGGCATGGTTCTGGTTCTAAAGTCATCAAAAGTCACCACAATGTTGGCGGACTTCCAGATGTTCTTAAATTAAAGCTGATAGAACCCTTTCGCTACCTGTTTAAAGATGAAGTGCGTGCTATTGGCGTGGAACTTGGTCTCCCGGAATCTTTGGTTATGCGTCACCCTTTTCCCGGGCCGGGTTTAGGAATTCGCATCATAGGTGAAATCAGTGAAGAAAAACTTGTAATTTTGCGTGAAGCAGATGCTATTTTTATCAATATGCTGCGTGAGAATAATTTATATGCCTCAACGTGGCAAGCCTTTGCCGTGCTACTTCCTATAAAGACCGTAGGGGTAATGGGAGACAATCGCACATACGAATATACCTTAGCCCTGCGCTCTGTGGATGCCAGCGATGGTATGACAGCGAAGCCGAGTCAGTTGCCCTATGATTTTTTACTGCAAGTCGGTGACCGCATTGTCCGAGAAGTCAAGGGCATAAATAGGGTTGTGTATGATATAACAAGCAAGCCCCCTGCGACGATTGAGTGGGAATAATAAATTTTTTAATGTTTGGTTTTTTAGCATGACAAATGAAACAGCACCTTTTGTGCATTTGCATATTCATAGTGAATACTCATTAGCAGACGGAGCAATACGCTTAAGTAGCCTGCTTAAAAAAGTTAAAAAAATGGGCCACACTTCAGTGGCGTTAACCGATCATGGCAATATGTTCGCCGCAGTTGATTTTTTTCTTAAAGCAAAAAAAGAAGGCATTAAACCTATTTTAGGGGCAGAAATATATGTCTCTCCTTCGCCACATACAGAAAAAATCCTTGCTGAGCTGAAACCCGAAGACCGTCCGACGGGACCATTTCATCTAGTGTTGCTGGCAAAAAATAATCTTGGCTATAAAAATCTCCTAAAGATTGTAAGTCGTGGTTATACCATGGGGCTAGGTGAGGTTCCGGTGGTTCCTTTTCAGGAGCTCTGTGCTTTAGGTGAAGGTCTATTTATGCTAAGTTCCTGTCAGCTGGGCGAAGTGGCTTATTTGACCAACCTTCTGAGTCAGGATTGCCGCGACCCAGAAGAGATGCGACAAAAACTCAAAATTGGCACGTCTGATCCTTTCGCTAAGGCCCTATTAGCCTTATGCGCATCCTTACAAACAGCGAGTCAGGGCGGCTTTTATATAGAAGTCATTGACAACAACATAGCAGGTCAAAGTCGCTATTTAGATTTTCTAACTGAGGTTGCCCAGGAGCTAAACTTACCCTTAGTCGCGACCGCTGACGCGCACTACCTTGAAGAAGAAGACAAAGAAACACACACCGTTCTTCTCGCTTTAAAAAATGGTTTGACGCTCAATACCATGAGAGACCGCAGTGTCTCAGCACGGTATCATGTACTCGATAACCGCGAATTTTGTGAACTCTATGCTAGGTGGCCAGAAGCCATTGCCAATACCCTAAAGATTGCCGATGCCTGCTCTGTTGATATTGAAATGGGTAAATATTATTTACCGAATTATACTCTTGAAGGCGAAACTTCCGAAGAAAGCCTTAGGCGTCTATCCTTGGAGGGGCTGGAGCTACGCAATAAAGAATGGGAAGATATTCATCAGAAGAAAATACCCTCAGAGCAGCGTAGCCAAGCTATAGAACGACTAGAATTTGAACTAGATGTCATTATCAAGATGGGATTTCCTGGGTATTTTCTTATCGTTCAGGACTTTATCAATTGGGCTAAAAATAAGGGTATTCCCGTAGGTCCGGGCAGAGGATCGGGAGCAGGATCGTTAGTGGCATATGCCCTAAGGATTACGGACTTAGATCCCATAGCTTACAATCTCATTTTTGAACGTTTCCTAAATCCTGAACGGGTATCCATGCCGGACTTTGACGTCGATTTTTGTCAAGATCGCCGCGGTGAAGTCATAGATTATGTTACCCAAAAATATGGCAGTGCCAATGTTGCGCAAATCATTACTTTTGGGGAACTCAAAACCAAGGCCGCAATAAAAAGCGTCGGTAGGGCTTTGAGTATTCCTTACCTTAAAGTAGATCGATTTAACAAGCTGATTCCCAATGAGTTGAATATCACCATTAAAGATGCGTTAGCCCAGGAACCGAAGCTATCTGAGGTTATGCGTAGCGATGCTGAAATTGAAGAGCTTATGGGATTTGCTCAAAAAATCGAAGGGATGAAAAGTCATACTTCGGTGCACGCTGCTGGCGTTGTGATTGCTGATAAAGCTATGGAAAATTATGTTCCTTTATATAGAACATTAGATGACCCCAGCCTTATTACCCAGTATGAAATGAAAAATGCGGAAAAAGTTGGTCTTGTTAAGTTTGATTTTTTGGGATTAAAAACGCTTACGGTTATTGATAAGGCGGTTAAACTTATTCGTGGTGGTAAGGACCCGAATTTCGATTTGCGCATGATCCCCATGGAGGACAAATCAGTTTACGATCTCATTAGTTCGGGAAATACCATTGGGATTTTTCAAATTGAAGGTTCAGGGATGCAGCAGCTACTTTTAAAGCTGCAGCCATCTTGTCTCGATGATGTTTTTGCGGTCGTGGCTCTTTTCCGTCCAGGACCACTGGGTTCGGGGATGGTCGATGATTTTATTGAGCGTAAACATGGTCGTCAGGAGATAAAATATCCGCATCCCTTAACAGAGGAAATTCTTAAGGAAACCTACGGGATTATTTTATACCAGGAACAAGTACAAAAAATTGCCAAAGAAATGGCGAGCTACTCCCTAGGTGAGGCCGATCTTTTGCGGCGGGCCATGGGTAAGAAAAATCCGCAGGAGATGGCGGCTCAGAAATCGCGATTTATAGACGGGTGTAGTGCAAACCAGATTGATGCTACGTTAGCAGAAAACATCTTTGATCTTATGGCTAAGTTTGCTGAATATGGTTTTAATAAAAGCCATACCGCAGCCTATGGGGTTCTGAGTTATCAAACGGCTTATTTAAAAACGCATTTTCCCCATGAGTTTATGGCGGCCATCATGACTTGTGACATGGATAGGCAAGATAAAATTGTGCGTTATATAGCTGAGTGCGAGCGCATGGGCATAAAAGTTCATGCGCCAAGCCTCAATGAAAGTGAACTGGATTTTACCGTTGCCAAAAATGAAAGTGCCTTACACTTTGCTCTTGCTGCGATTAAAGGCATGGGGCGAGCAATGCTTGAACCCGCGATCGAAGAACGGCGCGCAAATGGCAAATTCACTTCTATTACAGATTTTGCCGAGCGGGTTAATTTAGGGAAAGTGGGCAAAAAGAATTTAGAAACTCTTATCATTGCCGGTGCTTTTGATTGCTTCGGCGTGTGTCGCCAGGATATTTTTCCTTGGGTTAATGATCTCTATGATTTTAGTCAAAAACATCACGAGACCAAAAAACAGGGGATGCGTACGCTCTTTTCTCTGTTTTCTAGCGAAGATGCGGATCACAATAAATATGCCTTTAGGCATCCCTGGGATGAACTCGATTTTTTTAAGAAACCTAGCAACACTTTGTCCTGGCTTATTAAAGAAAAGGATTTACTGGGGCGATTTGTTTCTCAGCACCCTCTCGAAAATTATAGCGATGAAATTCGCTCATTTTCCGGGGCCCGCTTTGCTGAAATTCAGCAGATTACATTAAAAGCTAGGGAAAAAAAGCCCTTTATGGTTATGGGCATCATGACGCAAATTCAGGAAAAACGCACAAAAAGCGGCAAAAATTTGGTGGTGCTAAACGTAGAAGATTTATCCGGGAGTCTTGAACTCGCTATTTTTACGGAAGACATTAGGTCATTAAATTTGCCAAAACTTAATACCGTGATGGGATTTCATATCATAGCTGAGGGACGCTTTGACAATCAGGGCGTGCGGTTTAAATTTGATAAAGCCGTTGATGTCGCTAGTCTTTACAAAGAAAAAGTGCATAAGTTACACATAAAGCTCTCGCCGCGAGACAAAGATAAACAACAAAAAAATCATGATCTGGTTATGAAAGGTATCGATAAACTCAAGGATTTGGTCTTAGCCTATCATGGTGAGGTTCCGTGGCATTTATCCTATGCCATGGAATCTGCAGAGGTTTATATTTCTAGCGCTGGGATCGAAAAGATATCTCTTGAGGAAGATTTTACCCAGGCTTTAAAGAATTTGCCTGGGCTCGATATAACGCTTAATTATCATTAGTTTTTACCCCAAAGACCTAGCCTTCCGGAATGTGCACGTTCTAATGCAATAAATACCATCAAAGTATTTCCTAAAAAATATTTTCTTACTCAGGTACATATCCTAATTTGAGTCACTTACACAAAAATGAAAAAGAGGGAGGATAAAAAGAAAAAGTGGGAAGAAAACTGGGTAAATAGGAAAATATAAGTCAATCGTTTCGAGGATTAAAAAAATAAACTCCCTTTTTATTAAAGAGTTTCCGATATGTCTTTAAGTGTTTCTGATTGATCAAATTCATTAAAAGGAGATTTGTATGCTGCTTAAGTTAACGGTTCTTATTCCCGCCATTTTTGCACTTTCAAATTGCGGAGAAAAGAATCAGCAAGCGCGCAAGGATTTCATTGCTCAAGGTTCGGGGGAATCAGATGCGGAAATGGTTTTCCTCGATGTTTCTTCTGAAATTACCAGTGATGATGATAGCGCGGCTCTTTCGCTTAGTTCAAAATTGTCCTTGGCTGTTTGGACGGTTAAATTGTCCTGCGAAAATTCTACCAATGCTACTGACAAGAAAGTTTTTGAACTTGAAGGGAAAAAGTATACTCTGTCGCAACTTCAAGGGCTTTTGGGGGTGTATGTAAAAAATTGTACCGCTCTGCCTGTTGACACTATTGGCAATTCGAAGGCTAATTCAACAGTTACGTATCCTATTGATCGCACGGGCGCTAGGCCGAAGGTAACCATAAACAAAGATGAAATTCACTTTATCGTCAGCGAAACCTATACCCCGTCGAATTTTAATGCCACGAATTTTCTCAATTCGACGCAGCCGAGTGTTAATTCCTCTTTGCGCTTAACGCGTGCAGAGGTAGACAATGCAGTAGTTCCTGTCACTATCAACGAAGATTCCATAAAAATTGGCGCATCTTCTGGAAGTACCTATGCGGATGCACCTGATGTGTCAGATCTTAAAATATCTGTAAAACCGGCAGTGAAAGTTGGAGAATTTACCTATTTTCTTAGCTATAAATGTAAAGCTTGTTCAGATCATGAGGTATTCCTAGGGTCGTCTTCAGATGTTATTGCAAATAAATTGACCGGAAAACTTTTTAGCTCGGTTACTTTTCCTAGGACGACCGTCACAAAAGTTGAGAGTGGAGAATACACTAACGTTTCTTTATATTCGAATGTCAATTATTCTCAATCAGCTGCTATTGCCTTTAGATATCCAGCCAAAACTGGCGCTGCAGCGAATGACAATAGTATGCTAATTTTTAAATTCATAATGCCCGCAGCTGCAGAGCCTACTGGAGGGGCCTTATAAGCAAAACAAATCATTTTTAATCACCGATTCCAATGATGAGGCGAGTTTATTGATTAAGGTGAAGGAATTAACACAGGCGCGGAACTTAGGTTTCGCGCCTTTATTTTAGGTATTAAGTTCACTAAAATGACAGGAGCATCGCAATAAAAAATCATGTTTTATAACGTAAAAAAATCAGACCTTTGCTTTTAAAGCTTGTCGGGTTCATTGACCTTGAGCCCTTAACCTAGTCGTTGACTTTGGCGGAAACGTGACCGTATGCTCATGCCCTTGGTAAATTGCCCCACATTTTAGTGCGCATGGAGAGAATTGGGACTAGCACCTCTTCGGCCCTAGCAATTTGGTGCGAGCACCTTGAGTTAATCATCTTGATAAAATCAAGTATAGTACCACACTCTATGGCCGAGCCTCTAGTGGTGCCAAAATGATGTTCGACCTCCGAAGGTCTGAAGGAGAGGATTTTCCGTCTCCCTCAGCAATATTAAGTGCACCGATATGGCAGTGCGGTAAAATTGATCGGCGAGTTTTGCTTGTCCTTTTGGCAGCAGTATAATGAAATCAACGGCTGATTTAAAAAACGCAACAGACGCCTTGTTTACATCAGGTTTTTTATAGGATTGCGACTTTTTTACCTCGTCAAAGTTTAAAAAAACACTCACGTCCACATCAAAATCAATGATGACTTCAAGCTTAACACTAACGATATTAGATTTCTGGCACCACTGGAAGCGACATGGAAAAATGTCTGATAGTGACCATCAAATGCGTATTGCTAAAATTTTAATCAGAATACTCAAAATAATGAGACTTTTTAGGTTTACGGTGAAGCTAATCAGGAGGTAAAATGTCCACCTATGCTATTGTAAATTTTGGTATGACTCTGCGCAAACCACAGGAAAATTACCTGTGGTCTGATTTTTATGTTTTGAGATGCGGTTATCAACCCTGAATTACTTGATACTTTGGTGAAGTGCCTCAATTACCCGCATAAATTAGGGACATTGAATTGGTCACGGCTATATTCTCATTTAGGCTAGGGCAATAAAGGCTTCTGACCTTCGATAAAATGAGTGGGCACTAGGGAAAATACGGACGATTTTACTGGCATTTAACACAAATCTTTAAATCCCTTTTTCTTCTGAAATTAAAATCTTGCCCGGTAAATACCTCAACATAGTTCTTAATACATGTAGGCTCTGGAAATTTGTAGACGTTATTTTTCTCCCAAAAATATTCCATTACTGAACACTGATGATTATCATTTTTCTCGCAAAATGTGACGACATTATAGTTATCATGCCCACCATCAGTATCCTGGTATTCATTATAATATTCAATTGGGTGCCAGCCTCCTGGGCATCCAGGGAACTCAGGCGCAGCTGGGAAATTAGGCTCTTTATTCTCCGGATACCACCTTATGGGCTCCCAGGCTCGTCTAAGGCGAATTATGGTGCCTGCAGGTGCGGCGATGCCAGGAATACCTTGGGGGCCAATATCTCCAGTCTGTCCTTTTACACCTTGGTCACCCTGTGGTCCCTTATCCCCAGTGGGTCCTTTGTCTCCAGTGGGGCCTTTATCGCCAGTAGGTCCTTTATCTCCGACACGTCCTTGATCTCCAACTCTCCCCTGATCTCCAACTCTCCCCTGATTTCCAACAGGGCCTTGATTTCCAACAGGGCCTTGATCTCCAGTAGGTCCTTTGTCTCCATTAGGTCCTTTGTCTCCATTAGGTCCTTTGTCTCCAGTAGGTCCTTTGTCTCCAGTAGGTCCTTTGTCTCCAGTAGCTCCTTTTGCGCCCGTTGCACCGGTGGAGCCTGGATTGCCGGTTGCCCCTTTATCACCGGGGAGTCCCTTTATTCCCTGTTCACCCTGTGGCCCCTTATCTCCAGTAGCTCCTTTCGCTCCTACGGCACCGGGGGAGCCCGGATTGCCAGTTGCCCCTTTATCACCGGGGAGTCCCTTTATACCTTGTTCACCTTGTGGCCCCTTATCTCCTACAGGCCCTTTTTCCCCAGCTGGTCCTCTTGGCCCGACAGAAGTATTTTCGGGTAGGGGATTTTGCAGCTCGCTTTCAAAGGGGCTTATTTCTTCCAAAAAACCATTTTTACAAGTAAGGAGTTTATTGTCTTCACTGTGATAAAACACATATTTTTCCTGTAAGGCACTGCAGGTAAAATCTTCCATGGCGAGAAATTCGTCATAAATTGCCTGGCTCACCGTTTCATTTAATGTATTGACATTGACCATATTAGGATTTTGTTCCGATTTCGCTATGGTTCCTTCAGAGGAAATGGCTGGTTCACTCAAAGGGGGCGTCGTACTTGGCTTTTTCACCTCAATTTGATCAGCAGAAATGTTTTGGGAAACTTCGTTAGAAGGAATCGAATCGCTGGTTGCGGTTCGTTCTGACACCTGGAGTTTTCCATCGTTCTTTTTAATCTCACCGCAGCCCCATATGTTAAGGACTAAAACTAATGTCAAAATATCGAGTGGTTTTTTTTTAGTCAAAGATTTCATTAATCCTCCTGATTCATTTTTAAGCTTATCGACATATCCGCCAAAATTTTTGACTAATATGTATAATCCACTGATATATAAGTGAATTATTGCTTAAAAAAAACAAAAGAAAAAATGATAGGGTGAGGAACCGCAAAAAAATACGAATTTTACGCGAATGTATGGCTATGAATTGGCTCTAAGAGATTATTATGGACATTCCTTTAAAACTAGGTTGAGGCATCCATCATTAACCCCTTTATTTTGGCCGTCACAAGAGTCTTGACAGAGGACGTTTTTATAAAGAGGCGAAGGATCAGAGACGCGAATACCTTCCGGGGTAAATACTTTCAGTCCTTTTGGACCGCTGTTACAGATGGTTAGCGCGGCAGATCCGTTTACACATGTATTTATCCCGCTGATTATGTCTTGGCATCGTTTTTCTGCTGAAGTTTTAAAGACGTCACAGGAATTCGTGGTGACTACATCATTAGAAGAGTCATTTGTTTGTAACAAATCGGCTAATTTTCCAAAATTTAGTAACTTAATATTGGGGCAGCGACCCTCACAACCTGAAGCAGCCCAAAAAATAATTTCTTTGAAAACATTATAAAAAACTACTTCATTATTTTCCCAAGGTGAAAAATGAGAAGAAATATTCCAATGATTTGTTTTTTCTGACTGATAAGCCCAAAGTATGGACTCTCGGTAGTGCTGACGCATGTCTTCTTCAGTAAACCCCTGCTCCTGATACTGGGTATTAAAGGGAAGTGGCCAGCGAGGAAACTTAGGCAGGTTGATTTCCTGCTTATCAAGTCTTGCCACAGGAAATTCTAGTATATGAGTACCCGGCAGGTAAAAAGGCTGCGGTATATAAAGGTAGGCTTGACTCGCATCATAAGAATAATGGAACGCTGATTGCACAGGAAATAAATTATGGGTTTGTAAAAAAGGAGCCCGCATACCCTTCATTTTATAGGGCTTCAATTTCCCATTTGCTATTGCTGTAGGATTAGCTTTACCAGATTCATCGAAAAGAAGTGTACCATCCTCATCTGCGATTGGAAATTTGGGACGGGGAACACACATATCTGACTGAGCTGTCCAGTTTTTCGCTCCGCAGCTCATGGTGCTTGGGCATGAAGAAGCGGCGTTACAAAACTGGGTGCAAACGGCCTGCGTTTTATTTAAGACTAGACATTTTCCGGATTGACAGTCAGCGTCAGTGTTACAGGCACTTCCTGAGCTTCGGTCAGCAGGACTTATTTGCCATAAAGGAAAAATAGGGTCACCATTCGCTTTTATTTTTGCTTCGAAAAGGTTGTTTTCTACAAGGTTATGCATTGCCCGAAAATCATTTTCCCAAAAATACCGTGAATAGGCATCTACTTCATAGTAAGAACATCCCGAACCCAGTGGTACGCCATGATGGTAGGAATGATTCCCAATTTCATGGCCCTCATTAACCGCTTGTTGGGTAATGGCCCAGCGCGTTAACGTTTCATCCCTGGAATAGGATTGTCCAAAACCGCAATTTTTAGGGTTGGTGTGATCGTAGTAAATGCCATTGATGAAATAGGTAAATGTTGTGGGATTACCGCTTTTTTTTGTGACCTCGCGTGCGAGATTGAGGGTTTCAAACCACATGCGAAAACTGCGGCTGCCATCAAAAGATCCAGTCAAATAAAGTGAGTTAGCATATTGTTTGCTGCCTGAATTTGACTCTGTTGGACTCGCAAAATTACAGGATACTACAGACAAAAAAATGAATAATAAAAAAATGAGACGCCGTCCTGCAAAAAATTTGAAGTCCATGATTTTGTTCCAGTACCGGTGATACATTGATTTGACTTAAAAACACTGACTTTTATAGTTACGATGCCCAGCAAGATTAGATAGCAAACTAAAATGGACTTACCGTGCTAATCGATATTATCGATGTGGATTTATTTAACCACCCTAAGCTACTTCTAATATACTGACTTGCAGATTTTAAACACATACCATCTGTATTATCCTGCCAATTGGTCGCGACAAAAAATTGTATTTGAAAAATTTCATCTATAGTCACTGGAGCTACCTTTATCCCGTTCATATCAATAAACACAGATCCACAGCGCCCTTCTGACATCATGCTTTGCGAAAAATTGCCTAACAGCGCGAATAGTTCATCGACCGTATTGAAATCTTTTTTTACAAAACTAATTGAAAAATTATGCATCTGTTCATTTGCTTCTGGGTCCAGTGCCGCTACCACAAAATCAGTTAGCGTAACCGCATCCAAAAAGGCAGGAACTAGGTACTTGCTGCGAGGTATAAGTTTTACCGTTACCGGCTTGTTATTTATTAACGCGATTTCAAGCATCTTATCTTCTGAAATTTGGCTAAAATCAAGACAAATTGAGTTGCTGACTTCTCCTGAAGCCGAAACCGATTTGCCAGATGTTATGAGTTTAAAATGACATTCACTTGAGCTGTTTGCCGTGATTTCAAGTTTACCTTTTCTTATAAAGGCGCCTTTATCAAATAGCTTGTCGTAAAATGTTTCGTTATAGGTTTGTCTCTCAGTTTCGGTAAGTTCGAGAAGCTCAATCGATTGGCCAAAAAGAGGCTTGGAATTCACCGCGACCCAGCCAAGCACGAGCCCCATCAATATTATATTGTGCACAGTAATTTCTCCTTACAGATAATAGACTTTTGGTCGTTACCATAATGACAAGACTGATAGCAAAAATGGGGAGAAAATACAAGGAGAAAAGATTCTATCATCGTAACGACAGAGAATGTTCAGCGTAATGATAAATTTTGTTTCTGATTTGGCCTGAAGCTAGGACTTCTGGTAAGTATAAAAAAATAATTTAAGATGATTTTAGAATGGGTTTGATATGGCACATGCGCGTAAAATTTTTGGTTTACGCGCATGTGAAGGAAAACTAGATTTTAGTAGCAGGATTGATCGTAAGTAAATAAAGTACCGGGATTTAAGCTGAACTGCCTTCTTGTATATTCCCAAGTATCGGCGCCTTTACCGAGTACAACTTCAAATCCAACCGTACCAGGAATAATTTGTACGTTCGCAATAAGAGGGCGCTGGCCATTATTTGCCCATACGTTTCCTGGGTTAGTGGATCCATTAGGGAATATTTGCGGAACCGCTATGTGTGCTCCGTTATTCATAATGCGGTCAATTTTTGCCCAGCAGGGGCTATACTCTGACCACTGTCCTAAATAGGGTAAGGAAATTTGTGCATTGCCAGTAGTCACCACAGGTTCAGGGGCCCAAGCTTTTTCCCACCTGACTTGTAGGACTGAGTCACCAGTTTTTTCAATATATTCAACCACAACTTGGTGATTACCATAACCCAAATTTAAACAGGTTCCTAAGACATTATTGGTAAGGGTGCGGCGTGACCATTCATTCCAGTCATCGATCACTAGATTGCCATCAACTTTTAAGCGAATGCCATCATCAACAGTGGCGATGAAATTAAAGCAGTTGTTCTTACTGTCTGAGAACATTGTGGTCTCAAAGCGCCCGGCCCAATAATCATCTGCAATGATAAAAGCATAGGGAGATGGGACTTTTGAATCAATATTGAGATTTTCCATATTGATGGGACCAGCGACTCTGCGGCTCAGGTCTAATGCTTGAGAACTCAGGGGTAGATCACCAAAGGTATAAAAATATTGGGCGATATCTTTCCAGCTAAAAAATTCACTCTTCCAGCCTGTAAATTTAGGCGGTACGGTAGGAGTAGGAGGAATAATGGGATCTGGCTTATTGATGACGTATTTACAGTCCACATTACCGTGATACTCGCGGTTTACTTTTAAGGAAGCTGCGCCGCCATTTTCATAAAAGAGAACTTGAAATAGACGGTAGCTAGGACGAAGAACCTGAAGGTAAACTTTTTTAGTTGTTGCGGGTTGATCTGCCCAGTTATCAAGGATTATGGTATTGTTGAGGTAAGCGGCACTACCATCATCAGAGGTCGTGGATACGGTATAGCAACCAGCTTCAAAAACCATGTTTTTAGCTAAATAAAGGCCAAAATCATCACTTTGATAATTTAGCTGTTTTGGGCCACCTTCACCCCAGTTTTGATTGAATATTTCTCCGTTGTCTCCCGAAGATCTAAATTCATAAGAAAGGTAAGGGTTTGTGTCAAAAAAGTTTTGATCTCTATAAAACCAAGATTCCCAAAGATTCTTATCACCTGCCATTTTGCTAGAACTAGCAGCCTTCATGTCACCTGATTTTGGCGAACTGATAAAAACCGTTTGTGTACTGCCTGATCCATTTTTGCTAGGAACTTCAAGGGCGATGCCACTCGTACGTCCCATTTTTATCTGCGTATCAACTGCAGATGCTGAGGAAGCTTTGCCGAGCTTACTAACGCTATCATCGATAACAATGATCGTTTCTTTGCCCACTGATTTTTTTTGATAGCCACTATCTGAAAAGACGGGATCTCTAACTTCATCACCACCTGAAACCCTTCCAGGATTAGGATTTGAGTCTTCATCAGGAATAATGATGATTTGCGCCAATGCGGCATTTGATGCGAGGAAAATGGCTGGAATGAACCAGCTTTTAACAGAATTTAACATAAACTCTCCCTGTTAGTTTGACTAACTGAAACGGTGTTAATTTTCTGTCTCTTGCTGACTCTACATGCTAACGTCTGATGTGTATCAAATCTATTTTATAATTGCAAGTATAATATTCTTTTTGTTTTTAGTGGCTTATGATTGATGGATAAATTATTTTTCTAAAAAAATATATTTTAGAATTTAAGTTCAAAAAGAATGGGAAAGTGATCTGAACTTTGAATGTCATAATTGATTTGGGATTTTACGACACTGACATTTTTAACAAAAACTTGATCCAGGGCAGCCGTTGTCGTCCTCATTTCATTGGAAAAAGGCACATAATTAAAACCAGCCTTAAACAATGTTGTTTTAACCATATGCAAATAAGTTTTGGTAAAAGTGTTAAAATCTCCCGCTATAACCGCTGGGCCATTGTGACTGGGAAGATTTTCTAGTAAATGCTCTAGCTCTTCCCGCGCCCCTTGTACTGTACGAATGAGGGTCGCATGGATATTGACCACCATGAGAGGCTCAGGAAATAATTTAGACTCATAAAAACTTACTAAAGCAACCTTGGGGGTTTTGAGCAAAGGTTCTTTTGTTTTACACAGTATACGCCGATGAGCACCTAGAGCCTTAATTTTAGCCATAGTCATAACACCATCCCGAAGTCCGTCCGCGCGCTTATAGGACGCAGCATGAATGACTTCAACGCCCTGATCATGATACTTCTGTATTGAATGAGTGGAAAGAAGGGCTTCCTGGACGAGAAAAAGATCATTACTCCGCAGAAGGTAAGTAAAGTCATGCTCAAAGCTTATGCCACCAGCGCCTTTGCAGATATTCCAAATGCAAAAACGCAGAATACCTTCAGTCCTAACTATGCCATTTGGTGAGCCAAAGCTTATGATAGCTTCTTCGCTTTTGACTTCGTATATTTTTAATACTTTTGTCAGGCTCTTTATAAGATGGCCGTAAGGCCGAGGAGGTTTCTGTGGTCTTATTTTTTTATTGAGTTTCTGGGCTGTCATAATGTTTCTCTAAAAGGTGTCCACGTGTTTGCTATAACCAATATATGCCGTTAGTTCACAGCACAACACTGTGATTTTTACTATGCTAACGGTTGGCCCCCCCTATCGGTAAACTTTTATTAAAGTTTAGAGATAATAGGGGTTCAAAAATTGGGAGGGCAAAAGGAGAGCTGTTGATAGGTTTTTTTTAGCCCTAAAAAGTAGTACTGTGAGTTACCCTCAATTTCACCCACTAGTCGTGACTAAAAAGACTGATGATAACTGACACCAAACCCATAATTTCGCCTGATTTTATGCTGTTTGCTATAAAAGAAATGGTCTATTTGCACATTATACTGCCAGCCAAGCCCCATCCCATAAATGATGTTATCAAGCCCAAAAAATAAATTTCCCTTAAAAGTATCTTTATCTTGATTGAGCACTGAACGGGTGGAATTGAGCTCTTCCTTAGGAAGTCTAAGAGGGTCTTGATCTAGGGTATTTGCTTCGCTCACCCGGTAAATATACCGAGCTTCACCCCACATGCCGAGTTTCCAAAAAAGATGTAAACCCGTTAACGCTTTAAAATACTCAACACGGCTACGCGCAGTTTTTTTAGTATCCCCGGTTAGGATACCCGTATCACCCAACACGCTCTCATAGCTATCGATAAACATCACGCCTGGTCCAAAATCTAAAAAGAAATTCAAAAAAGATGTAGAAATGCGTCCATGTAGCCAATTATCTATCATAACCATGGTGGGATCGCTCCAGCGGTCATGGTAGGCATTAATGTAGGTATTAGTAAAATGGGCTGAAATAAAAGGCAGGAGCAGCACACCAAAGTCGTTGCCAATTTCTGTGCTCGTAATATCAAGCCCAGGGTTTTTTTCATAAAGAAATCGCCCCTGCGCTAAAGTGAATTGATGCCGATAAAAATTAAGGAGGACCCCAAGCTGGGCTCCATAAACCGTTCTTTTATAGCTTTCCGGAATAAAAGGCTCATCAATGGATAAGCTCGTTGTATTATACCTTTTTCCAAAGGCATAAGTGGCAAAAGGCGATATATAAGCGCCTTTATTACCAGGCACTATGGGTACACCACTCAGTCCAGCGGCGAGTCCTAGTTCGCCTGAGGAAATTTTGGTGGTTTTCCCAGACTCGTCTTTGGTGCTGCTACTGCTGTAAGATAAAATAGGGCTCAGATAAAAATCAAACTCCGGGCTTGGCCAGTCAGGAAGCCAGGGGAGTTCTAAAACCTTCTTTTGGATATTTTTTACAAGTTTCCCAGTCGCTTCATCGCCAAAACCATCAGTCTTTGAAGAGTCTTGGGCATCTTTATTCGCATTGGTTGTGAGTTTTGAGGAGGGGCGAGATTTTTGGGGTTTGCTTTCAGCTAAAATAGTTTGCACCGGGTAGAAGGAACAAATTAAAATGCCTATGCTTAATTTTCTTTTTAGGGACATGACTTGCCTCTTTGTGTTAAAAGTATTTAGAGGTTTAAAACTGGTTAACAAGCTACCATCTCTAAATGATAGATTCTTAGACATGGATTTCCTATATTAATTGCTCACAAAGAGGAAAACAAGGTTATCATTCCAAAATAATAGAAATATCTTATCAGGGAGTGAAGTTTGCTGGTATATTTTCCACGTATTTTCCTTCTTCAAAAAGAAGATTTTTGTTTGTGGGTTGTTCTGGAAAAGAATACTCAATAAAATCTTCCCTAAATCCATTAGATGTTGGCAATGCTGGCATTACCACAGAAAATAAATCTGCGCATTCTGACAGCATTACGTCAGACGGGTAAATGGCTTGTTGACATGAGGCTAGTGGGGGATTTTGTCTAAGGTCTTTTATAAGCATATTGCGATTATTGTAGGCCATTTGGTAGTGCAAAAAATTTAGTAACGAGCCATCGTTATTAACCGAATAGGTTTCCTGGCGTATGTTGTTTGCACCATGTGCATTTGTTCCCACCGCAAATTGCTGCGCAAATGATATACCCATTCCCTCTCTCTTACCCCAAAAATAAATACCTACTGGCCCAGAGATCTGATCTCTTTTTGCTTCCAAATAGACCTTTACTGTCGGGGTATTGGGATCTATTTTAACGTCATTTAAAAATCGCACAAATTGTAAAGTAAATATTCCGTAAGGATTACTGGCATTCACCCCCTCTGCGATCACGGCATGTACAATGGTTACGCCCTCGCTAGAACGAAACCAAAACTTAACATCCAAAGGTCTGTTGGTTTCTCTATTCACCATAGCGATCACATCATAAACAAGATTTCCGTAATTTTTTAATTTGCACTTTTCATACTTAATGCGTGCCCAATAAAGAATATTTTTAGTTACCTGTGCATTTGTATAACCAATTTGACCAAGTGCACAGAGTATTTCATTTATATTGTCAAAATAAACTGCGACTTCAGTGTCTAGCCGAAAATTCTCTGTTACGTCGTTAAAATGTTTATAATCTGCATCTGAATTAGTATCAGTAAGCGCGATCGACCCGCTCACATTGGGCTTTATTGCTAATGAAATTTTTGTGCTAATACGCAGAGAGGATGTTAACGCTGAAACAATCTCGGCATTTGTATTCAAAATACCCGTAGGTTGGTCAGATGCTTCTGAGTCATCTGGTGGGTTAAAATCGTTAGATTGCGCTGAATTTTCTAGTTTTGGCGCCGGTTTTAGGGATGTATTCTGATTGCATGAAAAGAGTATCAAGCTGTTTAAAATTGAAATATTGATGTATCTCATCTTTTTTTATTCCTATCAGTATAAATATTGTTAATAAAGTGTTATTTCGCCACATCCACTCATATTGAATCGGCAGATGCGTACTAAAATTAAGAATCATTAGGAACAATATTCTTCGGTAGCGAGGAAGGCAGTACATATGCTATTTTTTTAGCAGAATGTAACTTTGGATTGTTGGAGAGCTTCCGGTCAGCATGTCTAGCCAGCTAGCATTTACTTCCCTATAATCCCCATTCATTATACCTGGGCATTTTTACCCCCATACCAAGTACTTTAAGTCCTTGATCTGTAACCTAGGTAAAAA
>JAUILP010000129.1 GCA_030432875.1 Oligoflexia bacterium | reverse complement strand
TGATGAGAAATCTCTCTGGAAAAAATATTGTCAATGGCTTTCCTGAGGAAATTAATTTTCATTTGATGAGCAATGGCGTCTGGAGTTCCTTTTTAGAATTTCTCCACAACACAGATAATAAAAATATAGGAGGACATAATTACCAACTCTCGACAACATTTATCAATTTTAACAGGCAATTGGGCACCACTTTTTTTCCTAAAGTTGGTATTGGCTCCTTGATGGTTAAATCTGTCACGATAAACCCTGTTTTTACCAAATTAAGTTTTAAAATTCGTACCCAGAACAATACTTGGGTTGAGCATCCCTTATGGCTGCTCGCTATTCCGCCAAAAAATGATTATATAGAAGGCGAATTATTACCAAGAGACGGTAAATATTCCGTAATCATAGAAAAGAAAAATTTTGGTAGGGATCTGCTCCTAAAGATTAAAAATACTGAGTCGATATTTATTACTTTTTTCACCAAGATCATAACGCCTAAAACTAATTTTAAACCTGAAGCACCTTAAACAAAAAGGATTCCCAGCTCACTGATAGACCCCGAGGATAATGTAGCTTGCCACATGTTTAGATAAGCGCTACCCTGTAGTCAAATGAGTTTATGACCGAGTAAGTTCACCTTTTTGAGAAAGGGGTACCGTATGCTGTCAACAATAAACACGGGAATCAATGAGCAGGACCGTAAAAAAATCACCGAGGGCTTATCCTATTTTTTAGCTGATTCTTACACCTTGTATCTCATGACCCACAATTTTCATTGGAATGTTAAAGGCGCTATGTTTCAAACGCTGCACTTGATGTTTGAAAGTCAGTACAATGAGCTTGCGCTGGCAGTCGATACGATAGCTGAGCGCATTCGGGCCTTGGGATTTGCTGCTCCTGGTACTTTACACGAATTTTCTAAGCTAACCTCAATTAAAGAACCAACAGGCGTTCCCGTAGCTCGCGATATGATTTATGAACTCATGCAAGGCCATGAAACAGTCGTACGTACTGCGCGAACTTTATTTCCTATCGTTCAGAGCGCTGGTGATGATGTCACTGCAAGTCTTCTCACAAATCGCATGGAAATTCATGAAAAAACATCATGGATGCTGCGCAGTATGTTAGATGACTAGCGATTAGGAAAAAAAATATAAAGGCTGTTGATGAAACCTACAGTTTCGGGCGGCACTTATTTACAGGACTGAAAACAGTTCCCCTAATCAGGTCGCCTTTGTCCGCTCCGTACCCTGTGTAACTGTTAGGCATTCTATCGTGCCAGCCGCTAACGGTCCCTGATCATGATCGGGTAACGGTTTGGCACTTCACGTGCCATGCTCGACTACCTCGGAGATTAAAGTCCCCACCAAAAATACACGGTCCGCAAAATTGTCGGCGACCGAAATATTGTTCAGGCGCTAATTATTAATTACCTTATTGATTCGAGTAACTTCCCATCACGGTACCTTTGTATGGCCACAAGGCCAAAACTTGCTGGGTTTGTAGCAGAGCATTATACTCATGCAATGTTTTAAGTTCCTGTGGCATAAGATTGTGGGACACGTCTTTAGCGATATTTATTCCTAGAGAAAGACGCGTTTCTGTTTCCAAATCTTTTAGGCAGTTAAACAAATCAGATGCATTTTTTAAGCAATCAAAAATATTTTCAGGTTCTCTTTTATAGGTAAGAAGTGGATAAAGGGTCTCTTCATCCAGACCGCTGAGTCTTTTTGCTGTTTTAAACCCATCACTAAGACCGCCAATCGCATCAATCAGGCCAAGTTCTTTTGCTTGCTGTCCTGTCCAAACACGCCCTTCCGCAATTGCCTGAATGGTTTCAGGGGATTTCTTGCGACTCGCCGCGACACGCTTTATAAACAGACTATAAATAGTGTCTATTTGTTTTTGCATATCTAAAATATCATCTTCAGTGGGCTGTGTACCGAGGTCAAAAAGATTTTTGCGTTTACTCCCATTAACGGTAAAAAAACTCACCCCATATTTTTCATTAAATCCCATGAAGTCGGGAATGAGGCCGATCACACCAATGGATCCCGTAATTGTCGCAGCATCTGCAATAATTTCCGACGCCGCAGCGGCAATATAATATCCTCCGGAAGCAGCAACATCACGCATAACCGCAACAACTGGTTTTTCTGCCTTAGTCCGCTCTATTTCTTCCCAGATGAGATCACTGGCCAAAGCAGAGCCCCCGGGGCTATTTATCGCGAGAACTACAGCCTTAACATTTTTTTCGGAACGCGCCCATTTTAATTGTTTGATAATTTGTCTTGGCGTAATTGCCTCATCACTATAAGCACTTCCTGGGCTGTCGAGATTAATTTGGCCTTCTGCTTTTATAAAAGCAATCCCCTCTTTGCCTGGGTATTCTTTCATCGAAGATTTTTGCTTTAAACTATAGGATAAATACTGTTTTAAGCTGACCTTTTTGGTAACTTGGAGTTCCTTGAGAGCTCCATCAAGAAACTCGTTTGGGTAGAGCGTACTATCAATAATCTTGGCGGTTACCGCATCTTCAGCGAGATAAGTGGATTCTTCAAACCATGTGCTCACAATATTCTCAGGCATTTGTCGCTCATGCGCAATTTCACTGGTGATATAACCGCCTAGGCTTTTTTGCAGAGAGGTAAACATCTCAAGAGTTTCGGCACTTGGTGCGTTATTAACAAAAGGTTCAAAGGCTGATTTATATTTTCCTGCTCTGACCACAGTGATGCCGACACCGAGTTTTTTTAAGGCGTCGCCAAAATAGGCCAGTGAAAATAGGGGCCCACGTAAGAAAACATCTCCAGCCGGGCTGAGATTGATTTTTTGAGCGACAGAGCCCAGCAATAATAAGCTATCATCAAGGTGATCAGCATGAAAAAAAATAGGCTTATTGGAAATTTCTTTAAATTTCTTAAATTCTCGCCGTAGCTCTATAATATCAACAAGGCTACCAATTGCGCCTTCATAGCGTATAAGTATTCCTTTAATATCTTTATCCGTTGCGGCTATAGCCAGCATGTGACTTAAGTCTTCAATATTGTGATGTGGGACTTGCTGCGCCCACATGCTTGCGAAGAAATCATTCTGCTCTAAGCTAGAACGGGTAATAACCCCGGTAAGTTCCATGTAGAGTAGACCTGGTTCACCGCCAAGCGGATGTTTGGTGCCAAAATCGAGTGTGGTTTTATCTATATGACTTGCCTGATAACCCTTGAAAGCCATAAAAAGCAAAAATCCGAATAGCAGCGTAAAAAATAATCCGACAGATATAAAGTAGGATTTCACCAAAAACCAAAAGCCATGCCATATACTTCTAAAAAAACCACGCTTTTCACGTTCCATAAGAGCACTCCTCATGTGCGACATAAAAATTGTTTGTTATTATGACAGGGTAACCACTTATTGGCTATGACAAACTGAAAGAGCGTTTGCCGCAAACTACCTTGAAAAATGCGACAACTGGCGGCAATCTTTAATAGGCGGACCAACTTCCCGTGAAGCTAGTCGATAACGTGGAGCAAGGAACCATTAGTTTAATTTTCATCGTCTAAAAGCCCTCTACTGCCCAATATAGGTTAAAAAAATTAAAATTTCCCCTCGCATTACAGGGGAGAAATAGGTAGATTTATCGATTAGTCCCGTTGCAGGGTTGATGAGATCAGCTACAACAAAGCACTTTGCCCCCCCCTAGGAGGATTTACGTGGATTTACTAGTCGTCGCCTTATGTCTCTCATTTGTCACTTATCTTTATTTTGTCCGCAATCCGATGAAACACTCAAAAAAATTCATTATGAGGCGTTTTGTAAACTGGTGCCCTATGGCCATGACTTATGCTTTTTTGTACATGGCTAGGTATAATCTCACCGTATCAAAAAATGCTTTTGGGTCTCTCATGAGCATTTCTGATTTTGGTATTATTTTTGGTTTTGGCACACTTGTTTATGGTTTAAGTTTTTTACTAAACGGACCCCTAGTAGATAAAATCGGTGGTAAAAAAGGTATTCTGATTGCAATATATTGATGGGAGGAGTCACGTACCTTATTATTTATGATAAGCTTCATCTCCCTCTTGTGCCCACTTTTTCTATACTTTATGCAATGAATATGTTTTTTCAAAGTTACGGCGCGGTTTCTATTATTAAAGTCAAGGCTTATTGGTTTCATGTACGGGAACGTGGGATTTTTGGTTCGATCTTTGGAACTTTTCTCTCATTCGGAATATATTTTGCTCTCGACTGGGGACAAGCGATCGTTAACAATAGCCAGGCAGATTTAGTGGGTGAGCCAACCACGATGCAAATGATTTTCCGGTACCTATTTGCTATTGAGACTGGAGGTAAAGACCCAATTTGGCTGGTATTTTTTATCCCCGCCTTTATCCTTATGGTCTGGGCTATGATAGACTTGTTCCTTGTTAAAGATACCCCAGGTGAAGCTAACTTCGAAGACTTTGATACCCACGATGCCTCTTCGGGATCGGATGATGAACCCATACGCATACTGCCTGTGCTCAAAAAAATCCTATCCAACCCCATTTTGATTACCATATCCCTCATTGAATTTACCAGTGGTGTTCTAAGAAATGGCATTGTCAATTGGTATTTTATATTTGCCAAAGATGTACCTCAAATTGGCGCTGAATTTTTTAAAAGCAACTGGGGCCTAATTCTTGCCGTGACCGGGAGTCTAGGAGGTCTGTTTTTTGGTTGGGCTTCCGATCACTTATTTCATTCTCGCCGCGGTCCTCCCGTAGCTATATCACTGAGTTTAATATTTTTGCTGTGTGTTATTATGATATTTATTTTGGACAGCTCACCTATTGGGGTAGCGATTTGCTGCGTTTCCATTGCATTTTTGGCTATTAGTGTTCACTCCCTTATGTCCGGTACCGCAGCAGCAGATTTTGGCGGTAAAAAAATGACCGCAACAGCTTCTGGTATTACCGATGGCTTTGTTTACATTGGCTCTGCATTGCAGTCTTTTTCAATAGGTTACCTTGTTGGAGGTAAAGACTGGGTTTATTGGCCGATTTTTTTAAGTCCCTTTCCTCTTTTGGGTATATATTTAGCGTGGAGAATCTGGCATGCCATTCCTGAAGCCACAAGGAAATATTTGATCAGTGTTGAAAAAGTTACCCTGGTTGTAAAAGGTCCGAAAGGAACTGCCACAATGGAGCAAATCAAAATTAATGAGAGTGAAGAACTTCGCTAGTTTTTGGGGCGGCTACATCTCAGAAACGTTTCCTGCAGGATTACCTTCGGGAGTTAATTAGGAAAAAAAAATGAAACATCGAGATATCTATAAAGTTGAGGTTGCCGGTTTAAGTCGAGAGCTTCCCCTTTTTGAAGTCGCACCAGGAATTCGCATCGCCATATTCAATATGCTGGGTGATACCTACGTTGTAAAAGCTGCTGCTGCGGCTTTATCTGAAAAATAAAAAATGCTCACGGCGAAATCCTCGTTACAGCTGAGGCCAAAAGCATTCCACTTATTTATGAGATGAGCGCCCTAATGGGACTTCCTTACATAGTTTTGCGTAAAACATATAAAACCTATATGGGGCAAGCTATAAAGGCACAGACGCGCTCAATTACCACAGGCAGTGTCCAAACCCTTTATTTAGATGAAAAAGATGCCGCTTTAGTTAAAGGCAAAAACGCAATTATTGTTGATGATGTGGTAAGCACGGGGAGCACGCTCGAAGGAATGCAAGAAGCCTTAACTTTAGCTGGAGCCAAAGTTTGGAAGATTGCTTCTGTATTTACAGAAGGAGACCGTGATTGGTCTCATATCATAGCGCTAGGTAATTTACCTGTATTTAAGAGTTAAAATTAATTTCGCGCTTGAGCATCTCCTCACGCCCTAGTTCAGGATGCGGGGGGAACTGAGCCGCAAATCTCTCTGAAAGAGCTGATATCGTTAGGCTGGGATTGACGCCGAGATTTCCCGTTACGATGCTACCATCACAAATATATAAACCAGTATATCCGTGAACCTCGTGGAGGTGATTTATTACGCCCTCCTTTTTGCTATCACCGAATTTAGCCCCGCCTAGGATGTGCG
>JAUILP010000128.1 GCA_030432875.1 Oligoflexia bacterium | reverse complement strand
GTAGGGAAACGCACGGCCATTGCCATCCAGGCACCTGCGCGGGCATGTTTCATACCGATTTGGATGTCTGGGCGATCAAAAGTTTCGTCTGGTTTAGGAGACCAACTGACATCGTTATAGATATTACCTACATCACCAACAAACTCTAATCCTGCGAGTAAGCTAGATTTGCCTTCAGAGATGTATGATTTGACCTCTGAACAGTTATTGACGATAGTGCCAATTCCCGATGCCTGGAAGCTTTCGTAATATATTGATTTTCTAAGGTTTTCAAAATCCTTATAGTCTTCCACTCCGTTCGCATCTTTAAGAACGCAGTAGTTTATGGGACTGAACGCGACCTTGGCAAGGAAGAGAAATATTTTCTTCGCAGCAGCGTGGTATTCACTCAGTTCTTTATCTTTAATGGATGCTACGAGCTGATCGAGTTCTTGCTCAGTCTTAATGTTCGCCAAATACGGGTCTTTAGCCCCGGTTTTTTCATTGAGAAGGAACCGGTAGTAGTCATAAAGAATCTTTAAGGGAATAAAGGTTCTATCCATCAAATAATAACCAAAAGTGAATGAATCAATCAAACTATCACGGTCATACCTGTGCCCACGGGTGATCATAAAAGAATTGAATTGATCTATTATGTCATTGGCAAGTTCAACGGCATTTGAACCTCTATCCCATTTGCGGCAATCTGGATTGGAAAGTGGCATCTGAGCAAACCCAAGAATGTCATAATCCCAGCAGTATTTATAAGGCTTAAGTTTCTGGCCTGGTGCATCAGAAGCAATAGCTTCAGAAATTTTCCGGCCCTTTAAGGGAACAAGAGTCAAATCAGTATCATTAGCCCCACTTACGGTTTCTATAGCATCATAATATCCATAACGTATAGAAGCGATATCATAAGGACCTGGCTCATCACCACGATCATCGTCTGCTCCGGCGTAGTCCATAACAGATGCGGTCATAAACTTATATTTTCCGTCTTCGCCTTTGGGGAAATTATTTATGTCAGTGGAAGCGGCAAAGTTATGGGTGAGGCCAAAGTTGTGACCAAATTCATGCACCATGGTAGCGATAAGTTTTTTCTCTAAAAGGATATTGGAGCATGAAGTAAAAGCATCTTCCTCTTCAGCTGTTATATGGGTAACTTCTTCCCCTCTAGCCTTTGCTGCACGAATTTTTTCCATGTAGCTGAAGAAAGTGGGTGCATTAGAGTTGCTATTATCACACAGGCGTTTAATTTCTTTTTCAGTATTGTAGTTAGAAGCGGTATAACCACAAAGACCATGCTGCACTTGCTGCCAAAGTCTTGGATCATGATCAACAGCTTTTGCGTATGCTTTAGGATTGAACTTTGTCATCAAAGAATTAGCTGCAGCAGCAAAACCTTTGTCTAGGGACTGGTTTTTGGTGAAATTAAACATTAACGCATGCATGGGTGTTTTAAAGACCTTGGTGTTGGGGTCTTCCGTAGAAATATCAAAAAACCTGGGGTCAACATCTTTGAGGCTTGCCATATATAATTGGTCGCCAGTAGGAATATTGCGGGTAAAACCACTTAGGTCTTGACCAGCCGCATAGGCTTGCTTAAATCGTTCAAAATCACTAGTCATGAAATTGCTGCTGGCATCTACGGCATTATTATCCGAAATACCGAGTTTAACGGAGAGTATTTGCTCTGGAATAACGCCCGTTAAATTTCTGAGTTTCATTTTCTCATACTGGCCAATTTCAGCGCGGATGTAGTCACTTAAAGAACGCCAAATGCCTTCACGGTAATTTCTCAAATAAATATGATTTGTCGCGCTATAAATCTCACCGCTTTTAGGGTCAGAAACTGAAGGTCCATAACCTAGAAGGCTACTCGCACGGTCATAACCATAAAAGGCAACTTTGTTGTAGCGGACGTCACCAAGTGGTACTCGTGTTTTGGAGAGTTTGACCGCAACCGGCGTTTTGTCAGTGCCTTCAGCAGCTTTTGCAAACGCTTTGTTCCAAGCTTCTGTTGCTTTTTCAATGGCCCTTTCAAGTATGGGGTCTGTTGGCGAGTTATCCGTGATGTGATAGGTAATCGTAGGTTTATTCGCATTGTCTGGATCCGGCTCTGGGTACATACGAGCTACGTTAACGAAAGTTTCTTTAACATTTTCGTACTGTGTGGTAGTTCCAGGATAGTAATTTATCCAATTTCTAAAATAACCGAATTTTTTACGGTCAGTAGCAAAATACGTGCGGCCATCAGTGCGGCTAGGCTTAGCACGAGCGAGAGAATACTTAAACGTTAATTTAGTGGTAGACTCATAAACAGTGAAGTTTACATAATCATCACCAATTTCTAGAGTATTGAGTTTATAAACATCTGAGCGTGAATCACTCATGTGATCGGCACGGTTAAATTCATACATAACCCAAGGACGCTCTTTCCATTCACTGGCAGCAATATCACCTTCAAAAAGCTGTTTTTCCATCATGTGGGCGTAGGAACCTGCAGTTTCCACACGGTACTCATTCCATGTCGCAGGGATTTCCAGCATAACATCCATTTTATCGCCGATATTTTCATCTTTTTCAGCTTCTTCAATGGCTTGAATCGGAATATTAACATCGACAAGCTGTACGCTGTTCTTTGTCTTGTGAACGCGTACGCGTCCCCCTTGCCACTGGATCCCTAGCTCCATATAAAATGGCAGAGATGAGTAAAGACTGTCAAATGGACGGTCTACTACGGTCTTTTCATAATACCACTCTGCGCCTTCATCGAGGAAGTTAGCGGGAAATAAATCAAGTTTATCTGGTTGGCCAAAAGCAATAGCGTTTTGAGCATAGTTAGAGGTGTAAACACCTTCTGCATTGGGGTTTTCCGCAACAAATTTTTCAATGCTAGGTATATTTACAAAATCGACTCCGACGTCAATAGGCATTGAATTGCTGGTATCTGGCTGAACATAAAAATAGGATACGGGAATCCCGGCGAAATTTACGGCAAATAAACCATTTTCTAAGGGCTCAGCAAAAGTTTTTTCCTGTGCCGCTAGATCTTCTTTACTGACGATTTTTTGCATAATAAGAAAATTAGGAGTGCGCTTAAATTTAAAGCCCATTTCCTGGCAAGGATGCCCAAGGAGATCTATGCCTTTGAGTTTCACTGTGTTGATAAACTCAGCAGAAACAATGGTATTTAATGTGGCAAGAGTGGGGTTGTCGCGCTCATTTATCGTTCTAGTGCTGATAACATTAGCGTCTTTGTCGCAGATGAATTTCTCAGTTAAACTGAACTCAACGGGGCGGAGGATGTTAAATCCATCAAAGCCTTCACCGATGATAAGTTCTTTTGCACGTGTACCCGATGCGCCTTTATTCGTGTAGCCACCGGTGTAGAGAGTAAAGCGTTGTTTTTCAATATCTGAAAGAAAGCCAATTTTATATTGATCTGTCCAAGACGTGTCAAAACCCCTAACGGCAACAGCGCCAAAATCTGCCATGAGGTAGGGCATTTGATCCCTGTTTTTATAACTGTCATCAACTTTACCCAAATCGCAGCGCTTGACTTTTAAGGCTTCTTTTTCGCCAAATGCGTTGAGTTTATTTTCAATAGAACAATTTGCTTGAACATTCCAACTTGCTAAGACTTCCCAGTTAGATTTTCCTTGATAATGGGCTTTTTCCTGGTCGTTAAGGAGCACTGCCAATGCGATCTTGTTAGAGGAAGCCAATATAGTAAATTCGCGTCCATCTGCAATAAGATCCGTTATGGATTTTTTAGTCGCATAGAAACTAAAATAATCTGCTTCAGTTTTTGCTAAATTGTGCTTTAAAGAAGAGGCAATATTTTCTTTTTCAAAATCGATGGCGGTTTTCAAATATTTTTGCCAAATCGCCATTTTGCTACCGCTTGCAAAATCACCGCTAAGTAAATTACTGCCTTTTGCTTTTTCTTTAGCAATGAGCTCATCGACTAAGGCATCGCCGTTGTCGACACGAACAAAAGAGTCTTTAGCATAAAGGTCGGTGAGTTCTCCGTCAGGAATATACTCGATAGCGACCTGCTCTAAACTGGTGCTAAAAAATGCGTAGCTGGATTTGTTGACAATTTTTTCGTTATTGCATTCTTTTCCTGCCTTAACAGTTGATTCGCCCCAATCATTGCGGTTAGGCACGATATTGCAATGGGAAGCGACATTCCACTGAGCAAGGGGAGTTTTATCTTTGTCGCCTTCAAGGAGCATTACGAGAACGTCATCTTGGTTAAGCTGAAAGATGACATTTTGCTTTAAGCCGCTTAAATAAGCACGGTCTTCACTGAATAGGCTGAGCATACGAGAAAACCAAGTTTGGCTCTTTGATTCATTCTCCTTCTCCATGGCAGACTGAATGAAATTCACAGCCGGTGTTTCAGTTGTATTGATGTTAAAGGGCTTGTTTAATAAAGCATCCTTTGAAAAGGTTGCGATAAGAGATGAGTCTGCAATCCAGCGTGTCTTTACAGATGCACTTGCGATATTGATAAAGTTAGCATCATCTTTGTTTTTAACGTCCTGACAGTCGGCACGTAGATAGCGGGTTTTTTCACCTTTAGCGTTGACGGCGTCTTCTATTTTACAAAAAGCCACCCCATCCCACTGAGCGACGGGATAAGTATCACCAACTTTAAGTAAATAGAGTGTGTTTGATTGGGTGGAGAGTTGAAAATAGACCTGGTCGCCATTTTTCAGGCCCTGGGGAGATCCAGTCACCAGAGAAAATGCTTCCGGCTTTTCGTTTTTGATGGCTGCGGCAACAAATTCACCAGGAGCACCTGGGATTTGGTCACCGATAACAAAGATTTTTCTACCATCAAGTCCGGCTTCCTGAGAACTACCGACAAATTGAGACCTACTGTAAACTGTGTCAAGTGAACCTGACGCATCTACAATCTTGCTTGGTTTTTTGGCACAACTAACACCTACAAGTGCAGCAACACCAAGGCACAACGCAAGGTTGCGCCCAATTTTAAGCTGTTCCATCTTAACTCCTCTCACTGTTTAGAAAAAATTTCCCGTAAAGTATCAAAAAAATAATAAATCTGAAATTTAAAAATAAGCTGCGTTTTACATGCTATAGGTTAATCCGCCGCTGATAGTGGTGACATCTCTGTCAAACATCGCTATCGCGGTAAGATGGTCGTTTTCAATTTGGCTATTGGTTGTATCCATCATGAGATAGCCAGAAAAATGGTTGTCCCAGGTATAACTGAGGCGAGTACGAAATAAATAGGCATAAGAATCTTCCCATCCGGCATATTTTATAGTGCGGAAATTGGTATAACTTGAGGAAAAAGCGACTTTTTTGTAGCTTAAAGTGGCTGATGATCCAAGTGAATAACGGTAGTTAGAATTAGCTTCGCCGTAATCACTATTGCTAAATTCATCTCGGTAAAAATATTTGCTAAAACCTGGGGTAATGCCGAGACTTAGCCAGTTGGTTACTTTGATGCCCAGCGGCAAATTGGCATAAGCACTTGCCCTACGAGTCGAGATAGCATCAAGTTTTGAACGATAATAAATACCCCCAAGACTTAAGCTTGAGCGAAGGCCGTATAATTTATGTTCAAATAACTTTTGGTTAGCGGCAAGCACCATGACATCAAATTGTAATGGATCATGAAGCTCATCTTCGCGGTCAGGGCTATATTCTATGCCCTGTGACAAGTCAAGAGATAGGTCTTCATTTACAGAATAGCCAAAACCAACACTCACACTCACAAATCGGCTTGCTTTATTAGGCTTTTCTACTATAGCCAAGCGCCCACCTGAGACATCGATGTAGGGATTGATGGGGAGAGGACTGCTTCCTGATTTTGTCGCTACGAGTTCGTCAGCAAAGGCGCTCAGGGACTGTACGGCGAGGAGCATACCGGTCATAGCAATGAAAACTCTGTGTTTTGAAGGATTTAAAAACTTATACCGCATACTCAATGCATCCCTTTTTATTAAAAAGTGTACTGTGCACGTAAACTCTTTGGCGATCATTAAAAAAATATTAAGAATTTAATAAATTTTTAACTTTCCCTTCTGACTGATTACTAAATTGGCAG
>JAUILP010000127.1 GCA_030432875.1 Oligoflexia bacterium | reverse complement strand
ACTTTGAGTAGACTTGATGATTCAGCATTAAAAATAAATAATGATTTAAAAGAGAATCTGCCCATCATGGCTCAAGGAATATCCATCGGTATGCGGGCAATTTCCTCTATAAAGAGGCATAGCTCTATTAATCTCCGTAGAGGAGAATTCGCATATGTCCAGGATTATGAATCCATCATAAAAGTAACGGCAAGTATCTTTAAGTTTATTGCTATTGCCGTTGCTATTCTTATCCTGACATATACGGGTCAGTATTTTTTTTATATGAAAAAGATTGCCGCTGTTCAGGAAGAATATAAAAAAGCCGTTTTTCAAATTTTTCCCGATTTAAAAAAGACGGCCTCTACAGAGGCATTTGATCGATTGGTCACCTCGACTTCGGGTAAGTTTAGAGCAGAAATTGGTGATAAAAATACTGCTATAGAAGAATTTATAGCTAGAAATAATGGCAGCCCAGCACTAGAAACCCTTTCTGAAATCAGCAAGGGCGTACCTAAAGATGTGAAAATTGATATCACGCTTTTTCAATTTTCTCCTGGTGCCAGTGAAAAAGAGGGTAAGATCACGATCAGAGGGGATACTGACTCCTACGAATCAGTAGCTAAAATTTTGGAATCTTTAAAAAAGATCAAAGTTCTTAATGATGTGACCGAAAAAACATCCAGTCCTAAGCCGGGGTACGACAATAAGGTCATTGATTTTACTATTCAAGCTATTTATGCCTCAGACAACGAAAATCCAAGTTCTTAGGGAGAGGTCAAAATTATGGAAGCCGTCAGCAGCGCCATTGAAAAAGTGCGAGGAGCTATTAACGAAATTAATATTCGGATTAAGCGTGCTATTTATGGAGACAATAACGAGCGCCTTGATTTTCTTATGGATAGCTTTTATAAGCTTTCTCCCGATCAAAAAAATATGGTCCTCATTACTGCAGTCGCCGTAATTTTTTTCCTGATTTTAGGGATTATTGGTATTTATATCAATCGCGTTGGGAATTTGGGGGCAAATCTCAATAGTAGCATCTCTGCTTATAAAGCTTTAGAAGAAAAGTCTCTTGAGTACAATGCTAAAAATAGTGAATTTCAATTTATCGTCAATAAAATCAATTCGGGCGCTGGGGGTGGTGCGATAAAACCCTTTTTTGAAAATTTAAGCAAAAAGCATAAAATCACTTTAGATTCGCTAAATGAAAATATGCAAAATTTGCAGATGGACAATGCTCTCGGAACTCAGTTCAGGGAAGCTAATATAGATTTAAGAGTAAATAAAATTTCTTTACCTAGGCTACTAAAGTTTCTCGCATCTATAGAGTCAGAAGGATCTTTTTATAAGGTGTCTGATTTGAAAATCGAAGCTCGTTATGACGATAAGCTTTATTTTGATACGCAAATCAAAGTGAAGGGATTTAAGTCTAAATAAAAAAGGATCTAGCTGCATGAAAAATTTTGCGAACTTCAGGAAGTTAACTATATATGTCGGAATTTTTATCATAAGTTTCGTCTTATTTTTGCTCATGATGTTTCCTTATAATGTGATAAAGGAAACTCTCCTTAGTGAAGTTGAAAAATCTACAGGTATTGTTTTGAGCGCGGAAGAATTATCGCCAGCATTTCTGATGGGGGCTCAGCTGGAAAATGCGAGTATCAAGCTTCCTGGTGGTGAAAAGGCAATAAACTTACGCAATATCAAAGTGACTTTCAATCCTTTTTATCTTTTTTTAGGAAAAATTCATATTGCACTTAAAGTTTTGGATCCCAAAGATGGCCAAATGACCAGCGCAATCAATTTGGGCTTAATTTCTCTTTTGCAAGGCACTGTTGAAATTTCGCGCGCCTCACTGGTGCTGGAAAAATTTGAGGTGCAATCACTCATAGATTTAATTTTTGATCATTTAAGTAAAGGTGGTGGGAATCCCCTCTTGGGGAGTTTATTTGAAGAAATTAGCGTGACGGGCAAGTTAGACTCCGATATTTCCTTCTCAATTGACTCTGGTTCACCGGAAAAAAGCAGTGGCAATATCGAGCTAAAAATTAGCGAGGCCCAACTAAATTTTAGGTCAAAGGATTTTGGTATAGAGGACCAGAAATTTACCAAAGCTAAAATAATAGGCAAAATGACTAATGGGCGCCTTGAAATCAATCCGACTTCAGGATTTTTAACTAACGATCTTGACATTAGTATGAGTGGAAAGTTTCAGTTAGCAAAGATGATGTCTGAATCGCAACTTGAAATGGAAATTAAAATTAAGTTGCTTGAGGCCTTGAAGGAAAAATTCGGATTTCTTATAGATGGTATTACCCAAAAAAATACCGGTGGGGAAATTACTATGCAGCTCAGAGGACCAGTCAATATGATCTCATTCACCACCCTATAATACAGTGGCAAACTAATCTGACGTCGGTATTCCCCGAAAAAACCTTGGGTGTGCAAAAACATTTGGAGCTCATCCTGAACGTCCAGACACAAGTCTCCCTTAATGTCCTATTTGTTTTATGTTTTGAGCCAGGTATTTCTAAATTGCCAATTTGAATGAATATTGTACCCTGTGGGCTCTTATTTTAGCTATTAGGTTAGATTGCTTTACTATTCCGAACAATTTTGTCGTAATCGGTTAGTAAATAACAATCCCGAAGACTGATTCCCTCCTATAGGTAAAGATAGATACCTTTGACATTAGCAGGAACATTAGCCTATAATTGAAAATAAACCTGATAAAATTAATTAAATGCAAAATGAATTACACATTCAAATCAACATGGCACTTTCCGTAATGGTATTGCAAGGGGAGCAGATTTGTAGGTATTTTGCAGATGGTAAGGTTGACCAGGCATTTGAGCTGCTTAAAGAAAGAGAATTTAGTTTTCACAATTTTCGCTATGCAGATTTGGCACTTTTAAAAATGGGCATAGATGTAGCTGATGATAAGATTCTTAAAGGCAGCGTTGAGAAATTGATCGCGATAAACAGGGAATTGGAAAAATACTGTGGAAGTGAGATGAAACGGCAAGGAGCCAGCCTTAATGCTTTGAAATTTTCTGCTCCAGCGTTTAAGGATTCTGAAATGCGTCAAGTAAAGAAATTTAATTTTAATATTGGAATTTAAATACTCCAAGACTCTTTTTCCTAGGAGCGAATTATGCAAGAACATCAGAGTATGCTAAAAATCGGCTTGGTTTACGGACATTTGCCAAGTTTAGAAGAACTTGATCAATTTAATCTTATCGCAAATGAAGTTGAAATTTCTGTGATATGCGCTGTTTCCGTCGCAGATTATTTGCAAAAGACCGAGATGTTTAGCGGTATAAAGATTATCCCACTCCCCGATTATGATGAAAACCCATCATATCTTCCAGGATTAGAAAATGTCCTTGGTGGATTTGATATTGTGCTCATCAAGGAACGTCTTGGACTCTATGCATATCAGGCATTAAAAGTTAGGATGAAGCATAAATATAAGCTCGCCGTTTGGATAGATAACATAACGCCTTTTGTGGCTGAAGATGTTACTCAAATGCGTACGATTAGAAACGAAGTTACGGATAATGCCGATCTTATTCTGGTTCAGAGTAAAGCTGCTCGTGATGCGCTTCTTGTAGAAGGTGTCGACCCACTTCGCATTCAATATCTTGAGCCTTGGGCGCGAGATTTGGGCGTAAGGACTGTGCAAAATAGAGCAAAAGTTCGTGAATCTCTTGGTTTTAGTGAAGAAGACTTTGTTATCGGTTTTGCGGGGCCATTAGAATGGGAAGAACGAGTATGGCAACTCGCTCATGCGGCTTCGCTGGCTATTTCAGAGGATGCTTCTTTAAAGCGTCGATTAAAGTTAGTTCTTGCTGGAGTCGGCTCTTTTGCCGGGCATATTCGTGACCGCTTTATTAACCTCGGTATCGACGATCGTACGGTTTTCTTATCGCTTGGCAAAGAAACCTATGAATCAGTGATAGCGGCATCAGATTGTCTCTTTTTCGCACCAATTGAAGGTCGTGACCGACTTGAGGGTGACCCGTACCGGGTAATCCCTGCGATGGCAAATGGGCTTCCCATTTTGGCCTGCCGAAATTCTATAGTAGAAGAATATGTTGGAAAACACAGATTAGATTTTTGTGGTGATTCCGTTGCGAGTCTAGCAGCAGCAATCGAAAAAGCCGTAACCTCAAAAGCACTCCTTAAAGATATCGTAAAGAAAACAGGTCAAGAAATAAGAACGAGGTTCAATGGAGACAAAATTCGCCAAAAGATGCTAGACCTTTTTGGACAATTGGCTTTGACCACTGTGAGAATTGATTCTAGTTCGATAGATTTTATTATCTATGACATAGAGGCCAAGGTTCGAGCTAAACAGTATTTGTCGGCAATTGAAGCTATTGAAAGCGTCATGAGTCAAAAAACACTGAGTAATGAACAGCATTCCAGTTTATACCGCTTAATTGGCGACTGTTTTACCAAGCTAGGCGACTTAGATTCTGGTAAAGATGCTTATACGAAGGCGATTGATTTTGACAAAATGTCTTCTAAAGCTCATATCGGCCTAGGTACAGTCTGTTTGGCCAAATCGGGATTCGACTTAGCTGTGGTTCATTTTCAAAAAGCTATTCAACTAGCACCTAATGATGAAATGGCAAGTTTTGGTTTGGGACTTAGTTTTCAAGGCATGGGAGAGTTTCGCGAGGCTAGTGGCTGGATCAAGAGATCACTTGAAATCAATCCGACTAATACTGCGGCAATTTATTCATATCTGACCGTTTCCCATGAAATAAAAAGTTATGAAGGTATTCTCGAAGCTTTGAAGACTTACTTAACGATACATCCACAAGACGACAATATGCTATTCACCGTTGCTGGTTTGTATTTCCGTACCGGTGAATTCAAGTTAGCAGATGAATATGTACAAAAAATCTTGAGCATGGATGCCACAGATCAGCGCGCTCAAGGTTTGGCAAAACAAATTCAACGCTCTGTCCATGTGGAACAACAAAAAGCACTGAATGTAAACGGGTAGAACTATTTATGCTCAAAAAATTTGTGCTCAATGGTCGTGAGATTCCCGTGCCTATTCCCCTGGTCACTTTGGGTCAGGTCGTTTCTTGGGTAGAAACAACTTTGGCAAAAAGTGGTCAGGTGATTACCTGTATCATCCTGAATGGAAAATCATTTGACGACCTTAATCAGCTCAATGTAAAGGGAAATATCAAGCTATCTGAAGATACTTTGCTCGAAATGAGGCTGGAATCGCCAAAAGATTTGCTTATTCAGTCATTAGAAACAATATATGACTTAGCAAAAGTCGTTCAGGCGAATATAAAGCAAGTTGCGGTAGACTGCTGGAAGTTTCAAGGCGAAAAATCTTCGGGGACCCAGCTTACTATTTTTTTGGGGGATCTCAAGCTTATTTTGAGTTTGTTGGATCAGGTGATTGGGTTGGCAGAGCTTTTCCCAACCGACACCACGGCGATTCAGGGGATATACGCCCTGATCAGCAGCCAAATTGAAAGTATTAGCCGCGAACATGCGGAAAAAAATTGGCGTGAAATATCTAGGATTCTTCTTCACCGCTGCGAAGTTTCTATAAAGGACTTGAGTGCTGAAATAGAAATTCAGCATATTCAGGCTCTCTCTCAGGGAGCCTTAACAAATATGGACGTCCCTGCAAGTAAAAATGTTACGTAAGAAAATTTGCCAAATGATACCTGTGACATCAAGGTGAAAGCTAGGACAAAAAAATATTTCATGGTTTTTCTCCAAAAAGTGTTTAAGGTACAACGGCAGGTTTCTAAAAAATCATTTTGCCTTTGGATGAAAAGTTAAAAATGATTTTTTTAATATTCCCTTGCCCCGGGCAACTTGGGTGCCCTCTTCTAACCTAAACCCGTTACAAAAATAATTTAAAAATTTCGAATTATTTCTTGTGGACCAAATAAGGAACCTAGGGGTTACCATAAAGCAGGCGCAGTTCTTTATATGCGTATATAAAATATTCCCTAGAAGCGGACTAGCCCAGGGTCCCGTCATTCTCGCGATGCTCGAATGACGGGAAAGGTTTTGGTAGAAAGATTTTGAAGCCAAATCTTGATTATTACACTTTTTTTTCTTGAATAGCTTTGGATGTTTCGTGTAA
>JAUILP010000126.1 GCA_030432875.1 Oligoflexia bacterium | reverse complement strand
TAAATAAAAATACGCCTGCTTCTTCCCCATATCATCATGCGTTCTCTGTTCTTTTCACTGAGACCATTGCCTGGCGGAAAACCCATGACTAAGGTGTATTTACCCAAAAAAAAGAGACTAAGCAAGCGAAGAAAGGTCGAGCTTATTGTAGGCAGCATTGACTCATCAAGAAACTCTACTTAATTTTTATAATAATATTATATAGTTACAGACTTTCCTCAAATCAGTAGGCAAAGTGGACGAGAACCTCTACATAGGTACCTTGACACATAAAAGGGAAACAAATGAAAACTGAGAGAACATATAAAGTGGGATCCAATTTAGTTATACTTTCTTTTTTGATGGCCATCATTGGGTGCAGTGGCAACTCCAAAAAAAAGGCTGATCAAGACACATCCTCACCAAGTGATTCTATCGCCACAAATGAGCAACCCGCCGTAGATCAACCTTCAACGGTAACAAGTCAGCAAACTTCTGCCTCTAACGTTAATACGGCAGCAATAAAGTTAGTGAGTGAGGATTGTATTGACCCTGATTTGGCGAATGTTTTGGTCGGTACTGTTTTAATGTTATGCGATGGCACGGTACAAGAAGGGACCCTTGTCCCCCCTGACGTAAGTAATTTGACCCCAGGAAACATTAAAAGAGGCGTCACTATTGCTGGCGTAAGAGGCAAATTCCCCTCCACAGAATTCCCTTTACCCCGGTTTACCAGTAGCAACGCGGATATTAATTCTACAGCAGCAGTGGATAGTGTAACGACTGATCTCACTGACTTTAGCAATCAGTTAGGTTCAGATTCTTATTTTGAATATTGGGATGAAACGGGAATTCGCTATACCAATAAAGGTGACTCTGACCTAATTGCTACCAACGTCAAATCTGGAGTCATCCTAGCAAGCTTAGCAGTAACGGGAGCGTTTACAGGAACATACCCTAGTAGCAGTGAAGTAAAAGCAGGCACCGTGTTTGGCCCCAATGGCAATGAGTACACGGGAACAAAACACGATACCAAAATTTGTAAAGATGGTAAAGGAGTTACTAGTAGTGGGGGTGATGCGACAACTCCTTGGGACAACAGCTCCGTAACCAACAGCAATAGCTCAACTGATGATTACCAAAATGGTGCCGATCCCTGGTACGCTGGTGTTGAAGCTTCAAATTGCAACGAAAATAATTTTACCGAAGTGACCGGACAAGCAAATTTCATTCCTGATGACAGTGCCCGCGTAGCTGGCGGGGGGCAGCTTACCTGGTCTAATATATACCAAGACTCACTTACCGGACTTTATTTTACTAATATTCTGGCAAAAAATGATGCCAGCGCCCTCCTTTGGGAGCCTGCTCTCGATTTGTGTGTCAGTTTAAATGGAAGCACAGCTGGAAATGGCTGGCGTTTGCCCACGCAAAAGGAGTTGATGCAATTATACATTGATGGGATATCAAAGTTTGCAAGTATAGGTTCCTTAGTACAATCATTTTGGTCCTCGACTTCTGTCTCTTGGGCGGCTAGCAATACTGCTCGAACAATATTGTTGGTTGATGGAGATACATCTTTTAGAAGCAAGGTTGGTGCTGACGGGGTTATATGCGTGCGGGAATAAGACGTGACAATGACTCTAGGGCCACTAATAATGATGGACAAATTTTTTGGCTATCTTGAATAACAATTAGGGCAGAATGAGGCGAAACTTAATCTCGGTCCAACCGGGAACCGCCCTGCCAAGCTTATCTCTGCGCGGCTCGAAGCGGGCGCTTTTAGCTGCATTTTTAAGCCGTTCATCCATGCCGAACCCCACCATTTTGTTAAGCTGCACTTCCTCAACAACACCTTTTTCATTAACAAAAACTTCGACGGCCCAAATGCCTTCTAACCCAGCGTCTTCGGCTTCTGGCGTATACTCTGGTTCGGTAACACTACTTTTAATGAGACGCGCATCTCGGCTCAAATCCATTTCTGCTGAAGTGAGAGGTTCAACCTTGTCACTTCGGATACTCGGATCTATGCCTAAAGTATTTCCCATAGGCGCAGTTACCGTGCTCTTTCCATCTGGGGCGAAGGAGTCAGGCGATAAACCATAGCTAGGTTTGGGCGGCTCCCTAGGTTTTTTTTCTGGATCCTTTTTAATAAAAGTCGGTTTTGGCGTGAGCGGCTTTTTAGGTTTAATTTTTTTAGGTGGTGGCGGTGGTGGCGGCTCTGGAGGCTTTTCTTTTTCTTCTATTTTTGGCTCCTTAGGCACGATATTAACTTTGACTGCTGTTTGATTTTGAAAGCCTCCCCGGTTTAATCTGCGGCTATCAGCCTTGACAATGAGAACACCGATTAACACATGAAAAACAAGCGACGCAAGGGCAGGCTTAAAAGAAGGAGATGGAAACGAAAAAAACATCATGGTCACTATCGCGTTATTTTAAGAGCTTTGATAAAAAAGGCATTTGTTTTGCGGCCCCTTGCCGTAAAAATCAGCAGGTTTTCCCCCACAGCAATATCTTTCCACACCGTCACCAAAGCCTTGGGATTTTTGACACTGCCCGAACTGACATACCAGCTTATTCTGTAGGTTTCCTCACTCACAGTTTCTAAGCTGGCACTCAATGGTGTAGTAGCCGAAGATAGGGTCCGAGAAGTTGGCTCAGAAAGCGTAAACTCCGGAATAGTATATTTAGCGGCCTCTCCTACCGGAACAATAACCTGCCGCCCCACAACATTTTCTATCTCACTCCCCGAACTCACCGTCAAACCAAAAGGCAGTGTGGTAAACCCAATGTCGGGTCTTATAGGTAGCAAGGCAAGATCACTGAGCCCACCACTTAACGTCACTTCGAGCAAATCCATTCCGCCAAAGTTTTCGCTAGAAACCACAGCACTAGAAGCATCTATAGGGATATAAGGGACAAAACTCTGCGGATCATTATAGTTATCCACTGTTAAGTCTGGGGAACCAACCGGTTTTGCAAAATAAAACGTGTAATTAACACTAGAATTGCTGTTTTCGGGCGTAAGAATATGCGGCGTAGTTTTCACCCCGATGGCTCTTAGTTTCTGAAGGGTTTCAGGACTATCCATTGAATTTTGGCAGCCAATAATTGAAACCATAATAATACTTGGCAAAAGAGTATATTTCATAGCTGAGCACTCACTTCAATATAAGGAATTGCAGGTATAGCTTGGGAACTTTGCTGTTCACTATAATCATAATTGTAATCGATATTTTGTGTTTTATCTCCGATGATCAATTCTTCAACACCAAACCTCAGCGCCATCGTCATCGTGTCGTACAAAAAATCACGCTTAAAGAAAAAAGACAGTTTCGTTTTACTCGGAAGTCGCGCACTATTTTGCGTACTCTCTTTAAATAAGGGTTGATAGACATCAAGATTAGTATTGTATACGGCATCAGATACGGGTGTATAGGGGTTACCCGAAGTATAGGCCATACGCCCGCCAAGTTGCCAGCGCGTCGAAAATCGGTAATTGCCTACAAGGGTCATAGCATGCGTTTGATCGTAGGGGGAATTTAGCCAAGGAGATGAAGCGTCAGCTTTCTCTTTATTTTTGGACCAGGTATAAGAAAGCCAGCCGAAAAACCGTTCCGTTAACATTCTGCGCATAAATACTTCAAAACCATAAGCATAGCCAATGCCATCATTGTCTACCGTCGTCACAGGATCAGACCGAATGATATTAAAAAATCTTTTATAAAATAACTGGACATCGCTTTGCCACAGGTCAGACCAATTAGTTTCTAGGCCCACGATATGGTGCACCGCCTTTTCAAAATCTATGTTTGGGTTGCCAAAAGAATCCGAGGCTTCATCAGGTAGAGGATTTAGGGAATAGAGTCCATAAGCCAGTTTTAGGGTTTGCGACGGGTTAGCCTTATAAAAAAGCGATAAACGCGGATCTACCGCCGACCTATCTATTTGGTAATCATGAAATACGCGCACACCAGGCGTAATAAAAAAATCACCAACATAATAGTCAATACTTCCCCAAATAGCCGAGAGGCTGCTTTTAAGATTGTTTTCATTGAAGGCTATTTTGGGAGCATCCAGGGGATCATAAAACGGATCATCACGAGCAGGAACAGGCAAAAGAAGCGATAAACCTACCCGAGAAATTTCATAATCAAGACCTAAAGAAAATTTATTTTTTCCGCCCAATTTTTTTGTCATGCTCATCGGCGTATCGAGGGTAAGCACCGAAATTTTGAAAAAGAAATCAAAAATTTCAAATTCCTGAATGGCACGCGTCAAACTGGGTGCCACGTTAAAACTATAACCATTGTCTCTTTTATATTCTCGCTCTACCCCAAGAGTAAGATAACGCGCATCAACAAAAACATTGACCTTTCCGTCGTCACGTTCGGAGCGAGGTGCATCCGCAAGCAAACGAAAGCCATCTTGAGCGAACAAAGCGGTCAGCTTATAATAACCACCATCAGCATAAGTTTTGAGGTAGCGAAGATGAGCATCTGAAAATATGGGGGTTAAGGTTAAGTCTCCCTGATCATCATCTCTTTGGCTTTTTAGCACTGTCGGCAAAATATATTCCAAATAACTGCGCCGCACCGAAACAGACAGCGCCCCTGAATTATCTTCGCCAAGGGGTGTTTCGTAATATACCCCAGAATATATGGGGATATTGACATTTAATGTCCATTTACTGCGGGTTGGTGGCGTCGATTTGGTTTTGACGGTGATTATCCCTCCTGTCGCCCAGCCATAGCGAGGCCCGAAACCACCGGAAGAAAACTCGACGTCCTCTATGAGTTCTTCTGGGACAACGGAACGGGCTCCAATGGGATGAAAGATAAAAGGCAGATTTATTTCGTCAACAAAATAGCGGCTATCTTCTGGTCCGGATCCCCGAATGATAACACGGCTATCAAACTGAGAGCTTTGGACTCCTGGTAAGAGCTTAATCACTTGCACCGGATCACCACCAGGTGAGACTGCTTTTGCTTCTGTAGCGCTGATAGTTTTGCGCGAAACCTCTTGCTTACGGTTTCCTCTAACCGTAATGGTTTCGTCATCTCCGAGGAGAGGAAAAAGAAAAACGTCGTATTCACCTGATTCAGAGAGGATATCACGCTTTAAGGTCTCTTTTTCAAAACCTTTGCGGTAAAGAACAATACTCTTAACATCCGCGGGCAAAATAAACGCAATTTTTCCCTCAGAATTGGTAAAAAGTGTCTCTGCCCCCACCTTGACTTCGACACGAGGCAATATAAGACCCGTACCCTTCGCCTTAATAGCCAAGCTGATATTAAGGGATGCTCGTTGTTCCTGGTCGCCTGCTGCCTGAGGCACATCTTGGGGGCTGGGCGGTGCGGCCTCCTGCTCAGGCTTAGAAGTCTGCGCCAAGACAAGGCCTGCCCATAGCCATCCCGATAAAATGATATTCAGTCTATTCATCACCACGCCCATGATTTTTTTGTAATACCTATTTATAAATGATTTTTTGTCCCCTTACTATATATCTTTTCTCATAAAAATTGAATGGTTAAAAAATATTGTGCATAGGGAGCGGGCGTATTAGTTCTAAAAAGACCTAAGCGATTGCCATGACCCTTGATATCTATGATCAAGGAAAATATTTGTCGCAAATTGGGGACCAAGACAAAGTTCTGAAAGATAATTCCTGCATTTTTGCAAAACCGGGTTTTGTACTGAAGCAATCACTTTTAGCAAGAGAGATAATCTTGGAAAAAGCCGCTTAGGGCTATAGTGTTTTTAATGCCGCCCACAATTCACACCCCTTTTACCCCCCCCATTTAACTCATAAACACTTAATATCATTATAATTTTATAGCATTTCACTCCACCCACCTAAGCCCGGCAAATTCGCCCCTTAAGTCATCCACCCTAACCACCGAAGAGTTTTTAGGGATCAACAGGATACATGGATCAAAAGGGTGTGTTTTTAATGTCAATCATCAATAAAATTCTCATTTTGATGACTATTTCTGCCGCACCTTGGGTGTTTGCTGCGGAGATACCGGAATTTTTTACCCCCATTGGCCCGATGGGGGGCGGCAACGCCTTTACGGCAGTGGCAAATGACGAAAATGCGGTGTGGACTAATCCCGCAGGCATCTCGCGCACCCGCAAAGCGCGGTCGCGCAACAAAATGCATCTGACCAAATTTCCCGGGATATTCGCAGGCGCTAATACTGAAAGCAGATCTTTTTATTCGGCAT
>JAUILP010000035.1 GCA_030432875.1 Oligoflexia bacterium | reverse complement strand
GGCGTTACCTATCAGCAATAAAAAATCCCGATCAAAGTCACCCCAGATGAGACTAATAGGGCGTTTTTTGCCAAAATTATACAATACTAGCGCTGCCGCGACCAGGCCGAAGGCCGGGAGCGGCTGCACATCCCTAAAGCCTATTGTTTTAACCTGCTATTTATGATAAAAACCATCCATTAAACGCAGTGTTGCGCCTATAAAAACATTCAGGCACATGAGTGAAGGGGTTATCGATGTATTCCCGCGAGCTTAATATTACCCGTCCTAGTGGTCAGTCGGTTCCTATTTTTTTTGAACCTATCAGCAAAGCCGGTGCCGAAGAAAGGGCCTTGTCCTTTACAAAGCGGAGTATAAAAAGTTCGGCAAAAATAAAAGCACTTTATCAAATAATCAAGATGATAGATTTGACGACGCTTGAAGGCTCGGATACGCCGGGCAAAGTTAAGCAGCTTTGTGCAAAAGCTTTAAACCCTCTGCCTCATGCCATGCAAAGTCAACTAGAAAAGTTTTCTGGTTTTCAAACAGTACCACCCGTGGCGGCTGTATGCGTCTATCCAGAACAGGTAGCCACTGCTGTAAAGGCTTTGCAGGGTTCTTCGGTTCATGTTGCCTCGGTGGCAACAGCTTTTCCTTCTGGTCAGGCTCATCTCTCAATAAAGCTTGAGGACACTAAAGTAGCAGTCTCTGACGGTGCTGACGAAATTGATATGGTCATCAACCGCGGGGCATTTTTGAGCGGAGATTATCAAAAGGTCTTTGATGAAATCGCTGCGGTAAAGGAAGCTTGTGGCAGCTTTGCTCACCTTAAAGTCATCTTAGAAACTGGTGAGCTCGGGACCTATGATCATGTCCGGCTTGCATCAGAAATAGCCATGGAAGCTGGCGCTGATTTTATAAAAACATCCACCGGAAAAATTTCGCCAGCAGCGACTTTGCCGGTAACCTATATCATGCTGCAGGCCATTGAAAGGTATTATGAAAGAACGGGTAAAAAAATCGGTATGAAGCCAGCAGGTGGCATTAGGACGGCAAAATTGGCAATCAGTTATATGTGTATGGTAAATGAAACCGTGGGTTACCCTTGGCTCTCCCCGCAGTTATTTCGTTTTGGAGCCAGCGGTCTTCTAAATGATGTACTCAAGCAAATTTATAAGCAATTCACCGGAACTTATTGTTATGATTATGCCTTTTCGTTAGAATAGAAAAAATAAGTCCAGGAATAATGGTCTCAAAGAAAACGCAGGCTGCCGTAAATCGAGCGGCTTTTACAAAGGAAGAGTAATTATGGCCAGCAAATCCCGTGTCGTTTCGCGATCTAAAACCAGTAAGAGTTTGCCCCCTACCGAGCTCGCCCCTCCTCTGAAGCTTCCTGAACAAGCATTTAAACTCGAATATGCTCCGGCGCTGGAATCTAAAAGCATCGTTTCAATTAAAGATCGTTATGATCTTTTTATTGGTGGGCGTTTTATTTCACCAAAAACAAAAAAATATTTTGCCACCATAAATCCTGCGACCGGTAAAAAACTAGCCGAAGTGGCAGAAGCTGGGAGTGATGATGTGGCCCTGGCCGTAGAAGCGGCGAAAGCTGCGGGCGAAAAATATTGGCGAACTTTGGCTCCTGCGGGACGTGGTCGGTATTTATTTCGTATAGCCCGAATTATGCAAGAAAGGGCGCGAGAACTCGCGGTTCTTGAAACGCTAGACAATGGTAAACCCATTAAAGAATCGCGTGACATCGATATCCCCCTCGCAGCGGCCCATTTTTTTTATTATGCCGGTTGGGCAGACAAGCTGGAGTATGCTTTTGCGGGTCATAAGATGCGGCCTCTTGGTGTTGCGGGACAAATAATTCCCTGGAATTTTCCTCTTCTCATGGCGGCCTGGAAAATTGCTCCGGCTCTTGCTACGGGCAATACCGTTGTGCTTAAACCGGCTGAAACCACCCCGCTCACAGCACTCTTACTCGCTGAAATTATCCAAGAAGCCGATCTTCCTCCAGGTGTGGTCAATATTATCACAGGTGATGGCAAAACCGGGGCCGCTTTAGTTGAACATCCCGGAGTCGATAAAATTGCCTTTACCGGCAGTACCGAAGTTGGCAAACGCATTCTCAGCAGTAGTGCGCACAGTGCCAAAAAACTTACCTTAGAGCTCGGCGGAAAATCAGCACAAATTGTGTTTGAGGATGCGGCAATTGATCAAGCCATAGAAGGTATTGTTAATGGGATTTTCTTTAATCAGGGGCACGTATGCTGTGCAGGGTCTCGGCTTCTTGTGGAAGAGTCCATAGCGGATATCGTAGTCAAGAGGCTCAAAAAGCGTATGGAAAACATTCGGCTTGGCGATCCCTTAGATAAAAATACCGATATTGGGGCGATTAACTCGGCAGCAGAGCTGAAAAAAATCAATAAATACGTTGAACTTGGCATTAAAGAAGGTGGCGAATACTATGAGCCTACTAAGATGAATCTCCCTACAGAGGGCTTCTTTCGTAAACCATGTTTTTTAAATCAGGTTTCTCCCTCAGGCAGTCTTTACCGCGAAGAGATATTTGGGCCTGTTTTGGTGATCTCGACGTTTAGGACTCCAGAAGAGGCTATTTCTAAAGCTAATGATACCCCTTATGGTCTTGCGGCAGGTATTTGGTCAGAAAAAGTCTCAAAAGTCCTTGATACAGCACGGTCACTCAAAGCGGGAGTTGTTTGGGCTAATACCTACAATAAATTTGATCCCAGTTCTCCTTTTGGGGGCTATAAAGAAAGTGGCTGGGGTAGGGAAGGTGGGAAACACGGGCTTCTGCCTTATGTGGAACTGATTAAGCCTGATGCAGAGGAAATGAAAAGCAAAACTTAGGAACAAGGCGTAGCCATTAACTTTATTGACCATAGAAAGTCAGTAGCATGAGCAAAATTCCCTTAAAACCATTAATTCCAGTAGCAAAGACCATAAAACTCTTTATTGGGGGAGAATTTCCCCGCACAGAGTCTGGCCGCAGTTATAAAGTCTCGGATCTCAAAACACCACAAAATTCTATACATTTATGCTTAGCTTCACGGAAAGATTTGCGCAACAGTGTAGAGGTGGCAAAAAATTCGCTTAAATCCTGGAAACAAAAAAGCGCCTTTAATCGCAGTCAGATATTATACCGTATGGCCGAAATTGCAGAAGGGCGAAAAGGCGATTTTTTGCAGTTGCTGCAAGATTATTTCGGAGCCAAACCTGATGAGGCCATTGCTTGTTTTGAAACTCTCATAGAAGCCTGGGTTTATTATGCTGGTTTTTGCGATAAGATAGATCAATCCCTGAGCTCCGCCAATCCCGTGGGTTCTCCCTTTCAGAATACGACGAGTGTTGATGCCCTCGGAGTTGTGGCGATTATTGGGGACGAGAAAACTGAGGTCGCCCATTTATTAGCTGGCCTTGCTGCGGTGATTGCGCCTGGCAATACAGCAATTCTTATAGTGCCTGGGAAACTCGGTATTTTTGCGGGATGGCTCGGCGAAATCATTGCGACGGCAGATGTCCCAAAGGGGGCCATAAATATTTTGTCAGGAGATTTGGGTGAGTTACTTCCGCATTTGGGTTCTCATATGGAAATTGATGGACTGGCAAGTTTTGTCCAAGATACAGCGGCAAATTCCAGCTTAAGATCTGCCAGTGTGAGCAACCTAAAGCGCATGCATATTTTTGATAAAAAACATACACTGGGTATGACAAGTATTTTGCCTTTTCTTGAATTTAAAACACTTTGGGTAACGCAGGGGTTTTAATGAATGATAAATCATCAAGTTCTTGGACTCATCTGGAACAATTGCCCGGTATATGGCAGGCTTCCTATGCCTTCCCAGGTGGGCTTTCACGCAGTCTTATTTTGGCTCTCCCTGAAGACGATTATTTAGTTTATAGTCCTGGAGAGTCCTTAGCTGAGTTAGCTCAGCGTCAGGTTCTTATGAAGGCAAGGGATATTTTTCTCTTAGAGCCCAATAGTTTCCATAGTCTCGGCCTTGCACCTTGGCGGGCTTATTTTCCAAAAGCACGTTCCTTTGCCGCCAGTCCTGCCGTAAAACGCCTGGCAAAAAAAACGGGCATTACATCCGAGCCACTTGAGCTTTTAAAAGCCTTTCTTCCAGAGCATATTAAGATTATTGAAGTACCTGAAAGCAAAATTGGCGAAGTTTGGTTAACGGTCTCCCATATCGAAAAAAAATACTGGATAGTCGGAGACGCATTTTTTAATTTTTCCAAGATTGCTGATAAAGGTTTTTTAAAATGGTTTATGCAACTCAATCGTATGGGGCCTGGTCTTGAAACCAGTCGTCTGTTTAATGCTTTTGGCATTAAAGACAAAAAGGTTTATAGTGAATGGCTGAAGCTAAAGATAAAAGAAGAAAACCCCGTTGGTTTAATTCCGTGTCACGGTAAGATTATTGAAGATGAAAACTTACCCCACTTATTGTTAGGGCTTGTCAATAGGCGTTACTGAAAGTCAGGTCAGAAAAAATCTCAGAACTTATCTGTTGCTAAATTCTTGGAGGCAGAGCAATATTTGGAATATAAACATGATAAAAATCTGAGTAAATGAAAAACTTAACTAATGAACAACTCCTCGAAGAGTATAAACAAGCAAATTTAGCCGCATTTGAGGAATTCTATCGGCGAAATAATAAGCTAATATACAATTTTTTACAGATCAGACTGAGAAATACACCCAACACCGAAGACGCTTTTCAAGAAACTTTTTTTCGTATTCATAAATATATTTTGCGTTATGATTTTCAGCAAAATGCCTTAGCTTGGGCAATGACTATTGCCAGGAACACCGCTATAGACATTCATAAAAAATCAGCTAAATTAAGTGAGCAATCTTTAGAGGACACAGAAAATATAGCTGCGAATCAGACCACCTTTGAAGCCAGCGAAGAAATTGAATCACTCATGAAACTTTTAACCGATGATGAACGCATGATTTTGAAGGCCAAATTTTTACGTGATGATTCGTATGAAGAAATATCCGCACACCTAAAAATTAGCTCTGCTAACGCGCGGCAACGAGTTTCCAGAGTGATAAAAAAAATAAAATCGCTGGTTTAAAAAAATTTTTAACAATCTTTTTCTATTGATTATCCGCCAAATATCCGCCAGAAAAATAATGGCAGAAAAAATGGCGGATTACTGTCAGGGCGTCTATTTATTTAACTATTTTTCCACAGGAAAGCATCTCTTTGCCGTAGTAGGGGTTATGTGTTTCTTTCCCTTTTTGCACCCAATTTGCATCGGCCATGGGGCAGTATATCACAACCAGGTCTTTAGGTTTAGCTATCCCAGCCCATTTAGTGAGGGGTTTTGAGAGTTTCTTAAACGTGGTTCTCATGGATTCAAGATCCTTTGCCTTTGCTAACTCATCAGCATATTTACTGATGTCGGTTGGGAAATTTTTATATTCATCAGCATGTTCTTTAGGTATAGAAGAAGTATCTAGATTTTTAGAGGCCAAGGTGATATTTTTGGCAAGCTGTTCAATTCCTTTTGTCGCATCTGATGCGAGAAGCGTTTGGATCTCTAGGTAGGGTTCTACGATCTTTTGCATTTGGCCGTCAAATTTTTCTGCGCTTGTGGCGACTAAAGGGCTAAAATTCATGACACATGTGGCAAACATTATAAAATTTCTAAATCGCATAAGGGTCTCCCAATAAAAGTTAATTATGGTGAACAAAACGATGAAAAGAAAATTGAATCTGGTCCATAAGAAGACCAAGAATAAGATAAATGAAATATGCGGCAGTCGTCCAAGCTAAAAAGTTTACAAATTCGTTGCCGAACTCTCCGTGATAGGCGAGCATTCCGCCAAAACTGGCAAGCCAAATAACCGGGGCCTGCCATTTTTTTCTTATGATTACGCGGAACTGAATTGCGCTACACATGAACCGAAGAACCAAAACCGGAATTATGGCGAATAAACTGCCACAAATCACAGCACAGGCGAGTGACCCTGTGTGATGATGAAAGCTAAGATTTATATTTTGCGCAAACCCGGTGATGCCTAGGCCATATTGACCGCAGACAAATAAAGAAGCGATACCACCTAAAACGATAGCAACCCCTGTCTTGAGCAAAACTGTAAGCGGACTAGGGTCTAAGTCCCTTCGCACTCGCGTTAAAATAGTTTCTGTTAGATGTCTCGGTACTTCATTCATGGCAGTTATCCTCTTGTTATATATTATTACTGGCAGTGAACTGAATTTGTGACAAAAAAATTAAATTATTTTTTTTTCCTGCGCTTTGTCACAAATTAGTGAGGTGAGAAGTAATAACAAGTATGGGATTTGATGCTTACCTATAAATCTTGAGCTGGGTGATATCGGCAGGAATACATTCTATAACAAATGTATTGCTCTATATGCAAATTATGTTGTTTTTATTTAAATACCTGGTGCTTTACCGACAGGAAAGGATATACCGTGGAACCAAAATATTTAGGCATTCCTCGTTGCTTAGGGCTATCTCTTTTGTTCTTCGCTCGTTTATTGGGGGTGATTTTTTTATTTGCCATTAATCCAGGTGCTGTCAAAGCGGAAGCTCCCAAAGCGCCCCAAAAAATCATCGGCCTGCGGGAATTTGCCCAAATGGTAGCCAAAAGTAGCCCCGAGGTCGCCATTGATACAGCAAATATAAACTTAGCCAAAGAGGCTGAAAGTCGAACTGGTCTCCTGGCAGATCCCGCGATTGCTTTAAGTAGAGAAGATGTCCCCGCTCCGGAAATTCTTAGAGAAAAAAATGCTATGATGCCTAATAATGCGGCGGCTACTTCACCTTCATGGAAATTATCTATTACCCAAACTTTTCCCTGGCCCGGAAGCTTGAGCGCCGAGGAACAAATGGCCACAGCCAACAGTGGTACTGTTGAAGTTTCTAACGAAGCCGCTAAAGCTGAGCGTTACTTTTCTGCCCTTGAGCTTTTTGTCGAAATGATCCGCAACCAAAAGCTACTCGAAGTACAGGAGAGCATTCTTACTGAAGCTAATGCTTTTCGCGACTTTGTTCACGAACGTTACCGGCAGGGTATAGGTTCCCATCTCGAGTATTTGCAGACACATACCGAATCTGCGCTTATTGAAACCAATATCGCCACCCAGGAAACGAATTTAGAGAACTTAAAAGAGCATGCCCTAATTTTTCTGGAGGGCGCGAATAATATCAACCCGTCTAATACGATCTTCTCCCTACAGTGGCCTAAGTATGATGATAATTCCCCCAACCGTTTTGCCCCAAATTTTGAAGAACCTCGAGACCATACCTCTCCTATAGATTACACGCTCAGTTTAATGAAGATTTCCCGCGATAAGGATTTGGCCGCCAAAGATGCCATGCTTAAACGCAGTCTGCCAGGCATTTCGGTTACTGCTATGGCTATGCAAAGTGACACGGGCATGCGTGGTGTCGGTGGTATGTTGGGAATGGCTGTTCCGCTCTACTCTATGAGTGAGAGACGAGCTCTGCGAAGCGAAATCACCCATGTTAAGGCAAAAATTGACGCAGATATTTCTTGGTATGAAAAGCGCAAAGAGTTGGCCCTCCATCAGTCCGAGCGTCGCCTTGATAGAATTATGAAGAATTTACAGTCATTAGAAAAAGATATTTTACCCAAAGTTAGGGAACACCTTGAAGCCAGTACTGTTTATTATGGCGAAGGAAAAGGTAGTGTCTATAGCATTCTTGATTCGCGGCGAAAACTTCTTAGTCTCGACATCGCCAAAATAAATATGATAGCAGCGGTTATCCGGGCGAAAATTACCATTTCACGAGTGGAGTATGGTTTTATTGATGCTGCTATTGACTCCCCGGTTCCTGAAATTTCTTATGCGACTATGTCGGGAGGTGGTGGTGGCGCTATGGACTCCGGACAGATGCCCGGTGCCATGCCGAGCAAAGGCAATAAAAAAATGTCGCCAAACAACAATAATGCTGATCGACCACAAAATGTGCCATCTACGCCAGAGATGGATGCAAAACCGGCGAGCAAATCCGGTATGAGCATGTAGGCTTAAATAATCCTTTTTCATGCAGCGACTGCTGATGTCATGATTGAAAACTAAAAGAAAATTAGCCAAGAAAGGGCACTATGATATGAAAATAGAAAATATATTTACCCCAAATTCTTCTGTCAGAGCTATTTTGCATTTCAGCTTGGGTCTTTTGCTGGTCGGCGGTGCTCTTTCTCCAAGTATTGGTATGAGTGCAGTCGCGAGCGTCATTCTCACGCCAAATCCGATATCTCCCGAAGTAGGTGAAAATACATTAGATATACTTTTAAAAGATAGTAAGGACCAAGGCATCGACAAAGCTGAGCTTATACTTAATCTCTATATGCCTGCGATGGGAGCGATGCCGCGTATGGAAGAAAAATCTAAAATAGTCGCCAAAGGTAAAGGGGTCTATCAAGCATCTTACGAACTCCCGATGGGTGGTAGCTGGGAAATAGACCTGAGCATCAAAGAAGGCTCCGAAGAAAGTATCTTCCACTATTCCCTGACCACGGGATTAGAGGGTATTACTGATAAAAACATGAAAATGAGCGGCGATCGTAAAATGACCTCTACCAATATGCTAGAAATTGGGCCGAGGCGTCTGCAGCTTATTGGCGTTACTTTTGAAGAAGCTAAGCGCACGGCCATGGAACGCGTTATCCGGACTGTTGGCGTAGTTGAACAAGACCGAACGCACCGCGAAGATGTGACCATTCGTTATTCAGGCTATATCGCCAAACTCTTTTCTGGTCGGGTGGGCGATATGGTGGAAAAAGGGCAGGCACTTTTTAGTATTTATAGTCCCGAGCTGGTTACGGCACAAAGTGAATTTATTTTAGCCAGCAAACCATCCGGCGTCTCACAGGGTTTATCAATGGCAACAGAGGATAGGCTAAAAAACCTGGGTATGACAGCTCAGCAAATCGAAACCCTTAAAAAAACAGGGAAACCACAGCGAGAAATTTTAGTAAGGTCCCCGCTCAAAGGAACCATTTTAGAAATTAATGCCAGTGAGGGAAGTGCGGTAAGTGCAGGACAATCTATTGTCATAGTGGGTGACTTGAGCAAAAGTTTTATTGTAGCCCGAGTCTTTCAACAAGATGTCGGTGACATTAAAGTTGGCCAACAGGCAGAATATTTTGTGCCAAACTCTGGTGGCATCATCAATAGTGGCAAGGTTGATTTAGTATTTCCGCAGATTGAGCAAGGCGCGGGCACGGCTAATGTTCGCGTGCAAAGTCTGGGTGCGGATCTGAATTTAAAGCCCGGAACTTATGTGGATTTGCGCTTTTCTGTGCAGCTTGGCGTCACGCTTAATATTTCTAGCGATGCTCTTCTTTACTCGGGTCTCCACTCTTACGTATTTATAGATCAAGGTGAAGGGGTATTGGAACCAAGAGAAGTATTTCCCGGACGCTTTGTTGGCGATGTGGTGGAGATTACTAGTGGTCTAAAAGAAGGCGAGCGTGTTGTTAAAAGTGGCGCTTTCCTGCTTAGCTCAGAGGCGCAGCTGCGATCGGCTCTTCCCAAATGGACGACCCGTCAATAACCATTAATCAGCGCCCTCAATGGAGTTATTTTATGATAAGCCGAATTATTCGCATCTGTGCTGCCAGTCCCATATTAACCATTATATGTTTTGTGTTTTTAGTCGGTTTCGCGGGTTTCACTATAGTGCATCAACCACTCGACGCCTTGCCGGACCTATCGGATACCCAGGTTATTGTTTCGACGAATTGGAATGGGCAGTCTCCTGACTTAATCGAAGATCAAATTACCTACCCACTCGCGACTTCTCTGCTGTCATCGCCCAAGGTCAAATATGTCCGGGGACTATCGATGTTTGGGGGATCACAAATTACGGTGGTTTTTGAAGATGGGACCGATCTTTATTGGGCGAGGTCACGCATAACCGAAAAGTTGGCCTCAGTTCAAGACTTGCCAAGTGGGGTTACTCCAGCCTTAGGACCGGAAGCAACTGGTCTAGGCTGGGTTTATCAATATGCTCTCGTGGATAAAACAGGCCGCAATAACTTGGCGGACCTGCGGTCCTTACAGGACTGGACGCTACGGTTTGCACTAGCAGCTGTTCCCGGCGTTGCCGAAGTGGCCAGCGTAGGTGGTTTTGTTAAGCAGTACGAAGTCAGTCTTGATCCGATAAAACTTCAGGCTTTTAAGTTATCACCACTACATGTTTCCCGGGCTCTTCGCGAAGGCAATCAAGAGATCGGGGCAAACGTTATTGAAATGGGAGGGACGCAGTTTACGATCCGCGGTCGTGGCTATGTTAAAAATCTCGAAGATATCAGACAAATTCCCGTTACCGTTCTTAAAAAGGGGCGCGTCATCACCATTGGCGATATTGGTCAAGTACAGAAGATTGGCGCTCCTCGCGTTGGAGCTGGTGAATTTGATGGCCAAGGCGAAGCGGTCAGTGGCATCGTCATTATGAGAGTGGGTGAAAATGCTTTAAATGTCATTGAAGGTGTCAAGGAAAAATTAGCTTCACTCAAATCATCACTACCTGAAGGAGTGGAGATTGTCCCTGTTTATGACCGCTCCGATCTCATTCACCGAGCAATTGAAACATTAAAACGCGTACTCTTTGAAGAAATTCTTGTGGTGGCATTAATAGTTTCTCTTTTTCTGTGGCATGCGCGAGCGAGCTGGGTCGCCATAATACCGCTACCCATTGCGGTCCTTTTGTCATTTCTCCCCATGCATTTTTCTGGACTCACCATCAATCTTATGTCTTTAGGAGGTATAGCCTTAGCTATTGGTGCCATGGTGGATGCGGGAATTATTTTGGTAGAAAATGCCCACAAACATCTTGAAGGTCTTAACACTAAAGATATCCCCGATCAAAAGCGGCGCCAAATAATCACCGAGGCTATGGTGGAAATGGGCAGGCCGCTTTTTTATTCGCTGCTCGTGATCACGGTTTCCTTTATACCTATTTTTGCCCTTACGGGTAGAGAGGGCCGCCTTTTTAGTCCCTTGGCCTTTACCAAGACGGTCTCCATGGCCTGGGCGGCGGTACTCGCCGTTACCTTAACTCCCGCCCTGGCAGTGCTATTTTTGAAAGGAAAGTTTGTTACTGAGGAAAAAAATGTTATCAGCATCTTTCTTCATAAACTCTACAATCCCGTAGTTTATTTTGCAGTCAAACATCGCATTAAAGTAATTCTTGCCGCAGTCCTCCTGGTGCTCATTACTATACCCGTGGCTCTGCGCATCCCATCTGAATTTATGCCACCACTGAATGAAGGCACCATTCTCTATATGCCAACGGCGGTGCCAGGCATGAGCCTAGATGTAGCTATTGAAACGATGCAGAAACAAGATGCGCTTATCATGCAAACGCCAGAAGTCGCGCATGTTTACGCTAAGGCGGGCAGGGCCAATTCTGCGACTGATCCCGCTCCAATCAATATGTTTGAAACGATTATCTCCTTAAAACCAGAAGCGCAGTGGCGCGAGGGAATGACTTATGAAAAAATAGTTTCTGAGCTTAACGAGCGGCTGACTTTTCCCGGGATGCCCAATATTTGGTGGATGCCTATTCAAACCCGCATCGAAATGCTTGCCACCGGCGTGCGTACACCCATCGGCATTAAAGTCTTGGGTGATGACTTGAAAGAGATTGAAGACACTTCCATCGAAATTGAAAGTGCTTTGCGAGAGCTGGAAGAGTCGCGTTCAGTCTTTGCCGAGCGAACTGCTTCGGGATCTTTTATTGACATAGATATCAAACGTGACGTCGCGGCTCTCTATGGTCTCAATATCGCGGCAATTCATTCGGTGATCCAAGCGGCTGTTGGGGGTATCCCCGCGAGCACCGCGATAGAAGGACGCGAAAGATACGGGATTACCGTGCGCTATGCTCCAGATTTTCGCAATGATATAAATGCGTTACAAAATCTGGTCATCCCTACGCCCGATGGCAACGAAGTCTCTTTGCGTCAAATTGCTGATGTCGGTGTGACTTCCGGCTCGCCCATGATAACCAGTGAAAATGGCAAGCTTCTTGGCCTGGTTTTTGTCGATGTGACTAAGGATACAGGTCTTGGCGACTATGTTGCCAAAGCAAAAAAAATCATTGCTGAGAAAGTCGTATTACCAACGGGTGTTCACCTTGAGTGGTCTGGGCAGTATGAGTCCCTTGAACGGGCCAAAACGACTTTACTCTTTGTTGTTCCCATCGCGATTTTTCTTATTATTCTCATATTATATTTCAATACACAGTCGATGGCGGAAGTTGGCATTATACTTTTAGCGGTGCCGTTTTCTCTTGTCGGTGCCTTTTGGCTGCTTTGGCTGCTGAAGTACAAGCTTTCGGTGGCTACTTGGGTGGGGATTTTGGCTTTAGCGGGATTAGATGCGGAAACTGGCGTTGTGATGCTGATTTATTTGACCAAGGCCTGGAAGAAAAAACTTCAGGAAATCCCTATACCAACGGTCGCTTCTCTCAAGGAAGCCATTCATGAAGGGGCCGTGCAAAGAGTTCGCCCTAAATTGATGACTGTTTTTGCCGCGCTCATTGGATTACTCCCTGTTATGTGGTCATCGGGGACGGGATCGGAAGTCATGAAACGCATCGCCGCACCCATGGTTGGCGGTATTGTCACGTCTGGTATTTTGGAGCTTTTGGTCTACCCGGCGATTTTTGCTCTCTGGAAGGGACGTCAGATTAATCGCGGTATTTATTCAGAGTAGAAGATAGACCCGTGAGCAGAAAGCCGCTATCTGAAAACGACCAGAGACTGATTTCAACCCAAGTAATAGAGGAAATCAGTCTCTGGAAAATAACTGACATGTCTTTTGCAACAGCTCCCAGACACCAGAACAGCCGATTACCTTAGATGGTGTATGAAACAACCTCAAGTTTTTTTGCTCGCAGCTTACTGATTTCGGATGTCGGACGTATTATAAGGGGGGCAGAGCTTCACTATTCTAAAGTGCTGATATGCCCCGTAGTAAAAGCAAAAATTAAATCTTACCCACTAAGTTGAGTCCTGGCTTTAGTGTCGCTTCGCCTGGTTGCCACTTTGCGGGACACACTTCACCCTGATGGGTGGCGACAAACTGGGCTGCTTGAATTTTTCTTACAAGCTCATCGGAATTGCGGCCAATGCCATTATCATGAATTTCGGCAATTTTAATGCGTCCCTCAGGATCTACCACAAAACTTCCACGATAGGCTAAGCCTTCTTCTTCAATGTATACCCCAAAAAATTTAGAAAGTGCTCCAGTAGGGTCCGCTAACATGGGAAACTGAATTTTTTTGATGGTTTCTGAAGCATCATGCCAGGCTTTGTGGACAAAATGAGTGTCGGTACTGACAGAATAAACTTCACAACCTAGTCTTTGTAAAGTTTCATATTTGTCCGCCATATCGCCTAACTCTGTCGGGCAAACAAAGGTGAAGTCTGCTGGATAAAAGAAGAAAATTGACCATTTTCCCTTAAGATCGTCGTGAGTGATTGTTTTAAAAGCATTCTTGTGGTAAGCCTGAACTTTGAATTCTGGAACTTTTGTATTAATGATGCTCATCATAATGGTCTCTCCTGATATAAAATTTTTGTTTTAGCATGGAGACTGTTATCTACTCCAATTGCTCACCTGTATATAACTATACGGCTAAAATTTAAATAAGTTAAATCGATAATAAATATATAATGATAGAATATATCTATTGATGAAGCCTAATGGTTATTTTATTGGTAAGCGCAAAGAAAAGAAGGAGTTTATAGTCTTAGCTTTTGTGCCATTTGTGATCGGATCTTGAGAGCAATCAATTAGGTTTAGCCAAAATCTTGAAAGGTTTCTAGCCAAAGGTCTTGCTCTTTTCATGATATCCGCTGCGTTTCAAATATTATCCGCGAAATTAAAAAATAAATCTGATATATGCCTTGATATATAAGTTTTTTCAAAGCCTATCTTTTTGATTTTATATCTTACAAATACCAGAATTTATTTAACATTTTTTTTTTTTATCCTTGGGTCTCATGTTTAGTTGTTTGGTGACCGACAGTAGTTATATGAGATTTACAAGTATAAAAAAAGAACGATTTAAAAAAATGCCATTTGATTCTTCGTCGGGCGGTATGTCCTTGGTTGAAGTTCTCATATCTATGAGTATCATGGCGATAACCTCAATGACAATGATGGATAATCTTAATGCTCTGATGTTTGAAGGACGCCTAACTGAATCTCAGCTATTTCTAAAAAAAGTTGCAAAAACCATACAGCCGAGATTGACCAAGTATATGCAGGAAATACAGCGAGTTTTAGCGGACAATGACTGCAAAGGGAACATTGATATGACGCAATATTCTATGGGTTTAACCATAGTGCCCGAAGAGAGAAAATACACCATTCCCAGTGATATATCTGATCATCCTGTGATTATGGAAGCTTGGAACCGCTGTCAAACGCCGAATGAAGGCAGAGGAACAGGTCAATATTTCGATGATTATACCCAAAGCAAAGTTTACTATCATTGTTTTGTTTATGAAGACAATGGAACTCAAATTCTCATAGAAGCAAAAATGATTTTCTGGAACTTTATGACAAGTAGCCCCCTACAATGTGGTGCGATGGGGGGACAACTTGGGAGGGGGAGTCAAATCTATTATAAGATGTATGCTTTTAAAAAAATTAGAATTAATCCTGTATATTACTCTGTAGACGTCCTTTCTGGACACTTGGTGGCTCCAAAATCAGTTTTTTATAACAATACCAGCAATTATGAAAGTAATGATTACCATTAAAGTAAGTTAAAGGATTAGGGCGGTGAAATTATGAACACTAGTAACAGTCAGTTCGGTCAGCAATCTGGGTATGCGACGCTTGCTGCAGCGGTAACCATGGTATTCATGTCCTATCTTTGGTACGAAAATGTCAAGAAAGGACAAATTCAGAGTCGAAAAGCAATTGATTACACCATGAAGCAAGATATGCTTGCAGAAGCCAATAAAGCTTCTTTAGAGATTGCCGCTGAACTTCTCTCTACTGGCGCTTTCCAACTAGTAGATCAAAAGCAAGTAAAAAATTTTAAAACTAGTCTCTCAGGCTATGAAGACCACGAAAAAAAACAAGTGTATTACGATATCAATGTTAATTATGAGGATTTCAAAGTTAAGTCCGGTGGTATTTGGGAGGTTCAAGGCAATAAACTCTATATTAATTTATGTCGCCCTTTAAATTCAACTCATACAAATACCGGCGCAATAATGGCAGGAGCCTCAGAACTCGGTAATGAATTGGCGCAAGCAAATTGCAGTGCCAATTCTGCAAATTTTATAAAATATAGAACTGAAATATCGGGATTTAAAAATTATGCCTTCACTGATATAAGAGGAAAAGTTCCTGTCTGGGGTCATTCTCATGTTTATGTTGCTTCCTCAACTAATCAAGTTGGTACTGACAAAACATTAAATCAGCCTGCATTTTTGCGGTTACCAGAATTATCAAAAAAGTGCGATGACCTGATAAATAACAAAGATAGTTACTGGGAGTGGAACAATAAGCAGGTCTGTGATTTGGATCACTGCCGATTTATGGAGCCACTTGTTGATAGCAATGGAGTGGCCCGTTACCTGGAAAATGGTGACCCTTACCTCGTCCCCAATATCGATTATAAGGAATTTGTTGATGCTACTGCTGAAATTGCGGATTCTTGGAATACTGACTGGACAGTAAAAAGACCCGGGGACCCTGAACCGACCCTAATTTTTGATTATTATGGTCAGGCACTTAGCCCGGGACAAAGGGACCCTTTCCAAACTGAACAGGGAATTTATGGGAAAGATTTACCGGACACCGATTTGATCCTACGCGATCCAGATTCGGGCGTACAAGTTAATCTTAATGTATCCGAAGTAGCCAATACCTCAACGGGTCAAATCAATTTGATAGATGGCTCAAAGGGACATGTTATCTTTGAGGGCTACTTAGCATTCGATCCAGGAGAAAAGAGAACATTTGGTTCTACTACCATTAATTGGCCAAAAGATATTGGGTATCAGCACAAGGATTTACAGTATTTGTTACATGAAGGCTGTCGCCGTACCATGTACCCTGAAGGCGGCATGCCTTCTGATATTGATATGTGCTCCCGTATTCGCATGCCCGTCCTGTTAAAAAGATATCAATATGATTATAAACGGCGCTGCCATTATTATGGACCAACAAGAGACTGGAAAACGATAAATGCCGGATATTATCAGTATGGAGATTATCCCTGGGAAGAGACTGGTTCTGCAGAAGAAGTTGGCTCTGGCGAGTTATTTGACGATGGTGTAGATCATGGTCAAAATGATTTTTGGGAAGAAACCGCTACACCTGTTGAGTGGCTGTGGACGGATAATGCTGCCCATGACGTCTTAGACAGACAAAATCTTAGGTTAAATAGAGAAATATTTTCAGCTCGAATCTGGGGCGCACGTAAAAAAGAGGCTTATTTGTACCAGTATGTACCTGGCACACCTGCTGTGGAGGCAACAGACGATACACCAGAAGTACCGGCCGGATCAGCTACCCAGTACTGGCGGCAAAAATACCGCTTTGAATGGAGTACGTCTTGTACTCAGACCATCATACCAGCTAAAACTCCGGGCTATTATTTTGAGCATCTCGAAGAGCTTTGCTTTTACGTTATTTATAGAGATGTTCTTGATAAGAAAAAATGCAGCCGTAGGTTGGAGCATATATGTCGTAATGGAAACGGCTGTTTCGTTGGGGATACAAAAATTCTTATGGCCGATGGAAATTTAAAACCCATTAATCAAATTTCGGCAGGTGATAAGATTTATAACCCCATGACGGGGCGTGCTGCTATAGTTAAAATGCCTGTTATTGGCCCGAGTGAACGGGAGCTCTACGAGTTTGTTCTTGAAAATCATAGCGAAAAAATCACGGTAAGTCATGAGCATCCGATGACCACGCGGGGTGGCGTTGTAAAAGCAATAACTGTAAAAGAAGGAGATTTTATACTTGTTGAAGGAAACAAATTTGTTAAAGTAATGAAAATTACTCTTATTAACAAAAATAGTTCTCACCCTAGAAATGTGTATAACCTACTTCTAGCCGACGAAGATGGGGACATAAGTAATCTTGCGGAGGATCATTTTCTCATCGCAAATGGCATGATCTCTGGTGACTGGTATGTTCAGACTAATTTAGACAGTTTGCATTTAGATGCTATAAAAACTCGGAAAATGACTTCCTTTTATATTGATGAAATGTTCAAAGAGGTTGAGTAAATGGTAACTGAAAATATGCCAGCAATTAAAAGCAATTTTGGTCATAGCTTAATTGAATTAATTATTTCTTTGAGCATATTTTCAGCTATTCTCATTGGTACAGCGGCAACCACAGCTCGGTATGAAGAAGTTTCCCGAAAAATGCTTGCGATGGAAAACTTAAAGGTGATGCAATTTAATGTTGTGCGTGCGGTTGAACGAATGATGAAATTTGAGAGAATTAACATTACAGGGGCCAGTGCCAATCAAAATTATATTAATAGCTTATATGGTTATCTTACATACCAAACGTTTAAGGATTTTGGGTATAAAGGCGGTAAACCTCAAGCAGGTGCGCGGCTATTTCGAAAATTTTCGTCTTCAGAAAAATATCAGGATATCTTTAGCCAAACAAATCAAATTAGAATAGGAACGATTAGAAATGTTTGCTATACCCCTGATGAATCGATAACTTTGAATCGCGATATTTATACTTCTGTGTGGCAAAATGACCTTAGAAATAAAGTGCGAGCTGGACTTTATAAGGGTGACAAAGAGCTTGATGCCTATTATTGTCCCCTTGGTATATTTTCTAGCATGTGGCAACCCATACTACCTTCATGCCCGAATGGCCAACTTCCTCGGGCATTAATTGAAAATAGGCCCTTCAACAATTTTGATAGTGCAAAGGATATTACTTACTACCCCCCAAAGGGTGAAACCCATGTTGTCGCTTCTTTGGTCTATCTGGGCAGTACTATTATCTCAGTTAATCATATAGGTCAAAGCGATTTAGGACAGGTCAAGAGTTTAACTAATTATAAAGGGACAGATCTAGATCAAGTTCTTGTCGCGAGTGCATATATTGATAAGGACTTTAAGGGTTCTTATATAAAACTTAAATGGCAACTGAAAACTTATGATATAGCATCTCGCTCTTATTTGGTGCAGCCAGCCGTTGATTGGAATGGCCCTTTTGATGGAAATGGTTTTCCTATTTTGACGGTAAATCAGATGTCTGATTAAAAACCAAAAGATTTAATTTACGATTTTAAAAAAAATATTTTTGTGTAAGTGAAAATACTGGGGGCGAGGTGCGTCTTTATATTTGGCAAATCACATATCAGGTTCTTTGTATGTGCTCAGAACATAGACTTTGGCTCTTTCGCGCCAAAGACCGACTAAAATACATTTTCGAGGGTCAAGCCAAAAGAAAGTGATGGTTTTTTCTCAAAGCTCAGGACCTGTTCAGCCGTCTTATTGTAGCTAAGCATCGGGTAAAAACTGAAATTATTTTTACCCGCGACCGGCGGGTTGGAGAAATCTTTGTTATCATAATGGTAGTACCAAGCATCCCAAATACTATAGATATAAGAGCCGATAAGCAGAGATTTTCCCATATCTCTTTTATCTTCTGACTCGGCATGAATAAACAGAGCTAACCCTGATAGCTGTGCGGCGGCAAATAAATAGGCTTTTGAAATTTCGCCATTGCGTTTTTGACCAACGCCAAGGGGAAAAAAAGAAAGGAGATACTCAGTGGTTTCTGCTTTTCCGGGATCTATGGCATAAAGGTTGGGTAAGAGGCTTTCAAGCTCAAACCCCCATATAGACATGATGCCGGTACTGCGCAGTAAGGCTTGATCACTTTTATAGCGTTTATCGATGATTTGATCGGTGTTAACGCGGTTACTCGAAAGAAATAGAAAAAGCGCATGTGCCGAAAGAAACCATAGGCCATCGTCGACCTTATCATTGTGAAAATGGCCAATACCTCCTGGGAATAAACTCACCCAAAAAAGGCTTTTTTGTTTTAAGGCTGCATCAAATGACTGAGGTTTGACTGCGTTGGTTTTCGATGACGTCGTGGTAGCCGCAGCTTTTTGTGGTTCGGGTGGCTGGGACCTTGTTTTTTGCCATAAGGCGACAAATTCTGGGGCATCGAGATAGCGATCTGGCTCCCAGTTTGGTTCAAGCTTAAGGGCTCGTTTTAGCCAAAGTTCGCAAAACTGGGCGCGACCATAAACAAAGTCAAGCCTAGCTTTTAGTATAAAAATCCTCAGACGTGCTGAGGTGTCAACTTCGTATGGATAGGTGAGGATCGCATTCGCTTTGTCTTCGCTTTTTTCGTAGTGGCCCTGAATATAGAGGCCTTCTGCTTCATTAATATCTAAAAGGATGTCCGCCCCTAAAAAGGGGTTAAATAAAAAAAAGGATAGCGTTACCAAAAAAGTTCTCAGCATCGTAAATCACACCAGGTCTAAAGAGGTTGATGCGGGCAGCAAAAGACAATACCGAGGCTTATGCCACAATCAAAGCAAAATTGATATTTAAAACTAAAAAATGCCGAGGTCATTTGGGTTTATGGACTCCGCATCAGCCATCACAGAGGCTCTCGCCACAACATGTTCGAGTTCTCTCACGTTTCCAGGCCAAGGATACTCAGCCATGACTTTTAGAGCATCTTCGGAAAATGCTTTTTGGGGTAAATTATTTTGCTGGCAAAACCGTTTTTTAAATGTTTCTGCAAGGAGGATCAGGTCGCCTAAGCGGTTTTTGAGGGGGGGCGTTTCAATGGTCGCTCCGGCAACCCGGTAATATAAGTCAATGCGAAAAAGTTCTTTTTCACTCAAAGCCTTTAGGTCTTTGTGGCTTGCAGATATAAGTCTAAAATCGACACTTCGTTCTTGGGTTTCGCCTACGCGGCGTACTTTCTTTTCCTGAAGTACTCGTAAAAGTTTAATTTGCATCTGCATGGGGAGGTCAGCGATTTCATCTAAAAATAGGGTCCCCTGATGGGCCTGTTCAATAAGACCGGGGCTGTCCGTCATTGCGCCGGTAAACGCTCCTTTTTTATGCCCAAAAAGTAGACCTTCGACAAGATTTTCAGGGATAGCCGCGCAGTTAATCGGAATAAAGTTCTTTTTCTCCCGAGGTGAGTAACGGTGTATCTCTTTTGCGACGAGTTCTTTTCCTGTACCTGTTTCTCCAAATATAAACACGGGGATAGGTATAGCTGCTACTTTTTCGATGCTTCGGTACAATTCGCTCATTTCAGGGCTTTCACCAACTAATATACGCCCCTTCTCAAGGCTTGATGGCGGAGTCGCTGTTTGATTCGTGAGTTGGATTTCACTACGTAGGATAGCTTGCTTCAGCAGAAGCCCCACGAGGGAAGCAATTTTTTCCAAATCCTTCTGTAGGCTGGATTCGAGTTCCCGCAATATGTTTTTAAAGCCCAAATATATAATCCCAAGGACTTTGTGGTTTATGACGATAGGAAATCCCGCAACACTCTGTAATCCTTTGATAAATATCGTGGTAAAGGCTTTGGTTTCGGTTTTTATTTCTTCAGGGAGGAGAACCGTTGTCCCATTTTTGATGATATCTTTAAGCATACTGGGCGGCAGGTGCTCAAGGGCTCTAAAAGCCCCTCGGATATCAATTTTTTGAGCCGCAAGTATTTCCGGTATACCTTCAGGATTCAGGACGATAAAGCCATTTTGGGCCTGGGATTTTTGCATGATAATATCAAGAAATCCCTCACAAACGCTTTTAACTGTGGCACCCGAAGAGCTCATGTTTTGGCTCCATGCTATTATTTCTTCAATAAAATCAATATTTAATGATTTTTGTTCCTCCCCACTTCGTTGGTTCTCATAGACGGTTTTTTCTGTTTTGAGGATAACGAGATTGATATCTTTTAGGGTAAAAAGCTCCCCAAAGCCAACATCGTGCTGCTTTTTCCGTTGGCCGCTTTCCATAGTATATATCTGAAAAAATTGCTCTTTTGGGGTGATAAAGAGTGCGGTTTCCCCTAAAGGAGTTAGGGGAATATCAGCATCTTCGCTCCCACTTAAAGTCAAAGATCTTTTTTCCAAAAGAGAAGTATGAATGAGGGTACCCTTTCGCCAAATATAAAGGACATTTAGGGTTGTCATGGTGGGGTTCCTTCTGTATTTACTGCCGGGATAGCTTTCTGTTTGTGCTCTAACTGAACATAAATATTAACATTTTTTTTATCACAAAGAGCGAGTTTTTTTTCCTGAGTCATGATGAACGGACTGGAAAAACTGAGGGTATATTTGCCTGCTTTGAGTAAAAAAGGCTCGGCTCTAGGAATTCGGCCCAGAGGCCTGCCGTCGATTTTTATATCAGCCCAAGCATTAGCCGCAATTTTCACATAACACTGGGAGATGAATTTTTCTGAAGCAGCGATTGGCCGTTTGGCTTGCGGTTTGGGCGATTTGTGACCGGATTGTTCTTTAGTTAAGGTGCCAGGTGTCAACGATGGCGGCGGCTGAGCATTTTCTTCGGAAGCGCGCAAAGGGGATGAAAGTGCTGCAGAGGTCTTTTCTTTAATCTCCGAATTTTGCTCCTGACTGGCCACTTGTGGTGGTGATTTGATTGTGGGACTAAACCCCAGAAAATAGATTAAGGTGAGACTCAAAACAAGAACGAGACTCAGTCCCATAGCTGTATGTTTTAGTGCCGGAAACGAGGCCAATATCTTTTTAAAATTTACACGATTTACCGCCAGATCGCCTTGTTTAGGCGGGACCTGGTTCTCATGCTCATAGTCTAAAAAATTATGGCGGCTACCAAAGGCAACCCACTGGCTTTTTTGCTTCAGGGTTAAAGAGGCTTCTTTTAGATGTTTCTCTGTTTCAGCCTGTAAAAACTGAATAAATTCGATATTTTGGCTATCATTTTTTTCCATTAAACTATTTTTAATGATGCCTTCAGGGCTGAGTTTGCTCCAGCTTTGCCACATTTTTTGAAAATATTCAGCCAGATCACGCGTGCCGGTGAATGGCTTCAACCTACCGTCATTTCCCTCGGCTCCGCGATGGATTTGCTGCCTGAGTAAAAAATTTAGGGCGGTACGAAAGGGCGGAAATAAACCTTCGCAAAGATCCTCAACATGTCGGGAAAAGTGTTCGGTAAAAAATTGGTAAAGAGGAAGGGGGGCGAGGTCAGGGACGACTTTCTTTTGAGTGAGGAGTTCCAGCCACACTAAACCAAAGGAAAAAAGATCGCTTTTAGCCTGAGCCCCTTTACCAGCAAGGACTTCTGGATCGATATAGTTTAGCGAACCCGTGATCGTTTCGCCGCTACTTCCCGGAGTATAGGCGACCCCAAAGTCTATAAGGACAACGCGCCCATCTTTTGCGACGAGAATATTTTGTGGTTTGATATCGCGGTGAAAAATATTTTTTTCGTGAACAATAGCTAAAGCGGGAAGTATTTGAACGGCTACGGCAAAACAGGCTTCTAAACTAAATTTTCCTGCAAATTCACTTAGGCTTTTGCCGTCTATAAGTTCGGTCACTAGCCAAAGCTGTCCTTCTTCATGAATGACATCATAAATTTTAAGGATGCTCGCGTGATTGAACTGAGCTAGGGTCTGAGCTTCAATAAGTGCGGTTTGTTTTCGCGTTTCATTTTCTTGACCCAAATTTCCAAGAGATTTTATGGCGACAGCACGGTTAAGCACACTGTCATGCGCCAGGTGCACACTTCCCATGCCGCCTTTACCGAGGAGGGAGCAAAGTGCATAACGATCAGCAATTTTGTGCGGTTTCGGTTCCATTCTTTTTTACATTAATTAAATGATAATTGTACGACGTATTTGTTTCAAATTATCATGCAAATCTCGTTTGGTATCCTAAGTTAGGATGTCTCTATCACGGCTCGTAATTAAATGCAGTAAATATCCTAATTTTTGATTGTTTTTCCCTCATTGTCGTTCGATAACTTAAAGACAGGTAAGCCCCTGGTTTGACCAGGGGACATTTAAGGCTTGGCCCTCGGATTAAGTGTTTGAGTTGGGGCACAAAATGGTTAAAGCCATTTTGCACCCAACTCAGTAGAATTCCTTTGCTTGACGGCAAAAGGAGTTTGGTATGTACGAGAGTTTAAATCATTCAAAATGGGACTGCAAATATCATGTGATCTTTGTTCCCAAATGTAGGAGGAAGGTGCTTTACGGTAAGGTGCGAGAATATTTGAAGAAGCAATTTCATGAGTTGGCAAGGCAAAGGGAATGCCAAATTATATCCGGTCACTTAGTGCAGGATCATGTACACATGTTAATTGCGATTCCTCCAAAACAGTCGGTTGCAGAGGTTGTAGGGTATCTTAAAGGAAAGTCCGCTATTGCAGTTGCAAGGCAATTTGGAGGGAAACAAAGAAACTTTAATGGCGAGCGCCTTTGGGCACGAGGCTATGCGGTTTCAACCGTTGGATTCAATGAAATTGAGATTTCAGGTTATATTCGGAATCAAGAACAATTGGATACAGCAGGCAAAAATGAAGATGGCAATTTTTAAGCAAAATTAATTGGCAGCCCTTTGGGCTGCTCACAGCCGTCAAGCCTCCCGCTTTGCGGGAGCGTTATGACTATACGAATTATTAAAATAAAGTACAATATGAGTATCCAGGCATTTATTGATCGGCTTTTGGTATGCTTATTGCTTAGGCAGTGGGCAATCGCGTGCTTCATTACAACTCTAACCATAGTAAACACAGGAGAATATGATGAAATTAAGGCAAAAAACATCTCTAGTCCTCAGTTTTTTTAGTCTTTTCTGCTTTTCAAGTGCCGCGTTCTCAGAAAAAGTCTTTATTGAAAGCACAGCCGTTTCGGGAGATTCTGAATATACCAAAGCTTTTTATGAGCTGATCTCTCAAGCGGTAGAGTCCTATGAGGATCAGGAGTTAGTAACGACAGAGGCAGATGCTAATCTTGTCCTTAGCCCCAAAGTTATATCCTTGGGTGAGGCTGCCATTGTTACACTGAATTCACGAAACAAAAAAAATGGCGATATCTCCTCACAAAAACTCAAAATCCGCAGTATTGATGAGCTTGATATTGCAGCGGAACGCTTAATTGATGCGCTTTTTCAGGAAAAAAGCGTGCAGGATAACTCTGCCGTCGGACAAATTACGCGCGATGAGCAAACGATTCTTGCCAAGCGTAAAAAATCTATGGGGCGGTGGTTTCTGGGTTTTGGACCTGCCCTGGCTCACAACCTGGGGAAAGATGAGGCCTCTCTTATGCACTGGGTATTTGGTTATGCCTGGGAGCTGGATACAGCCCTTCTTAAGCTAGAGGTAGAAGGTCACGATGGTACAAATGGCAATGACACCAATATGGGGGGACTAGGGTTTGGGTATACTCATCTATTTAGTCTTGCCAATCATTCTCCAATTGTCACGGCAGATATTTTATGGGGAAGTGCAAGATCCCATAAAATGATGGCCTCAACCTCTTCTACGGAAATGGAAGATAATGAAAAAGATGGTTTCTTATTAGGGCTTGGCGCAGGTTATCTCTTTTATCGCACCAGCGATGTTAATCTAGAAACCAGTCTTGTTTACACCCATTTTCTCGGAGAGATAAACGGTAAATCACCGGGTAGTCTTGCCACTCGTGTTTCGCTTTATTTTTAGGTAAGCTATTTTTTGAACTCTAAGAGGCAATCCCTTGCATTTGCAGGATGATATCATCACGGTTTGACGCAAATTGTACGGCAGTTTCATAGGTGATGAGATTTTGTTCATAAAGGTCAATGAGAGACTGATCAAATGACTGCATGCCATAGTTATCGCGGCTTCTACGTATGGCATCCGCAATTGCTTCATAAGTTGATTCGTTGATAATAATGTCTCTTATGAGGGCATTGACCATCATGATTTCTGCCGCCGCGATCATGCCCTGGCCGTCTTTTTTAGGGACAAGGCGCTGTGAGACGATGCCTTTTAAGGTTTGGGACAATATCAGCTTTATTGTTTTTTCCTGCTCTGCTGGAAAATAAGACATAAATCGGGTAATCGTTTCGACGGCATCATTGGTGTGAAGGGTGGAAAACACTAAGTGCCCAGTTTCCGCTGCCATTAAGGCGGTCTCTATGGTTTCTTTATCGCGAAGCTCCCCCACCAAAATCACGTCAGGGTTTTGGCGCAACGCGGCCCTTAGGGCTTTGCTAAAAGACTGAGTGTCAACTCCTATTTCACGCTGATTAATTGTCGAATTTTTATCTTTAAACCAATATTCAATAGGGTCTTCCACAGTAACAATATGTGAATAGTTCTCGCGATTGACTTTGTCAACAAGAGCGGCGAGCGTCGTCGATTTACCGCTTCCCGTCGCCCCGGTGACGAGGACTAAACCTCTTTTGAGTTTAGCCATATTGTTAATGGCTTCTGGCATCATCAGCTCTTCTAAGGTTTTGATATGATTGTTGATAACCCTGAGAACTGCGGAAAACGTTTGGCGCTGACGAAAGAGGTTTACCCTAAAGCGCTGTCCCTGAGGGTTTACATAACTAAAATCTATTTCGCCGCTACTTTCAAACCTTGCTTTTAAATGGCTGGGAAGCATTTGTTTAATCCAGCTCATCATGGTTTCCGGACTGATGGGCGTATGGGTTCCAAATGCCACAAGATCGTTTTTTTTTCGGGCTTTGGGAATACTGCCCGTCTTTAACATGATGTCGCTTGCTCCATCACGCACGCCCAAAAGTAATAGCTGATCAAAGTCCATAATAGGTAAGGCCTCAGGTTAGTAGACTCTAACCTATCGGTAGAATTTTTTTTAAATTTAGAAGGTATTTCATATTCGTCAGAGCGACAACGCAATTTTGTCGTTGGCATTCAAACGAGACTATTCAGTATTCGTACTAATTATTAATGTAGTAGGGAGGATGCGTTAACTTTAAAGCCTAATAAAATCGTCCCGGCCACTTCCTACGCCTATAAGGCCGACTTTAATTTGGCTATGCTCTTCAATAGCTTCAATGAAGGTTTTAAGCTCCTTGCTAAGGTTTTGGCCGGAAATATCCTTAATGCTTGAAAATCCAGGTAATGATATATAACGGGGTTTCACCTCGGCAAGGATTTGCGCGTTATCGGGAAACTCCTCCAAAACGCCTAATGTCGGGTGTTCATAATGTGTGGCAATTTTTAGTTCAGCTAAGCCGCAGAGAATATCCAGTTTATTGAGAATAATATAGTCAAAACCATTGATTTCTTGGGCATAGCGCATGGCAACGGCATCAAACCACCCCACGCGACGCGGTCTTCCCGTACTGGCACCAAATTCACTGCCCTTTCTCGCGATTTCCTCGCTCACAGAGTCATTAATCTCTGTGGGCATGGGGCCTTCGCCCACTCGCGTAATATAGGCTTTGGCAATACCTACAGTATGAGAAATATATTTGGGTGGAATGCCTAAACTCGCCGCCGCACCGCCAGCAATGGTAGAGCTTGAGGTCACAAAGGGATAGGTTCCATAAGAAACGTCAAGAAGTGTTCCCTGCGCCCCTTCAATAAGAATTTTTTTATTTTCTTTAATATGTTTGCGCAGATTCGTTTCCACCCCAGAAACATAAGGGCGAAGAGTGGCTGCCGCCTCATGAAACTGCTGCCAACCTTTTTCATCCTCCTTTAAACACTGAGAAAATTCTGGGATGCTTGCCGTCATATGTTGTATCCAGCCAAGCCTAAATTCATCGTCTATGTACTGGGACACTCTAAGCCCGCTGCGCGCTGCTTTATCCTGATAGGTGGGGCCAATGCCTCGTTTGGTGGTACCGAGAAAAGCACGTGATTTTTCAAACTGGATATCTAACCAGATATGCCAGGGAGTGATTACATGAGCTTTGGCGGATACTGCTAACTCTTTTGGTGTTACTGGTCTGATACTACGGACTTTTTCGATTTCTTCTTTAAGGGCATAGGGGTTCATAACCACCCCAGCTCCTAAAGCACATATTTTCTCGTCATGAAGGATGCCGCTAGGGATTTGGTGCAGAACTAATTTGGTGCCATTGATATAAAGGGTGTGGCCTGCATTGTTGCCACCCTGAAATCTGATAATAAAATCGGAATCTTTAGCAAAGTGGTCTACCCATTTCCCTTTACCTTCGTCACCCCACTGAGCGCCAATTACGACCGTAATATTTTTATTCATATCCCCGTTCCTAAGCCAAAAAATACCGACGACTAAGCTTTTGAGCTTGTTACTTTTGTCGGTATTTAGGATGACAGAGTTTGCTAAAAAAGCAAGACGGGACTTCAAAGTTTTTGAGGCAGATTACTTTACATGTATGGTCATAAATTTGACTAAAGATTTCTCTGGGTTGAGGTCTAGTTTTCCATTGTTAATGGTGTCATCAATGGCAAACATAAGGGTATGAGAACCTGGACCTAAGTCCTGGCCAATGCCAACATTTTTCTTGATGCTGAGTAAAGGGCCGACAAAGCTGGCATCAACCCCTTGGCACCATTCCTGAGGGCAGTAGTGATACATACTACCGTCGGCTTTCTGCAAAACTAAAAAATACTCGGCGCGGTACTGCTCTGATCCCGGTAAAAATTTAATGCCCACTTCAAATTTTTCATTTTCTTTAATGCTGACTTCGTTCTCACTGTCATTGACGGTCAAAGAAATCAAAGAAGGAGACAGAGAAAAAAACTGGGGGTTATTTAAGCTTGCCAAATTGAGAGGGTAAGCTTGTTTTTTTTCCTTGCTCGTTTTAATGGCGGCCGTATCAGGAAATGGCCGCGAAGTCGCGGACTCATGAAGAACTACCTGGCCGCCAGAATCAGGCTGCATTTCTGGCTGGGCTACTTCTGAGGTAGCCGCTTGCGATGAAGTCTTTTGTTCTATGACCTCAGTGTTTTTTTCTGGTTGGGTTTCTGCAGCGCAAGCAGCGACAATAAAATAGGTGCTTATGATAATTATGGAATTTTTCACCATGGTTTCCCTTATGTAAGTTATGCTTCCGCTCACGATTCTCCTACCTTTATCGGCACACACCGAAAAAAACTTTTGGGGAATCTTTTAATTCAATAATTATGGATGATTAAATGAAACGATTTGGTGATCAAGGGCAACGTCAATAAATTTTCGTATAATTTGGGAGGTGTTTTTACTGGCGTGATAGAGGATGTGAATATTTTCTGTTTTTGTTTTCCATGAAGAAAATAATCTAAGGAGTATCTGTGAACCCAAATAATCATGGCAAAAATAGTCGGGGAGAATTGTAATCCCCTCACCATTGAGCGCCATCTTAAGTAACATAGGGATACTATCTGATGTCAAGGTAGGTTTGATTTTAATTTCTTTGCTAAAGCAGTCTTTTTCAATACCTCTGAAGGAAAGAAATTTATGGTTTTCAAGGTCTTTAATCTTAGACGGGGTGCCATGTTTTTCTAAATAGATTTTAGAACAGACTATGATAAAGCTTACACACATGATTTTTTTTTGAATAAGACTGGAATCAACGAGTTTTCCGGCTCGGAAAGAAAGATCGATATTTTCCTGGGTGAGATCGAGAAGCTTATTGGTAATCACGGTTTGTATTTCTACTTTAGGGTACTGCGCTGTGAAAGCGGAGATTATTTTTACCAGCAAGGTTTGTCCAATATCCTCAGGTGCGGTTATGCGAAGGGTGCCATGCATCTCTTTTTGGTAGTTCCTGACCTTGGTTAATTCTTCATCAATTGCATTAAGTAAAGGATAGATACTCAGGTAAAATTGGCGGCCAACACTGGTGAGCGATGTCTTCCGCGTCGTTCTTCTCACCAGCTGAACGCCGATGTCCTCTTCCAAGCGTGCTATGGCCCTGCTGACTCGAGATTTGGGCAAATTGAGAATTTTGGCCGCTTGGGTGAAGCTGCCGAGATCAGCCACTTTTGCATATATTTTTAGAAGATTATAGTTCATTAGTATTGTTGCCTTAAATGAAACAGTATAAATGATAATTGTAGTCTTTTGCAATAATTGGTTTTGTTCGATAGTAGCACGACATGCTTTTGTGCCGGGGACTCATCATACAAAAAGGAGGTCGCTATGGGGCGTTTAGTAAATGGAAAATGGGAAAAAGGCTCTATTGTAAACAGTGATAGTAAAGGTGCTTATGATCGTGAGCAAAGAACATTTCGGGATTTTATCGGCAAAGAGCACCCCCTTTATAAACCAGAGTCGGGGAGATATCATCTTTATGTGAGCTATGCCTGTCCTTGGGCGACAAGGACTTTGATATATCTTGGTTTGAAGGGCTTAAGCGACCATATATCCGTGAGCGTCGTTCACCCTGATATGCTTGAGGAAGGTTGGGGCTTTGATGCCTCGTTTCCCGGAGCAACCATAGATCATTTATTTAACTTCAGCTATTTAAGAGAGGTTTACCAGAAGGCTGATGCAAATGTTACCACAAGCGTTTCCGTGCCCGTCCTCTGGGATAAAAAAACAAGTACCCTTGTAAACAATGAATCCTCTGAAATTATTCGCATGTTTAATGCTAGCTTTGATGAACTGACTCTAAACAAAGAAGATTATTATCCCAAGCACCTGAGAACAAAAATTGATGCGCTGAATGAAACTATTTACCATGACGTTAACAACGGCGTCTATAAGGCTGGGTTTGCTAAGACCCAACAAGCCTATGATGATGCCGTGGCGCGCTTGTTCACCACTTTAGACTCTCTTGATAAAGTTTTAGGAACACATAGGTTTTTATTCGGTGACCAAATAACTGAAGCTGATTTAAGGCTTATTCCGACGCTTCTTAGGTTTGATATCGTGTATGTCACCCATTTTAAGTGCAATATCCGCCGGATTAAAGACTATAAAAATTTAAGCCGCTATACAAAAGAGCTTTATGAAATTCCTGCGATTAAAAATGCGACAAACTTTGAGCATATTAAAAGGCACTATTACTTTAGCCATGAAGGAATCAATCCTTACCGTATTATTCCCAAGGGGCCAAGGGAGATTTTTTAGAGAAGCATTTCTTATCCCCTCGGGGCAACAGGATTGGGGGGGCGTTTATGGTTGGCGGAACACCGTTCAATGTGGAGATATGCACCTCAGGCCATCTTAAATGAAAAGTATGGCTGAAATCATTAATTTAAAAAATTACTCAGCAAGGGCTTAAGGCAAATACCTGATACATCTAAAAAAAGTGTTTTAAATTTCCTATCCTTTTAACAAGCGCCAGGATTACCCTTTAAGTTCCTACATCTCTCAAAAAACAGATGATCTGTTTCATATTTTCCCTGCAACGCGACTGAGTCACACACATCAAAGCCGCGGCTATCAAAACTGTGAACATAACATATATTGATTGGAGTGGCTTTTTTGGGTGGAATAACATCAGTTTTTTCAATCGCAGTTGAAACAACTGATGTTGAAACGACTTGCCCGTCAAATTTTTGAGACACGCAGCGAATAGATAGGTCACCAGGTATCGCCATTACTAAATTAACTGCTGTAGTTCTGTTTTTGACGGGCGAATATAAAAGACCATTATTGGAGTCATTGCCATTGGTGTAGTCATAATACCGAGTAGCATTGCAATTTAAGCTATAGGGCGATAGATCGCTTGAATTTTTTGAAGTATTTAATTTTCCGCATGAGGAGATTAGGGACAGCGATAATAGGGTTGATAATAATTGATATCGATTGTTCTTCATTTTTGAAATCCTTTTGTAAGTTTAAAAAAAAATTTTTCCATCCTAAAATTAGGAGGGTTTCACCAACAAAGGGTTAATATCAATGTTCAAATCCGCTTACAATGTTTTTCATCGCTAGCTTGATTTCTCTGAAATCAGCAGAATAGGACTAAGGAAACGAAGATTTCAACTCTAGCACATGATGAATAACCAAAATTTATTATTATGTAATATTAATAATATGGCTGGGTACTAGGAGCCGTCTCAGAAGACGGGAAATATGCCGTGCTAAGCTGGTGACCGCAGTCGCAATGATCTGAACTCCCCAATACCAACCTGGCGTGGCTGCGCCAGGGATAATCTCCTGTCAAGTAGATGCGCTGAAGTATCCGTTTTTGTCTGGTAAGATCAGTTTGAACCTGCGTGCAGTTGGTGGAAAATTGTTTCCGTTGTTTGACAAGAAGAAGAGAGAAATTTAACTAGTAAGGGATAGGAAAACTTGGTTTAAACGAAATTTAAATCTTCCAAAAAAAGTTGAGATTACGGTTTTCTAATGCAGCAGTGTGATTTATGTTTAACTCTAAGTTCAATACACTAATTTTCAATTGTATTAATAAATATTACCAAAAAATGTGGGCAAAGTAGGTTCATCCTAAGAATGTTTTTCCTTTATTGTTGTCTAAATTGAAACAGTATGATGTGATTTTGTTCTCTTTTGCAATAAAGGTTTTTGTACGATAATAGAGATCATTAAGTGAGGTAGCAATGGTAAATTTAATAAATAAAAAACAAGTAATATATTCTTATTCTGTTCCGCAAAAGCATTGGGTTGGGGACGGTTTTCATGTTCATGGGCTTCTGAGGCCAGAGGAAGATCTTCATAAGCATATCAGTCCGTTTGTTTTGATGGACTATGCGTCTCCTATGGAGTTTTCTGAGACCACCAAAAAGAGAGGCGTTGGCGAGCATCCTCATCGTGGTTTTGAAACGGTAACGTTTGCTTATCAAGGTGCGGTGGAACACCGTGATTCGTCGGGCGGCGGCGGAACCATTATGTCCGGTGATGTGCAGTGGATGACGGCTGGAAGTGGTGTTGTTCATGAAGAGTTCCATGCGGATGATTTTTCCCGTACCGGCGGCATTTTTGAAATGGTGCAGCTCTGGGTAAATCTTCCCAAAAAAGACAAAATGACTGCGCCAAGGTACCAAGCACTCGCGGATAAGAGTTTTCCCAGAGTCTCCTTGGGCGAAGACACTGAGTTAAGAGTGATTGCGGGTGAATTTGAGGAGCAAAAAGGGCCTGCGTTGACATTTACGCCCATCAATATCTACGATATCACCAGTCAAGGTGGTGCGGATATCGCGCTCCAGTTGGCGGAGGAAACAAACACCATTATACTTGTTATGAGCGGTGAACTGGAATTAGAGCAAAGACGATTTCACGATAAAAGTGTGCTGATATTTAGCCGAGAAGGTAAAGATATTGCGTTTAAAGCGTCAAAAAACTTTAAAGCCCTCATCCTAAACGGGGAGCCTATTGATGAGCCAATTGTGGCTATGGGGCCGTTTGTTATGAATACGAGGCAGGAAATCCTTGAGGCAATGAGTGATTTTCGTAGCGGAAAAATGGGAAAACTTTAAGCTGAAGTCCCACTGCTGATAACTTTCAAGTTTTCTAATTTATTTGATACGTTATGAATGTATACTGGGTGCCGTGTTTGAAATATTTTTCTCGACCAGAATAAAAGGGAAAAATTCCCTCTAATATTTTTTTAAGAAAATCACAGCGCTGCTTGGCGTAAACAAAAGCAGGGGTAGCATCAGCAACCTTCCCGAAATTTCTATACATCTATCTAAAATTAATAATAAAATTTTTAAGGAACTTCCTCGTTATGTCACTTGACAGACTTTGTTTTGATGCGCATATCGGGCCTCTGGCGTTCTGAAGTCGGGGAGCTGGCGTATTGTGTTTTTCCGTTACTCATTTTTGATATTGATTTTTATTATCAATATTTATATATTCTGGAGTCGTTAGATTTACTGGTTCGAAATTTAATATTTTTAGTTAAGGAAGGTGTAAAATGAAATGTAACGTAAAAATCCATAAATTGATGAATTTCTTCATAGCTCCTTTAATTATTGCGCACTTCTGTAATAATTCTGCTGTGGCACAAACCATTGACCCCATGCAAGAAATCAAAAAAGATATCGAAAAGATGAAACAGGAGAATCAGATACTTTTCGATGAAATCAAAGCCCTCAAGACCAGCGTTGGTCCGATAAACGGTAGAGAAAAGTGGTATGACCGCTTTACTCTTGGTGGATATGGCGAAATTCATTACAACCAGAATGACTCAAAAACCGCGGGAGATAAACTCGACTTTCATAGATTCGTACTTTATATCGCCAATAAATTCTCAGACCATATTCAACTGCATTCCGAATTGGAAATTGAACACGCCTTTGTAAAACGCGAAGATGCCAAATCAACCGGTTATATCTTATTTGAACAACTCTATTTGGATTTTGAGCTTTTGGATGGACTGAATTTTCAGGCCGGTCGTTTTCTAGCCCCCTTCGGTCTTATCAATCGGACCCACGAACCGACAACATTTAATGGAGTAGAACGTTCCTACTTCAATCAAGTGTTGATACCCACTACGTGGAGTCTTGACGGCCTTAACCTCGCATATCAAAGCTCACTAATAAAAGCAGAAATGGCATATGTCGCTGGCTTAGATGGTTCCCGCTTCAGTTCAACCAAAGGTATACGAGATGGCAGACAGCTTGGCGAGGCTAGTACAAACAGCTGGATGGCACTCGCGAGCATGGAAGTCTTTCCTCTCGAAAAATTGAAAATTGGTGCATCCTACGCACACGGTGGGGTCAGTAACGGTTATGCAGAAAAACTGGATGCTTCAGTGAAATTGACCTCTGTTGCGGCCAACCTACAATACACATGGAATATTCTTGATTTGCAATATACCTGGGGCCGCCAAATTATCAAGGATGTACAAAAACTCAATAATTTCAAAGCTTCGACTTGTGCCAGTAAAACAGAAAGCTGGGGTGAAGTAACGACACCCGCCAGTGGCTGCAAAGTGGAGAATATCGCAGAAATAATGTCCGGTCAAAGCGTGGAAATTGCTCTGCATGTATTGCCAGATATGCTAAAGCAAGGACGTTTGCAAGATAGTGATCTGGTGATTTTTGCTCGCCAAGATCATGTCAATACACAGGCAAAAATGAGCGAAGGCATTACCAGCAACAAGGCTGGAGATGTCGTCGAAAATACTTACGGCATCAGTTTTTACCCTATATCAAACGTGGTAGCTAAATTGGATGTACAGCAAGTACAAACCCAAGCTGCGGCCGAACATGCCAAAAAGTTTAATCTTGGTTTGGGCTGGATGTTTTAAAAAGCATAATGTATTTAGCCTAGGCAACAATTAATTCGTAGGAGACCAGTACATTTATCGCGGTAGAGGGGGAAACATGATAACAATACTACAAACCAAAATGCATAGTTTTTACCACAACTTCTTGCTGGTATATATTTTGCGAAACATGCTATTAGGAATTTTTTTTGCAATACTGGCAAATATTCCCAGTGTTCAGAGCTTCGGCGAAGAATATTACAGCCGGGAGCAAGCAATAAAACTGTTTCTCGCGGATGCCGATAGCGTCATTCACCAGCGTTTGATATTGAGTGAGGCTATTTTGGCTGAGATTAAAAAAGAGGCCCCCGCTTGGTCAGATCGCCTCTATGAAATGTATGTCGGCTACAAAGATTTACAGCCTGCACAATATCTTGTAATTGATAATGCTATTGGCAAGACCTTACCATATACCTACGCGCTGGTAGTCGGCAAAGATTTCAAAATCAAACAAATTGAAGTGATGGCCTACCGCGAATCTCACGGAGGCGAGATTAGAAATCTGCCATTTCGCAAGCAGTTTTATGGGAAGGGACCAACAGATGCGTTACGCTTGAACCAGGATATTGCAAATATAGGAGGTGCTACCCTCTCCTGCCGCACCCTAGTTGATGGCGTTCGACATCATGTCAAAATACTCAAGATTGTTTCGACATTGATCCCCACCCTTAACCCTCCCGCAAAGACCGCGGTACCGATGCCGCCCCCTGCATCAGGACAAGGAAAAAAAGCCGCTATAGGTAAAGTGCGCCAAAGAGGTGAAATAGAGTTGGTCAGGCGTTCCACAGTTCTCATGGATACACTATTTGAAATTCAAGTTGCTCATGATTCAGCCAGCTCACCAAAGGAAATAATTACAGCGGCCATTGAAGATGTGATAGCACGTATAGAAGAAATTGAAAATAATATTTCTACTTGGCAACAGGGTAGTCCTGCTTCTCGCTTTAACTCTTGGCCGGCAAACATTCAGTTCGATGGTGGAGAAGACCTGTGGAATTTGATTTCCCTTTCGAAAAATATTTGGAGGCAAACAGAGGGTAGTTTTGACATTGCCACGGCCCCTTTGTCACAGGACTGGCGCCTTGGAGAAAAAAAAGGGCAGGTACCAACGGAGAAGCGCCTAACGCATTTGCGCAGCCAATCAACAATGTCGGATGTCATAATCGGGGTAAAACCATTTGTTAAAAAACTTGACGCTGGTCTGAAAATTGACTTTGGCGGTATTGCAAAAGGTTTTGCTCTTGATCAGGCGCGGGATATTCTACAAAAAGTTGGAATTCAGAATTTTCTAATGAACTTTGGCGGACAAATTTCCGCCGCTGGCAATCAGCCTGGCTTAAACCAAGGTTGGTTAGTCTTCATCAATGACCCACGAAAAAATCTCGCGTCCAGCCATTATCATTTTTATTCTGATGAGCATGTTGCAAAGATTTTTTTAAAGAATCAGTCGCTTTCAGTAAGTGCCGATGATCAAAGAGGCCGGAATATTAGCGGCAAATTGTATTCGCATATTATTTCTCCACGAGATGGCAAGGCTTTAAATGACAAGAAAATGGTTGCTGTGATTCACGATAATGCCGTTGAAGCTGATGCTTTTTCAACCGGGGTGTTTGCTATGCCCTGGTATGCTGCGGTAAATTTTGGCAGTAAAAACCCCCTTGCTGTTATGATGATTGGAGCAGAAAATACTCAATTTGCCTCTCATAATTGGAAAGCGGTCGATGCCATCGATAAAAAGTCTACGGTTGACAAGAAGCGGACGGAAATTAACCATGCAAGAATTTAACATGAAAAAAGCAGTGCTACGCCAATTCAAGACTGATACTAAAATAATCTATACAGCATTTTTAGGTTTATGCTTAGCCAATTACCTAGTAATGGCAGTATTGGGGTTTCAGCGTGCTGGTTTTACTCTTGAAAGTATAAAACTTTATTATCTTGGTAATGAAATATTGGGGGTTTATGGCAAAACATTGGGCGAACTTCTTGAAACTACACATTTCCACCTGTTCACCATGCCGATTTTGCTGTTAACACAGGGGCATATTTTCATGATGGTGCGTGTCAGCACTGCTTTGAAAAGATATGTGGTAATAATGTCCTTTGTGTCTTCTGCAGTGTTTATTGCTGCTCCTTGGATGATTATTTTTCTGAGCCCCAACTTTGCCTGGCTATTAATGGTCAGTCGTGCGTTTTTGGCGGTCTGCTATCTGCTATTTTTTATCATTCCAATTCATGAGATGTGGTTTCAGAAACGAAGTGTAAAAGACATTGGTGCTAAAATTTAAGAATGCCAACCTCTGTGTCGGATAAGAAGAGAGGGTCATATGATCGTCTCTTCTTATCCGACAACAATTTCACTATTGTGATCAAGGTAATCTTTTTTCCTTTAATTGGGTTTTTCCCAATAAAGATATTTTCTAAACCACATTTTTCACAGCCGCATGTTCAGAAAATCGGATTTCAAAACAAGTAAAGGGTTCATCTCTCCTGAGTTCAATAGTGGCTTTGTGATCATCTAAGATACCCTTTACGATGGAAAGTCCCAGGCCGGTTCCACGCCCTGCAGGCTTCGTAGTGAAAAAGGGATCGAAAAGCCGATCAACTATACTCCTATTTATACCATTACCCGAGTCACTTATGTGAACCACGATTTCTTTATCTCTTTCAAAAGCCAAAATTTTGACCCACTTGGTCGGCAATTCTTCTATCGCATCCAGGCTATTGTAAATTACTCATCGCCTGCGCGGGATTTGCTCGCAAGCTTGCAAACCCGCTTCAGCGATGGATAATAAGGTCGCAATGGCATGAGCGGCCTACGGTATATGGGGTGTG
>JAUILP010000034.1 GCA_030432875.1 Oligoflexia bacterium | reverse complement strand
TGAACTTACACGAAACATCCAAAGCTATTCAAGAAAAAAAAGTGTAATAATCAAGATTTGGCTTCAAAATCTTTCTACCAAAACCTTTCCCGTCATTCGAGCATCGCGAGAATGACGGGACCCTGCTCTATTCCTCTGAAGCGCAAATTACTATCGTCCTCGAAATCAAATTATCAGGAAAAAAGATAGCGGGAACACCGGATACCGGAGCGGCTCGCGCCAATAAATTAAAGAACATGGGAACAGAGCTCTTAGAAAAATTAGAGATAATAGCAGTTTCAAAACTTTATCAACAAAACTATCAATATAGCTCGGAAAGCACTAATTTAATAGACCGTACAATACAAGAGCAATTACTTGAGAAATTTGCATTTACTATAAATGATCCAGAAGAGAATGATATTCTCTTAGGGTTTAACGTCAGATTACCATTAGAATATGTGGTCCAAAGAAATATAAATACCCATCAAGTGTTTTTACCAGACAACATTTTAGGCCGTTTAACAACAACATTTAATCCTGACTATAATACCTGGAGTGGCACAGGAGCAAACTTTAGCACATTTGTTGACGAACTTGGCCTTCTCATTAGACTTGACCAATCAAATGCAGAAACCACAAACAATGATTTACCCGACCCTTCTATCATTACAGTAATTTCAGAAGCAGACGTGGTGACACCAGCCCGCGCGCAAAATATATTTCCGGTAGGCATTAATATTCTGGTCAAGTAGGGGATAACGCAAATAGCGTTCTTTTTAAGGAAAAAATAGAGAAATCACTAAATGGAGAGGGTTTAGGACCCGCGATTTATTATGAGATCAGAAAAATCAACCAGGATAGGGATATGGTTCCAGCACCTAAATTGCAGCACATCTTCTATCGCAAATCCATGTTCTCGTAAATTTTCACGCACCATCTCATGGGCTTCGTCAAAGGGCTTATAAGCAGGGGCAACCATTTCTATTGGCTGATGACCGAAAGGCTGTATCAATATAATGCCACGATTGACTTCTAAGACTTCATAGGGGGGCACGAGATAACATGCCGCCTTTTTTAAGTTGGACATTTTTTTTTTGAAATCAACAAATAGACGATGATCCTCATGCTGGAAAAGATCAAGGTTGGCAATTTTAATCGCGTAATCAAGTGATTTTCCCGAAAATTTGTGAACATTAAAGTGCCGTCCCGATGCTACATAAGCCCATTTTTTGGGGAAATTATCATCTATCCCGGAGTTTTGTATTTTAGAAATTCCATCTATGATCGCGCCCATATCTAAGCTTCCATAAAAAGCAGCAGCAATCTGTTTTTTATCGCTATTCCAGACACTTATACTCATAACCATGTGACCCCATAAAACCCCAAGCCTTTGAAATCAATTGATTTTATTTTTTTTCTTTGATTTTTCATCTCGGTCGCGATATGTACCTTTTTAGTTTCGTCAAGATGGAAGGCTTGATACGTAAAATAGTTTGACAGGTGTTGAGTTCGTAACTGTTTTATTGATTCTCTTTTTTTGATGTACTCCCGCTGATGCTGTTCAAGCAGCTAATATGATAAGAATTAATTTAGCAAAAAATAGTTTTTATTTTGCATCTATCTGGCACTTTACTTGCTTACATAATTATTAAGAATAACATAATTTTTTTTTATTCGGGCACTAATTTATCGCAAATAGATGGAGACTACATGATGGACTTATCTAATTCTACAAATGGAAAGGTAAACGAATCTTGCGCTAATGTTGTTTCAATTTTTGGCGCGAAAAAAAGTGATCTTACCGAGAAAGATACCAGTATAGGGGCAAGAGATAATTCTACTGCTGATGCCCACACAATTTTCACGGAAGCTATTAAACGCAACCAAGAAAATCGTGAACGACTTAGGCAAGAGCGTTTAAAAGCAAATAAGGGCGTACTGCGGTCTTACCGCATCAAAGATTAGTGCCCTAGCGTATTGTGAGCTCAAAATTTTATTTTATACGGAATGTTGTTGTTGTTGAACCTCTAGCGGAAAGTGAGTTGTTGAATGGAAAATAATCAGAATGCTCCACGTGGAAAAGTTGTCAGTTTGATTGAATTTAAGCAAAAGAAAGCGTTTGATGAGAATCATGCGAAAGGTCGCAGCACCCCATTATACGTAAGTCATGCTAAAGGAAAAATGACGGGTAGCCCCCACCTTCGCGGTGGTAGTGCGGGTGAACATACTCCTGACTTAAATGAAAAGATCCAGCGCATACGCATGAGCTTGCAAAGGATTAATTCTCTTATGGCTGACCTAAAAAGTCTCGCCCAAACTGATGTTGCCAAAGCCCCAGGAGAACAAAAATAGTTCTCACCAAGCCCCAAATCTAAAAGCACAGAGTGCTCAAAAATGATCAAAGCCCAGACACAAAAAAATTGTGAAAGGGCTTTTTCCATTTCAAGTCTCTGTTGCACAAGCTAAGTACCGCCCCCCTAAGGGGGAAGAGACGTCCTCCAAAGTTATAGTAGACGCCCAAGCTTATTTTGATTACTTTAATTTTATTCTTTATAAATGGCAATATACGGAAGCTCGCGGTAGCGTTCGTTGTAATCCAAACCATAACCGATAACAAATTCATTGCCAATTTCAAAGCCAACCCAATCAACGACACATGTAGTTTTTCGCGCTAAGGGCTTTGACAAAAAAGCGGCTGTTTTGACTTCTCTCGCCCCTTTCTTTTCAACCAGGTATTTTTGGAGATATGATATCGTTAAGCCCGTATCTATTATATCTTCCACAACAAGTACATTTTTTCCTTCGACATTTATGCTGAGATCGCGCGTGAGTTTGATGTCTTGTGTAGACTGGGTGCCAGCGTAGCTTGAGATACCCACAAAATCTATATGGACGTCAGAATTGATACGGCGCACTAAATCGGCAAGAAAGATAAAAGAGCCCTTGAGCACACCAATAACTATTACCGAGTTATCATTATAAAAGCCTGAAATTTCCTGGCCCAAACCGATAATGCGTCGGGCAATTTCTTCCTCGGAGATAAGAATTTGAAAGTTTTTAATATTTTTTGGCAAATTGTTATCCTCTTGAGTGTAGTAGTGAATATGTTTTTATCATTATTATAAAGCCCTAGGACCTAAATAACCAAAGGTAGATCAATAAATCACTTAACTTTTCCACCTTCGCCTTCTGACGCCTAACATTAGACCTGTAAGATTTATCTATATATAAAGATGTGAGGTTATTGCCAAGCACAAATTTACACTACACTTGCTGTATCAACTAATCCAGGGGGAAGCAAATCAGGATATAACCACTTAATCACCTAATATTAAAGGAATTATTGAGATTATCACCTCTATTTTATCGCCACCTTGAAAAACTAAAAGCCATAGTGAACAGAAGATTGGCTAAATCCAAGCTAGGTATTTCCGTTATGACACAATGCCTAGGCTTTTGAAATGCCTATTTTTTTTAGAACAATCTCCTCATGCTTAAGTCATTCTCAAGGGTTTTAGCAAAAATTATAGTGATTGACTTTTTCATATCTTTGGATATACTTATTTTCTCTTTAAAAGGGTCAAATCAGAGCAAATTGCTCCCAATTCGTCATCGCGAGAGGTTTTCATGTTGGAAAAGCAGGATATGTTTTCTAGCAACCGAGTAAAGCTACTTCCCCCATCTGTTGTTAAAGACATTGAACTCAAAAATCATGCCCGAAAATTAGCAAATTTAGCCCCAATTAAGATTCGCGTCAGGACGTGTATTGCTTGCGCTAATCTTTTTGAATCAGCAGGCAACCGCACCTGTGGGTGTAACTCTAGGGCGACCGGATATATAGCCGGGCGAGAAATTATTTAATCAGTGATTAGTGCGAAGCTTTGTTTCGCACTAAAACATCTATTCTATGCCGTAGGCGAAGCACCTCCCATAAAACATAAAACCTTGCCTTGCCCAAGATCATTAGATGAGTTTGGTCTAGATTCATAGCACGAATGATACGTATCGATAAGAGATATGTGCAGTACCGGGATATAACGCAAACAAGCGATAACCCACTATAAACATTAAATATTTAATCATCGCAAGAGAAACCTAAAATTCTATACTACTGACAAAAATATGTGTATAATATCCCAATCTCAACGAGTTTTCCGAAAGTTACCCCGTCGGTAATTTTTTCAAGACTCAACCAAAAGCTTCTAAAAAGTCTATTTCTCAAGTAATGAATGATTTTTTGAGAGGCAACGAAAGGCAACACGATGTCATATCCCACAATTCCTGGTTCCCCATTTTCCCCCGCAACTCCGTTTTCTAACCCATTTTATTCTAACGGAGAGCAAACTATGGACCAAAATAAAGTCTCTGAATATTTCGGCGACATGACTTTTGGTCTAGCAAAGATGCGAGAAGGACTCCCTAAAGATAGTTATAACCAACTGATAAAAGTCCTCGAACGAAAAGAAAAACTCGAGCAAAAAACCGCTGACGCCGTGGCGCAAGCCATAAAGGAATGGGCCGTTAAAAAAGGCGCAACCCACTACTGCCACTGGTTTCAACCAATGCGAGGCTTAACAGCGGAAAAACATGATGCTTTTATAGATATACAGCACAGTTTCTTTTCTGAGCTACGGGTCACTGAGCGTTTTTCTGGAAACCAACTGTTACAAGGAGAGCCAGATGCGTCAAGCTTCCCTAGCGGCGGTATGCGCTCTACCTTCGAAGCTCGGGGCTATACTGCCTGGGATCCGACTTCTCCTATTTTTATCATGACCAGTGGGCGTAGCCGTACCCTATGTATCCCTTCCGTATTTTTCGGCTACAGTGGACACGCTCTCGATAATAAAACGCACCTCCTCAGATCTAATGAAGTCCTTTCTGAAGCGGCAATTAAATTTTTAAAACTTCTGGGTGATGTTGATGTCCGTGGTGTAACAGCAACCCTTGGGGTAGAGCAGGAATATTTTTTAGTTGATCATGCTCATGCTAAAAAACGCATGGATTTAAAGCTAACAGGAAGAACCCTTTTGGGAGCTCCTTCGGCACGCGGTCAACAAATGGAAGATCACTATTTTGGCGCGATTCCCACCCGTGTCATGGCATTTATGGATGATTTTGCGCGTGAACTTTACCTTCTAGGCATCCCAGCAAGAACGCGCCACAATGAAGTTGCGCCCGCTCAGTTTGAAATGGCTCCCATTTTTGAAGAAGCGGGTATTGCCGCTGACCACAACACCTTAACCATGGAAGTAGCGCGGCAAGTTGCCAATCGCCACGGACTCATGTGCCTGTTGCATGAAAAACCCTTTGCAGGAATAAATGGCAGTGGCAAACACTGTAACTGGAGTATGTCTAATGACAAAGGCGAGAACTTACTCGACCCAGGAAAAACCCCTCATCAAAATTTGCGTTTTCTCGCAATCCTTGCTGTGGTCGTTAAATCCGTCTATGATCATAGCGATATGCTTAGAGCTTCTATTGCAACCGCTGGCAATGACCTTCGCTTAGGAGGTAACGAGGCGCCACCTGCCATCATGTCTGTATTTTTGGGTTCACTACTTTCTGATATTTTGGAAACAATAGGCCGCGGAGAGGTTGCGACCGCCTCTAGAGATGAAATAATCCACCTAGGCGTCAGTCATATTCCACAGATTATCCGCGACTCAGCTGATCGTAACCGCACAAGTCCCTTCGCCTTTACCGGCAATAAATTTGAATTTAGAGCTGTGGGCTCATCAAAAAATGTAGCCATTCCTGTAGCCATTTTAAATGCGGCCATTGCATCAGGCCTTGATGAAGCAACGCAGCGCCTCGATAAAAAACTACAGAGCGGAGAACATCGCGATTCAGCTATAATTGAACTCGTCAAAGAACTCTTTAATGAGTCAAAAAATATCATATTTTCTGGTAATAACTACTCTGCAGAGTGGCATGATGAGGCAAAAAAGCGCAACTTGCCCATACTAAAAACGACAGCGGATGCTCTACCGACTTTGATTAATGAAAAATCAAATAATTTCTTGCTTAAGACAAAGGTTTTCAGCAAGGAAGAGCTTGCATCGCGCTACCATGTTAAAGTTGAAAACTATGTTAAGTTAGTCCTCATTGAAACCCGTGTCATATGCCAGCTCGTGCGAGATTTTGTTATTCCCAGTGTAGAGAAACAGCTTATACAGTCGCAAAAGGTTTTAAATGGCGCTCATACCAGTGCGCTTAAAACAAGCTATACATCACACATTGAGCATTTAGAAAATACGTTAGCAGATATTATGAGGAGCCTAAATGACTTGGAACAAGAACTTATGCGCATGGAGAGCCTCGACGAAAAAATGCTCCTAAAAGAATGCGCTTACACGTTACGCCCTAAGTCTGATACTCTGCGCAGCTATGTCGATCGGGTCGAGCAATTAGTTGGAGACAAATTCTGGCAGCTCCCAAAATACCGAGACATGCTTTTTTCTCACGTTTTTTCTTAGCTTAAGAATAGGGCGGGGAGTTTTTTAAGTCACAAAAACGCCCCTAACCTTAGGAGCAATAATGTCCAAACAGTTGGAATTCAATCCTCCCGGATAAAATACTGGGAAATACAGACAAAAATACGGGGAAAATTTTGTTTTATCCCGTAAATTGTTGTCCTAAAATTAGCATAATGGGATTTTTTTATAGCTCTGAGAGAGTGATACTCGCAGGGCTTTTTTTTCAAAATTTAAGAAAATGAATACCATGTTCCTACGCCTCTTTTTTTTACTTTTCTTTATGGGATGCATTACGCCATCTCTGCCTTCCCATGATATTCCACGGCACCACAGAGAATCTCTAGCCCCACTAAAGGTCTCTAAGCCGTTTTACTGGACCGCAGAAACTGCGTCAAGTAAGGCTTATTTTTTAGGAACAATCCACCTTGGCGTTGATGCAGAGGAACTCCCAGATAAAATATGGGCTGATCTTCAAAGCTCGCACTTAATTTTTACAGAAGCTAAGACAGAGGGAAGCGCAACAACCCAGAAACTTTTGACACTGCCCTCTGGTCAAACGATAGAAAACTACTTAAATCCGGAAGCGATAGGGGAACTCAAGCGTCGTTACGGAAATGCGAATTTTAATCAACTGCGTCATTTTAAACCCTGGGGGCTTTATACGGGATTACTCAGGGCGGAGATCCCTACAGCACATCCCATCGATAGAGAGGTTGAAAAGCGTGGGACCAAACTAGGTATACAGCTTGCGTATTTTGAGACTCTAGAGCTACAAACAGAACTCCTTGACAAATGGTTTACCCCCAAAGAAATTGAAGAAGCTTTGAAGCATATTGACGAAGATAAGAAGCAGCTTGTCGAGGCCATAAAAGCTTATCGGTCTGGCGACGAACTCAGCGTGCAAAGGCTAGCATTAGATGCCCCCAAAACACTCAAATCCCCTGAGGAAAAACAGCGATTTTTTGATGAGTTTCTTTTGCAGCGCAATAAACGCTGGATGGTAAAAATTTTAGAGTGCCTCAGGGAAAAAGGTAAAATTTGCTTTTTTGCGGTTGGTGTTGGGCATTTTTATGGAAAGAGTGGACTTATTGACCTCCTAAAAAAAGAGAATATACCCTTGGCTAGGTGGAGCGAATATCAGGATGACTTTATCGAAAAGCTTGGCAAGTAACGCGCGGGAGATCATTCCTCGCTCTGCTCGTCAGGACAAGGCGTTGGCGCTTTAGCGTCAGAGTCAGCGCCACCGTCAGCGCCTAATTAGCCTTCTGGGCGAACATCTTATACGCCCGCTCCCCGATCTCAGAACACCAGACACCCGTGATGCGCATCAAAACCATAAAATTTTGAGATGGCTGTCCTTAAATAACCTCTTTTTGTTACTTCACCGGCTCGAGGATGATAATGAGCATCGGTCCTTGCAAAGTTGTGTGCTTACAGGGGACTACCTCCAAAACTTTATTGGCAATCGCCTGAGCACGGTCTCTATTCTCACGCTCTCGCCCTCTGAGCTTAAAGGTCAATTTGACCTTATCTCCGCGGGACAAAAATTTATTTATTGATGAAATCTTGGTTGCTAAATCATGATCTGAAATATTTGGTTTAAGTTGAATTTCTTTTAATTCAGACTGTTTAACAACTTTGCGCGCCTTTTTTTGTTCATATTGCACTTTTTTAAAGTCCTGGATACGAACAGCGGGAGGATCGGATTTACCTCCAACGAGCACGAGATCGAGTCCATCATCCTGGGCTTGCTGCCAGGCCTCGGTAAAATCTACAACGTCATTAATTCCCTCTCCCACCAAACGCACTTTTTTATAGGTGTGCGCATGAGCTTTAGTAAGAACTTCCAAAGATACTCCTTAAATATAAAATAATCTAAAACACCGGCATCGCCGTCAATCATATCCTTTAAAATCAATACTAGCAGTATTTTTTTTCGAGGGAAAACCCTTTTAATTGCAAAATTGCGGGAGGCTCCCTATAATGCAGGCTTTAAATCTTTTGATGAGGTAAAATGGCCATGCCTAGCAAGGAAAAAACCCCGAAAAGCACTGCCGCGAAAACCACCCCTAAAAAGCCAGAGTCTGACGGCCTTAAACTTTCTAAAGCGCCACCACCATTTAAGGCATTTGATGAGCAAGAGAAGCTGCGCTCATTAAAGGATTATTTGGGTTCATGGTTAGTGCTGTATTTTTATCCCAAAGACCTTACGCCGGGCTGCACCACCGAAGCCCAGGAATTTTCCGAGTTATATTCGGTATTTAGTAAATTAAATTGCGCTATTGTCGGAATAAGTCCTGATGCCCCCAAAATCCATACTAAATTTATCCAAAAATATGATCTCCCTTTTAGCCTACTTTCGGATGCTGATCATAAAATTGCTGAGCGCTATGGCATTTGGGTTGAAAAGAGCATGTATGGCCGAACTTATATGGGGATTTTGCGCTCGACGTTTCTTATTGATCCGAAGGGAAAATTATATGCCTCCTGGCTCAAGGTATCGCCGAAGGGGCATGCAAATGAAGTTTTAAATGCCCTAAAAGAAGCCCAAAAGTAGATTGTTATTCCCCCACCAGAACAACATTCATAAATGGGTTCGGTTGATTTTGTATTTTACTCTGCAATACGAAATGCCTCTTTCATTCTATCCTGTTCTACTTTAGGAATTTTTAATTGTTTGGCGAGATTTGGCCATTTGGAAACTTCGGCCCTGATTTTAGAAATTACTTTTTCGGCCTTTTTCTGATCCAATCTAAAATCCACTGAAACTTCCAGTGCGAGTTCTAAGCTTTGTTCATTACTGGTCTCAGAGATATTAAGGCTAAGGCCATTTCCATATTTATTGGGATTCATGTCATAGGCAGGTGATAAATACCATCCCTCACCTGTAAGTAAAAAACCATGATTTCTGAGGTGATCGTCGGTATTGGAAACACAAATTGAAAATACGATTCTCTTCCAAAGTTCTTCTAGATCTTTATTTGTATTGGCACCTGATTCAACAAGAAAGTTTACCAGCTCCAGATAACTTGCACCAAGGCTTGCATCATCGCCATCTTTTCTTTCCAGAATGGTCATTGCTGATGAAAAATGAATTCTCTTGCCTGAATTTGTTCGATCAAATCTTTTTGAAAGAAATGTGTGATGTTTGGAGCCAACTTTCATGACTTGAGCTTCTGGAAGGTTCAGCCCACATTTTTTAGCGAGTTCATAAACGATATATTCCCAAGCACCGACATCATGGGTATCGCTTCGACTTGGAAACTTTGCTATCCATAAATGCCCTTCGGGATTACATACTGTCGCTTTAGGTCTTGCCCCCCCCAGAGATGAACCCGGAGTAAAAAGCATCTGTAACCATTTTGAGTATTCAGGATTATTTTCGATGTTTTCTTCTTCAAGCTTTAAACTGATGGCCTCAATTTCTCTGATTGATGACCAGGGCGGAGTTGCATATTTTTTATTGTCGTCTAAAAAAGGGCCCTGATCATATTTGAAACGCAGTCCCCCCATGCGATGTTCATCAAAAACTCCCAGTAAAAAATCAGATTCCAAAAGTTTTCTTATGCCCCTTTTTTCTTTCCGAGCAACTAGAGCTTCTCTTCGCTCAATTAGTGTTCGGCCCCATCGGTCTGGAGATGAGTCTAAAAATGCCCCGAAATTTGATCTCTCATCAGCTAGATACTGCTTGCCGGGGTAAAGTTTTAAGGTTGGATCAAGGCCAAAAGCATAGCAGCTCTTGAGCCAAGAAGGTTCATATGCAAAAGAGAAAATTTCTGTACCTCTTGATAAATGGGCGCTTAACACCCCTACTAGGAGTGGTTCCATCATAGTATGCCAGTCAGCCCATACTTCGATTTGTTTGGATTTAACATTATTCATTGATTTCACGTACCTTTTTTTTCTTAGAAGCCTTTTTTCTTGGTAGTAACGCCAAATCTTGAAGCTTCCGTCCAAATACATCATCCTTGGCAAGACACTTGATATCTTCTGCTAACCCAAGCGAATGGAGGACATTAGCAACGACACCAACACTAACTCCGGCAGTACCCTTCTCTAGAGAGGTGATGGTGTTTACAGAAACACCCACCCTTTCTGCAATAACTCGAACAGAGAGATTTCGCCGGAGACGTGCAAGTTTGATATTCTCACCAAGTTCGATAAGTAATCGCTTTGTTAAAGGCGATGAATTCATTTGTTTTTTCATAATAACAATCAATTATTTGGGTATATCGACTAATTATATATCAATTAATTGTATATTATCAAAAATAAGTCGGAAAACAACTTCAAATACAATAACCACCAATTATTTAATATATAAATGCTATTTTAAATCATTTAATTGGTTGTTATACGACAGTGTGCAGACCTCAGTACAGCCGATAACCGTAGAGGGTGCATGAAACTTCAGAATTTTCTGTTCGCAGCGTTCTGATGCCCAGTGTTGGGCGTATTATTTGTGTTAGGCTGGAGAATGAATAAGCAACACTAAGCAAACTTGTGGATTTTCTCAATATTTTTAATATTTTAAGAAATTTTATTCCTATATTTATACAATAAAGCTGATTACAGCAGCTCAGAAGCCAATGTCGCTAGCTCGCTTCGCTCGCCTTGGGTAAACGTAACATGAGCAGAAATATGTGACGACTTAAAGCGTTCAATGACATAAGTTAGCCCATTGTTTTCTAAATCGAGGTAAGGATGATCGATTTGATAAGGATCACCCGTCAAAACGATTTTTGTACCCTCTCCTGCCCTCGTGAGGATTGTTTTTACTTCATGCGGGGTTAAGTTTTGGGCTTCATCCACAACAAAATACTGCTGAGGCAAAGACCTCCCTCTAATATACGTCAAAGGCTCGACGGCAAGCAACCCCTGGGAAATAAGCTCCTGATAATTTTTAGTCATTCTCTTTTGCCGAGAAATATTGCCGCCAGATAACAGCAGTTCCAAATTGTCGTATATAGGCTGCATCCAAGGATTAAGTTTTTCGTCCAAATCACCAGGTAAAAACCCTATGTCACGCCCCATAGGAAAGACCGGCCTAGCAACAAGCAGTTTTTGATAAGCATCCTCGTCCGTGGTTTTATAGATACCCGAAGCAATTGCAACCAAAGTTTTTCCGGTACCCGCAGCTCCGCTCAAAGTCACCAACTTGATATTGTCATCGAGCAGAACATCGAGTGCAAATATTTGCTGCAAATTGCGCGGGTAAATCCCCCAAATACCATCAGCTCGAGTCTCAAACATGTTGATAGTCTTTTGATAGCCATCATATTTTCCGTAAAGCACTTGTGAGGGATCGGCTGCATCTTTAAACACAACAAAATGGTTGGGAAAGACTTCTCCGTCTTTTTCCTCTTCCAAGACATCTATGCTATCAAGAGAAATAATGCGTTCATTAAAATAGGTTTTAAATTGAGCCGAAGGAAGAGTAATCGTTTTAGACCCGGTATAATGATGAGATACCCGAAGTTTATCAGCCTCAAAATCTTGAGCTGGGATGCCAAAAGCATCTGCCTTTATCCGTAGATTTGAATCTTTAGTGACAATATAAACATCTCGTTTTCCGGCTAGCTGCTGCTGCAGAGTGAGCCCAATAGCGAGAGTGTGGTTGTCCGTATTATCTTCTAGGAGATCGGGAAGGATATCCATATTATTGCCAAGGTGGACAAAAAGCCTCCCGCTGTCAGCCATATCATCGAAAAGAACAATTCCCTCGGGAAGTTTACCCTTTTGACGAAGCTTATCCAAGATGCGCGAAACCTCGCGTGCATTTCGCCCTGTCCCCGTATGATCGCTTTTAAAGCGGTCTATTTCTTCAATAACGGAGATAGGAATAACCACGTCGTTATCCATAAATTTAAAAATACTTTTAGGATCTGCCAGCAAAATGTTAGTATCTAGAATAAAGACCTTTTTCATTTGGCTATACACCTTTTGCTATTTATATGTGATGATTAACTTTATTGTGTATCAAAATACAAAAAAATACAAAATTTAAATTAGCCAAATCCAAAAAAAGTAAAATGGGCTTCCCTTTGCCAACTTTTTACCATGAAAGTAATTTTAAAAATCTGTTGGGAGTAGACAAGCCAGGATGTAAACTAAAATAAGAATTTTTTAGCAAATTTCTCCGAGAATATTTGGGATTACTTTGGAATAAATGCATTTAGAAAGATTAAAGATCAATTAGCATTTTCCCATAACTCAGTCAAAAAAGGATATAAGATGAACAAAGTGGGTATTGAATTCGACAGCCTCACCAAAGAATTTCAGCAAACCTATAAAAATCAAGATATCATCATGAGTTTTTCCCAATTTTTAGATCGTTTGAAAGCTCATCCCAGCAGAATTTGTCGTACGGCCCCAGAATATTTGCTCGACACCTTTGATTATTTTGGCAGCGAAAAAAATAGCTACGGTGAACAACGTTTTAAACTATTTGATTTGGGGACAGGGAGAAACAACCCGATCGTTGGTGGAGAAAAGGTACAAAAACAAATTTATGCTACCCTCAAAAATTTTGTGAGACAAAACGCCCCAACAAAACTCATTCTGCTTCATGGTCCCAATGGATCTGCTAAAACATCTACGGTAGAAACCATTGGACACGCCGCAAACATTTACAGCAAATCCGAAGAAGGAGCCCTTTATACCTTTAACTGGATTTTTCCAGTGGGAAAAAACTTGGCCCCACGCGCGTTAGGAGAAACTGGCCCCGTAGGCTTTGGAGCTTCATCTTTTAATGATACGGATTGTGTAAGCTTTGCTCACCTCACTGAGGATCAAATCGCCTCAAAAATCCATTCTGAATTCAAAGAAAATCCCATTTATTTGCTTCCCATGCCTTACCGTGAAAAATTTTTACAAGGAGCCCTTGCTAAAGAAAAGGGCCTTGACCCTGAGTCATTTTCCGTTCCCTATAACCTTTTAAACGCGGGTTTATCGAAGAAAAATCAACTTATTTTTGAAAACTTGCTGATGGCTTATGGAGGAGACCTCGATAAAGTCTTGCGTCATGTGCAAGTCGAGAGAATTTTTTTGAGTCGTCAGTACCGCGTGGGTATTTCTACTATAGAGCCACAGTTATCTCTTGATGCCAGGGAAGCAATGCTTTCCATGGACAAAAATATTGCCAATTTGCCCTCAATTCTTCACAACATTCGTTTCCATGAAGCTAGCGGTCAATTAGTAGAAGCAAATCGAGGCATCCTACATTTTTCAGACCTACTCAAAAGACCTATTGAAGCTTTTAAATACCTTCTAACCATTATTGAAAACCAAACGCTTACTTTACCCTCATCATCCACAAATTTAGACCTTATTTTTATCGCCACATCAAATGACAAGCACCTAGACGGCTTTAAGACGACACCAGATTTTTCATCCTTTCGAGAGCGGTTTGAGCTTATCACCGTCCCTTATATCCTCATGCCATCGGTTGAAATGCGTATTTACCAAGATGACGTCAAAGTCCTCAGCCAACTTACCGACATCGTCCCCCATTCCCTAGAAATGCTGTGCACTTGGGCTGTCCTCACACGTCTAAAGCAACCTGATCCCGAAGCATTTGACAAGGAAAGTCGAGAGCTTGTAGAAAACTTGAAGCCGCTTGACAAAGTCAAAATTTACGATAATAAACCCCTCCCAGACAACTACTCAGCAGCACATAAGAGCCGTTTGCAAAAACTCCGCAATAAACTCATGCACGAATCTGATGGCCTGCAAGTGTATGAAGGGCGATTTGGAGCCTCTCCCAGGGAAGTTCGCGCTATTTTTCATCGGTCAAGCCAACATAACAGCATCCTATCTCCCATGGTTATTTTTAAAGAATTACGACGTGTTGTCAGAGATAGAACGATTTATGAATTTTTACAGTATGAACCAAGAGGCAAGTACCATGATGCCACTGCTTTTATCAAAGACATTGAAGAAGAATTTGCCAATATTTTTGAAACTGAATTACTCGATGCTATGGGTTTTGTAGAGGAAGTCCGCTACACCGAACTCCTCCAGAGATATATTCAAAATGTCGTTGCTTTCATTAAAAAAGAAAAAATCTTTGACTCTGTTACCGAAAGCTATATTCCCGCCTCCGATAAACTCATGACAGAAATTGAAAAAGTTATTAATATCCCTGGGTCAGTGGATGATTTTCGCCAAACATTAATAAACCGCTTAGCCTCATTTAAACTTGAAAACAAAGAAAAAGAACTGGTCCTAAGCGAAGTGTTTGATGATATTTTAAAGAAAATTAAGGACCACTATCATGTACATAAAAAAGTAGAAGTTAAGCAATTGGTACATGCGATGTTAGCAAGTGATGATGCGAGCGAAACAGGACGCGCCATAGCAGCAAAAGTCGAAAAAACCTACAAAAACATGAAGTCAAAATATGGCTATAGTGAAGCCGCGACTAAGGAATGTGTTAAATTTCTTTTAAGCCAAGAAACACAAAAATCATAAGACACCAACGCATCGACATGTATTGGTAGGGGGAGTAATGCTCCCGCACCCCCTAAAGCTGAGGGGTGGCAATAATTTTGTCCACCCGATTGCCGTCCATATCAATGATTTCAATTTTTAAATTCTGCCAAAAAAGATATTGCCCTTCAGCAGGAATGGCACCCAAAATTTCCATGACTAATCCTCCAACCGTACTGTAGTTGTTCGGATGGTCATGTTCAGACTTTGCTATCTTAAAAAATTCAAAAAATTCAAAAATGGGGGTGGCACCATCAACAAGAAACCCCCCATCTGCCCGTTTTTTGATATATACCTGAGATTTTTCACTTGAGCTTGGCAGCGCTCCCACTATGCCTTCAAATAGATCAAACAGCGTAAATATACCAGAAAAATCGCCATGTTCATCAATGACAAGCGCGTAATGCTGCCCCACTTTTTTAAACATTTGTAAAGCATTCAATGCCATCATGCTTTCTGGAAAAATCAGAGGCTCCTCTAAACATGATTTTAAATTAATTTGCCCTACCCGTCCTCCTTCCATCATTTTTTGAAGAATTTTTTTAGTGGAAAGAAGTCCTAAAATTTTTTTATGCCTCATATCATAGAAAGGATAATAAGAATGCGGTGATGAAACGATTATTTTTAAATTCTCGGCTGTTCCTTTTTTCATATCCAAAGAAATAATATCTACGCGCGGCGTCATTAGATCAATCACCTTCCTGTCGCCAAGTGTTATTGATCTCTTGATTATCGTTTCTTCATCTAGAGCAAAAACCCCTGCCTGAGTTCCTTGCTCGACAATCATCTTTATTTCTTCCTCAGTTATATTGGGCGCTTTTAATTCCTCTAGTGAAACCAAGCTAAAAAACATCTGTGATAAAAAATTGAGAAAACGCACGAGAGGATGGCAAAGCTTAACCCAAAGCACCATAGGCTTAGCACAAACCAAGGCAATTTTTTCGGGATTGTGTAAAGCTAATTGCTTAGGTATGAGTTCCCCTATAAAAATAGACAAAAAAGTAACACCCGCAACAATAATACCATAGCTTAAGTGCATAGAAACATGACTGGGCACAAAAATACGCACGAAGACAACAGAAAGCTCTTCGGCAAAATTTGCCCCACTAAAAACACCTGCGACAATACCCACGCCTGTAATGCCAATCTGAACTGAAGCGAGAAAAGAGCTCATATTATCTTTTAATGATTCGATGATACGCGCAGATTTTGAACCTTTTTTGGTTAGGGCAGCTAGGCGAGCAGGTCTGGCAGAAACTATGGCAAATTCACTCAAAGAGAAAAAGGCATTGATGATGATCAATGTCAAAATAATTAAAAATTCTAGAAAAATAGTAACCTTTCTTGCAGCGAAATGCGCTTTGCGAGTTTGCTCACCAAAAAGTCATTTCACTTGGGTTATATAGACAACACCGACCAAACCGAGACTTAAAGACGAGTCAGGACATTATTTCGAGCAAGGATATTATATGGAATACTTGCATAGTGATGCAATCAAAAAAAACGCCCCTTTTTAGCGTAGAAGAGACTTTCTATTTTGAAATAGGTGCGTTATCTTAGGCCGACGTATAACTTGGCAACGCATATCTTTTTACACAACACGGAGATTGTTAAAAAGAATTAAACCCTATTTTTTCTAACCCAAAAACTCGTTTGTTGACTGAGCTGTGCCAGCGGTAATTAAATATGCCCATTATAGAAATTAAAAATATTTTTAAAGTCTATGGTACTTTTTGTGCCTTGAATGACGTCAGCTTAAATATGTCTGCCGGAGAATGCCTCGGCCTCCTCGGACCCAATGGTGCTGGCAAATCAACTCTCATAAATCTTATATACGGCATTAGTATTCCGAGTAAAGGTGAGGTCAAGGTTTTTGGGTTGTCACCCGTAACTAACTACCGCAAGGTTCGCTCCCAAATTGGGGTTGTTCCCCAGCAAAATGCTCTTGACCAAAATATCAATGTTGAGCGCAATCTTCTCATGTTCGCTCAGCTGGCAGGAATTTATAAAGATGAGCAAAAACATCGTGTTGATGAGCTTCTGGCTTTTATGTCTTTAAGTCACAAAAAGTCAGAACTCATTCAAAATCTCTCTGGAGGCATGCAGAGAAGACTGACTTTTGTTCGCGCCTTGCTCAATAAACCAAGACTACTCATTCTTGACGAACCCACGACAGGACTGGACCCAGCCGTAAGGCAGCTTTTATGGGCGAAAGTTGAAGAGTTAAAAGCACTAGGAACATCAATATTGATTACCACACATTATATGGACGAGGCGGAACAACTCTGTGATCGCATCATCATAATGGATCAAGGAAAAATCATGGAAACGGGAAGCCCTAAGGAATTAATCAGAAGGCAAACTCCAGGTTTTTTAGCTATCTATAAAAATCTTCCTGCTTCAATCATCGCCTTTATCAGTAGAATTATCCCTGAGAAGTATCCTGAATACTCATTTGCATCACACCAAAATTTTAGCTATTTAATTGGGCAAAACCTGGAGCAGCTCGTTAATGTAGCGAGCGAATTGGATTTGCCGGAACCAAACCTCATGCGCCCTGCAAACCTAGAAGATGTTTTTTTAAAGCTAACAGGGAGGCAAATTGGTCAAAATGCCTGAATACCTGCGGCTTAGCTTTTTAGTTGCCGGTCGCCACTGGCAAATTTATCGTCGCGATTTAATTGCCAATCTCTCCCCTACTTTTTTTGATCCCATTTTTTATATCACGGCTTTTGGGATAGGACTTGGGGGATATATGGGAGAGATAGGTGGGCAAAGCTATTTGAAGTACCTTGCTCCTGGCCTAGCCATAAGTTCCGCCATGTATACCTCCTTTTTTGAAACCAGTTACAGCCTATTTGTCCGCTTAAAATTTGAGGGTATATATGATGCTCTTCTTACGACGCCCGTTGGTGTCAAAGAAATACTCACCGGCGAATTTATTTGGGTATTCTTTAAAGGCGCCGGGTTTTCTACCCTCGTTGGTCTAGTTTTTTGCCTGTTTGGCCTTGGCAATTTTTCTCACATTTATTTTCTCCCCCTGCTCGGCGGATTAGTTGCCCTGGCTTGTGGTGGCATGGGCCTCCTGAGCACCACATTTGTTGATGACATTGGAAAATTTCAAATTTACTTTTCTCTAACATTAAGCCCTATGTTTTTTTTCTCTGGGATTTTTTATCCTACGGAAAATTTACCCCAAGGCATCCTATATATTTGCTATATTTCTCCGCTTTTTCATGCCGTAAGACTCAGCCAATTTATGCTTTGGGACATCACTCCCCCTGCCTATGATTGGCATTTTGCGCTGCGGCATTTAATGTGGCTTCTAGGTCTAGGTCTTTTCTTTGTTACGCTCTCATGCAAAAGAATGGCTAAAAAGCTCTACAAATAGAGGTAGGGGCAAAAGCGTCAAGGAAAGGCGGCCTCATAGCCATGATATTATTTATATTTTTCTTTTTTTTCACAGCCTACTTTTCTCTGATTAAGTTTATGGCAAATTATTCTGAGTAGAAGGAGCTTTATCCCTGACTTTTAATCGAACAGAACCCGCTAAATACCTGACACAATAAGAGACTTTAGCTCTTTATCTAAATCATCCGCCCAACCTAGCAGACAAAAAAAAGGATCTCCGAGGAGATCCTTTTTTCTATCGAAATACTCTGCCATCTAAGGTGAAAAATTTTGAAGAAAAATTTTGGGATTAGTCAGTGCATGCAGCAATTAAAAACTGGAAAGAAAATTAAATGCAGATGGCAGAGCATGCTTTATATAATCCAATATCACCAAAAATACAACATATATTATTAACATTTTCTAAGAGCAGGCAACTTTTACCTACGCAAAATTACTTATCTAAACTGCTTATCCTAACTTACTTATTGGTAATTTTGATTTCGTTGAGGATAGTATCCTATTGAGTATATTTTGTCAATATTTATAGTATTATTTTATTGATACCAAATTTATCTGCACTAACCTAACAATTTCAGCGCATTATCAAATGATCTGAAAGGTTTCTCCCCATTTGCACGGGCGTTAGATGATGCTGAGCTCCCTAGCGCAGTTTACCTTATACGCGCCCTCCCCGATCTCAGAACACCCAAGACCCGTGATGCGCATTAAAACCAAGTCTGTCAGGGTGACATATAAGGTAAGTGCCTCAAAGCCACATCATTGGGACAGATGGATTTTACGAGCTATCTTGTGGAGACTTATTGACACTCTTTCAAAAACAAGTTTGAATCGGGTGTCTTAAAAGCAAGAGGAATAAGTGAGCAATAAAAGTAAATATTATAATCACGACTCTGTTTGGCAAAAAAGAGCCCAACTTAATAATCCTTTTTACGGAAGTTACTCAAGCCATTTATATGGTAAATTGATTAGGCAAATTCAATCCTTGCACCCCAGGAGCCTGGTGGGACTAAAGCTTCTAGATGTTGGCTGCGGTGCCGGTATGTTTGGCCTGAAGGTAGTTGAGTACGGCATGGATTATACTGGTGTTGATGAAAGTTCAGTTGCTATAGAAATTGGCCTAAAGCACAATCCGGGGATCAAGCTCAAAGTACTTGATTTTGCTTTGGATCACATCCTTAGCCCAAACGAGCTTAATGCGTATGATATGGTCACCTGCATCAATACATTGCATTGTCTCATAGAAAAAGATGAGCGCGTCATGATGCTGACCAATATTCGCAAAGCGCTAAAATCCGAAGGCCTATTTCTCATTACCACTATGTGCGGCCCCTTTACTCCCGTAACAGACTTTGGCAAACCACCGAGACATTATGGACTTGTAAGCGATATTAGAGGCGAGTTGCATCAAGCAGGATTTAAGGAAATCCTCTGGCAAAACATTCAAACGGCTACGCCACAAGCCCCAATCCCCAACTACATGGTTGCTCTCAAATGATGAGCCGTCCTCTTATTGTCAGATACAGAGAATACCAAGAGTTAAAATTAAAACAGCAAAAATTGGTAATACGCCCGCTCCCCGATCTCAGAACTCCAGAGACCCGTGATGCGCATCAAAATGCCAACAGACCCTAAAAAACGACATCAGGATAAACGAGGGCAACTTTAAAGCTCGCATTACTGGCATTCAAACCTTCTTTGATGAGTTCCAAAAAGTTAGTTTCAGCCTTTAAATCCATAAGATCGATACTATCACGCTCTTTAAAAACGCCCCCCCCAGCTGTTGTTATCATTAATTCTTCTGTGATTTGACTTTGATTATCAAGCACCAGAGAAATCATACTAAGTAATATTCGCTGGATTTTTAATTCAGCCATCTGCTCTGGTAAAGAAAATCGGTCACAATCCTGCAATTGCGTTTTATTTTCCGCTTGCTCTGCACAGCTCAGAAAATTCAAAAAATTGACCCCAGAATCCTGAGAAGCCTTTAATTTAATGGCTACCGCACCAGGGATAACCTCTCCAAGACTGGCAAGACGATCATAAATGACTTGATAGAGTACATCTTTGCGAGATGCTTTTGCCATTAAGTCCCGCCAAGCAAAAGAAGCCATTTTAGCACAGCCAATTAAGCTATTATGGGGCGCGATCCATCCTTTAGGAAAGCGCCGTTGCAACCAGCCTTTTTCCAATAAGAGGAGCTTTATAACTTCGGGGACAGGGGCGCGATTGGGCCAAGGCAATTTACGCAACCATAAAAGGGCACTGGTACTTTCACTTGCAAACGTCTGACGCCAGTACGGAATAGAGCAGTCTGCAAAAGGGAGCTTATATTGCTCGCTATCGATAAGGACTTTAGGCGAAATATTTTCAACAAAACCATCTTTTTTAAATTCAAAGCTATAATGCCGCCAATAAGGAAGCATAAATACTAAAAATTCGTTAAATTTTTGTCCCATTCTAACATAATGCTGCTCCTCTTCACTCAAAATTTTGCTCACACCGTTTAGCCCAACCATTTTATGTGTATCTTCGATGCTTTTTTGGAGATTTTTTGCATTCTCTAACGTCAAGCTCAAATTTTCTTGCCACTGAGGAATATATTTAAGCGCGAATAAACCCAAAAGGACGGCGAAAATGACGAACATAATGGACGCAACATGACTTCGTTTAAATTTATTTTGATTTGATCGGCGTAACTGAGGTTTAGTGGCTCCTTGGAGCTCAAAACTACTGCCCCGGTGAGGATGAAGTTTAGCGTTAATTTCAGGATAATATTTGACTAGGGCTTCCACATCTTCAAATTTAACCCATGGCCCTAAACTCCCCGAAAGCTCATCACTTTTACTAAAATCTAAATGGTATAATCCTGACACAACTTTATCAATAGGCATGGGACCTATCATCTTTTCATAATTTTTGCGTACTAAATAAAGCTTTCCATCTTTTTTCATGACCTGACCTCTGTCGCAATAACCGTGATATTATCCCTCCCCCCGTGAGCGTTTGCTTCTTTTACAAGAATGTTCGGGAGATTTTCAATATCGTGTCTATTTTTGTGCACCAACTCCAAAATTCTTTGATCGCTAACCATACTGTATAAGCCATCAGTGCAGGTGATAATGATCTCACCAGTCTCAGGCCTGAGACTATATATATCCATTTCTATATAGGGCGTTAAGCCTAGAGCTTTGACTAGCGATCCGGACCGCGCCTGAGAACCAACCTCATTTTGTTTCATCCAACCCTGCTTTAAAAAAGTTCCAACATTGTGGTCAATGGTCACTTGAAATAAATGGCCTTTATAATATAAATAGCAGCGGCTATCACCAATATGTCCAACAAACACCTGATTGCCTGCAAAAACCACGCATAGAGCGGTTGTACCCATCCCCGTTAGGTGCTCTTTTTTTTGCCCCTCGGCCATAATAGCTAAATTGACCTTATCAAATGAAGCGAGCAAAAAATTTTTTATCTCATCCTGACGTATTTTATCAATTTCAATAAAATATTGTTTGACACCGTCTACAAAAATTCGGGAGGCGACTTCACCACCTTTTCTACCACCAATTCCGTCAGCAATAATGGCAATCCCTAAATTGGCATTACAATAATAACTATCTTGGTTATACTTTCGCTCACGACCAATATCCGTGGTTCCCGCCATTATTAATTCCAAAACACAGGTCTCCTCATACAGAAAGAATTGCTTCTCATTTCTATTGATATTCTATCGCTAATTTCTCTACTGACGGAATAAATAATTGTTCTTGCTGAGGCGGCAGTTTTTGCTGCATAACGTTTTGCTTATGATTAACACTAAGAAAAACTGCATTAAGGCCACAAATAAACGCATTAAATAAAGGGATAATGGTTATAATTTTTTCACGTAGGACCTCAAGATCATCTTGCGGCGCAAACCATTTTTCCCATAAACAGTTAAAAATTTGCCCCCGAATTTTGGCCCCCTGGAAGAAGTCGTTATAGCCAGTCCAGAAGTCTTCACCACCATCCGAAAAAAAGTCCCTAAAAACCTGAAGACTCAATGGTATCGATGTTTCATATAGGGTTAAATTAGGATACTCAGCCCGAAGCCTTTTTTGAAAAACTTGTGCCCTAATGACAAGGGGCGCTAAATTAGAGCTATAGCTAGGCTCGATAATTTTGGGCCATAAACGAATCATTTGTTCTACATCCCAAAGGCGATGACACTGAGGATTGATCGGACGAACCTTTCGCCCCTTTTTTTTATTATTAAGGACGCGCGACTTAGAGATCATAAATGCGACCTCAACATCGCTACAAGAGTTCACTCCAGGACAAGTTGGCTGCACACAACGCACGCAAGGAGGCACAGATAATGGGGCGTCCACGACCAAAGCATGCGGTTCCCCTTCAAATTTCAATACCTTAGTCAGGCGATCATCCGAATATAAACTTCCATAAGAGCCAATTTTTTCGTATACTCTTTTGATTATCAATTTTTGATCATTGAAAGAGTAGTGTAGGATGACCAAGGCTGTTTTGTTTGAATTGGGCCCGGCAAGGTGCAAGCCTCCTAATATCGCTTTTTCGACTGGTACAATCATAATGTGTCAGATTAACCTAAAAGTCACTTTTTGAATTAAGATGAAAACTTACTTTTTATTATATGTTTTTTCACCTATTTTTGCCTTATTATTTTCTCTTATAGGCTTTTCACAGGTGCGACACCCTCCACAACTCACGTCACCGAGTTTACCTCAGGAAAAACAAAATTACTATGAACTCGCCGCTATTGATTTTCAGAAGGAATTTTTTTTAAAAGCGATTGCGAAACTCAGAAAACACCTGCGTGATAACCCTAAAGACATGCGCGCCCGCGATTTAATCGGCGCAAGCTATTTTCACCTTGGCATGTCCGCTGAAGCTATTGATAACTTAAAACGCTCCATGAAAAAAACCCAGGCACCTTCCTATAATCTTTATTATCTGGGCGTATCTCATTTGCTTCAAAAAAAATTTCGCATAGGAATTTTTTATTTAAAAAAAGCGAGTCTTTATAATGACGAATTCGCCTCACGAGCGACCTTTGAAATTGGCATGGCTTATTACCATCGACGGGATTTCCCTAAAGCCAGCTTTTGGTTCCGCCAATACAGCCTAAGATTTCCTCGAGCAATTTACCAAAAAATCGCTGATCGCGCCCTAAAAAGTATAAATAAAGGAAAATATATCAGTTACCTGAGGGGACTCAAGTTCCCAGATCCCAAACTGACCCTCTATAAATATAGCTCCTGGTCCCTTTTTAATTATGAGCATTTTTGGTTTTTAGACATCGGCAGCGGCAATAGAGAGGGTCGTGAGAAGGAACCCTTAGAAACAGGCGGACTACGAAATAGCAACTCGATTGACTATTATCTAACAGCAAACTTTGGTCTAGGTATCGGCCCCATAAAAAGAAGCAGCAATACCCTTAGCCTCGGTTATATATATAATCAGACCTGGTTTACGACTCCAGAGCGATTGCAGCGGTTTCAAGAAGATTATTTTGATTTCGACTATTTTCTTTACCGACCTGATCTTCTCTATCGTCGGCACAACTTTTATGGTGAATTTAATCGCGAGATTTTTTCTGATTTTATCCTAGGATTTTTCGGCCAAATGAGCTTTGAGCGTGTAGGAAGCTCTCTGATGACTAGTCCCGAGGACTCACAGGTACAAAAAAGCCTGCGTATTTCTACTGCATCATTACTTATTCCTTATGTTAGCGCTGTTATAACAGATAATTTGAGCCTAGAACTTTACACCTATATGTACAAAGAACTGCAAGAAGATGATCAGGAGTTTTCCTATAAAACCTATGATCTCAGCGAATCAAGCCCTTTGCTCAGTGTTGGTCTGCGTTCCCATTTAGCCCTTCCTGACTATGGGACAGCAATTGACCTCAATTTATATCGCTTTGAATTTGTCTTCAATGACCTATGGCTCGATTATAAGCGCGAAGGAGCTAGTGCTAAATTGAGTCATGAACTCTTTAATTCATTTTTCCTAAGTCTGAACTTAGGCTTTTATGTAGACACCTATTTAGTCCCCCATCTACAAGTCGGCGGATGTCGCACAAGCTCAAAAATAAGCCAAGCTAGTGATGTCCCTTCTGTGTGTGAACGAACTGATACCGGCATGGCCTATGACGCCGAAATTTATTGGGATTACACCAATTTTTCCAGAATAAGCCTTAAATACTCAAATCTTGAAAATAAAAATTCCGCCCAAACCCAATTTGAAACCAACAAAACTGATATATTAATGCAAGTGACTTTAGCCTTTCCTAGTGTTGATGATATTATTAATAATGTAAAAAAATATGATGAATACCGTTTTTACAATAAAGAGACACCACGGTGAAAGTTAATAAGCAAAAACATGATGTCATAAAAGATGCCATTAATCAGCATTCACCTGTATTTTTTAGTGCGAGCAACGTTAATATAACTTTTGAATCTCGCATAAAAAAAGTTCTGCCTATTGATGCCCTTGTTATCGTTAATACGGTAGCACCAAATTACATAACTCCTGTCGTCAATTCACAAAAATTTTTTCTCCAAGTCAATATGTTTCGTTTTGAGAGTGACGAAATAAAAAGCGACGGTAAATATATTGTTTTCCCCCTAAAATATGACGACGCTATTGAAAATTCACGCACGACAGAACGTTATAGCTTTTCAACAGAAGAAAAAGTCGTATGCGAAATCCTAAACCCGCTTGATAGGCAAACATTATTAAAGAAAAGAGTGATGGATATGTCTAGTACAGGCTTATGTATTAGCACCCATATAGATTCTGCCCTATTTCAACCCGGCATGTATTTTGAGGAATTAAAAGTCACCATCGAGCGTGATTCATTTTTCAAATCTTCAGGAACTGTTGTTTATGTACGTAAATATATAAATATTGAAGGTAAAATTCACAATCAGGTCGGCATAAAATTTACCTCTGAAGTCCCGAGTATATTCGGTTGATAATATTTTTTTATGAGGTGATATTCTCTTGTTAGAGCTAAAAAATTCGCTTAAGCCGTGGCAAAGGATTTACGTAAATCGTTCATTAAATATGGCGAGCATTCGAGCTATTGGTTTTGATATGGATCATACTCTTGCCATTTATGACCGTGAAAATTTTGAAGAGCTCGCTTTCAATATAACCCTTGAAAAATTCATTGAAGCCGGTTATCCAAAAGATCTACTTTCTTTAAAGTTTAATCCTAATTTCATTATTCGCGGCCTCTTAGTTGATATCAATAGAGGCAACATTCTAAAAGTCGATGGGCATAAATATGTTAAAGTTGCTTACCACGGGCGAAAAAAACTAGATAGAGAAACCCGTCGCAGCCTATATAATTCGCAGAGCTATAAAGCTGATGATTTTGTGTCTGTCGATACATTTTTTGCTTTAAGCGAAATTCAACTTTACGCAGATATTGTCGATTATATGGCACGCAATCCAGGCGTGATCAGTAAAACTTTTGAGGAAGTATACCGAGACATCAAATACTTCATCGATCTCAGCCATAAAGATGGAACAATAAAAACTAAGGTTTTGCGCAACCTTCCCAAATATGTCAAAAAAGATGATGGCATGATTGAAGCATTGATCAAACTGAAAGAGGCTGGAAAAAAACTATTTTTACTGACAAATAGTTACTGGGATTATACCAATCAAATAATGGCATATATTTTAAGCAAAGGTAAAAATCACACTAACCATCAGTGGCTCGATATATTTGATTTTGTAATTGTCGGAAGCAGTAAACCCGGTTTTTTTGTAGGTAGCCAGCCATTTTTTGAAGTGCTTCCTGATACAGGACACCTGCGCATTCATGACGGACTATCCTTAGACCACAAAATATTTCATGGTGGAAATGCCAAACTCCTTGAACGAATTTCTTCCTTGCGTGGCGATGAGGTTTTATACGTTGGCGATCATATTTATGGCGACATTATCCACTCAAAACATCGCTTTAATTGGCGTACCCTGCTGATTATTGATGAATTAGATTTTGAATTTAAAAATTTATCTAATTCGCGCAAAACCCATGAAGAGATTCAAAAACTTATTTTAGAGCGCGAAATGCTCGAAGAACAGCATCATTATATCGTTAAAAAAGTTGAGACTCTTTATGAGAAGGGACTTGCTACTCCCCACAAAGAATACCGTGAAAAAGTCCATAGCCAGAAACTCTCACAACTGCAGCAGGAGCTAAGCGAGAAAACGGAAAAAATCAGCAAAATCACTGAAGAAATAGATGCTTTATTAGAGAACAGATCCTTTACAGCCCATCCTTTTTGGGGAGAGCTCATGCGCACGGGTTTGGAACGTAGCCGACTTGCCGAACAAGTAATTGATTACGCTTGCTTATACTCTTCCAAGGTTTCCAACCTTAGATACTATAGTCCGTTTAAAAAATTCACCTCCGCTAAGGAACTACTTCCTCACGAAATTTCCTAGATTCTTTTCTATTATCCAAGAGTTATTTCTTTTTGAAATGCCCATTCCTGTCGATAGCAGAAGGTCCCAATATATATTTACAAATTGGGGATGCAACTTTGCTTGAGTTTTTGAAATTGAACGCTTGGACAATTTTAAACCCAAAAAAGTTTTGCAGATATTTTTCGTAAAGATGGTTCTGTAGAGTGAAAATTTTTGCTGGTATGAATATATCTTAGGTATGAGGAAATTAGTGCAAAAGCTCATTGGCCAACGCTATAAAATTGAAAAGCTTATCGGCTCAGGTGGCATGGCTTCGGTTTATCAGGCTTTTGATACTAAATTATCACGGCATGTAGCAGTGAAAATACTCCATGATCACATGGCAAAAATCCCTGAAATTCGCAAGCGTTTTCAGGTAGAAGCTCAGGCTATTTCGTCATTAAATCATCCGAGTATTGTTAAGATTTATGATTACTCAGGCCTAACATCTTCTGATGCCTGGCTCGTAACAGAGATGATAACAGGCTGGAATTTAGGTCAGTTCCTAAATGCTATGCCTTTAGGACGGCTTCACCCTTTAATCGCTGCATTCATAATAAGAGAAATTTGTAAAGCTCTAGCTATTGTGCATGCTCAGGGCATTATTCACCGTGATATTAAGCCTGAAAACGTAATGCTGACCTCTTCAGGCATCATAAAACTTATGGATTTTGGTATTGCCAAGGATATACATCAAAATGCTTTGACCATGACCGGAACATTTATGGGCTCCCCAAGCTACATGTCTGTTGAACAAATAAAAGGTAAAGGAGTCGATGCTCGCAGTGACCTCTATTCATTATGCGTACTCTTTTATGAAATCGTCACAGGAAAACTACCATTCACTGGCAATACTAGCCATGATGTTGTTCTAAAAATCGTAGGCGGAAAATTTCTAGCCCCTCGCCAGATAATTACGTATTTACCAGAAATCTTTGACACCATAATCATTAAAGGGATGCAAAATAATCGCGACCGGAGATTTGAAAATGCCGATGAAATGATAAATATTATTGACAAATTTTTATTTTCCCAGGGCTTTGTTGAAGCACACGTTGAACTAGAGCGCTTTTTCATTAGCCCAGAAACCTATGAAGAAAAACTCAAGAATAAAGTATGTCACGAATATTTTTTAGAATCCAAAAATTTACTCAACAAAAGCTCAAAACAAGATCAACGTATAGCCTCTACATCTGTTAAAAAATTTGGTGAAGTATTAAAGCCACGGCGCCCAACAGCTACCACCCCTGCGATGAGCACTACTGTATTTGCATACGAGAATTCGTCACAAACCCCAAAATCAGCCACCCATTTTTCAGCAGCCCAACCTATATTAAATTATAAAAACGACGCCTTTTATACTAATGGCCTGAAAAATGACGGTGAGACTAAAAAGTCAAGTGAGGACCTTGCTAACAATAGTAGAACTGAATCAAATAACGAAAATAAAGTCAGGCCTAATCCTTCAAGAAAAAACCAAGCAGCGTCCCCGCCCCCCCCTTTTCGGTCAACCCATAAAAAACGAAAATATATATTGCCTACATGGCAGCAAAAAGCCTATCTAAAGAGCGCAACCAAACGCTCATCACATAAAACTTTTTACTTCGTAGTGATATCCTCTATTGTTTTTTACTTTTTTTATAACCTCTATTCTGGAGATTTACCCAAGCAAAGCACTGATACACATAATGTGTTGTCAGAAATCGTTCAAAAAATGCAATCTGGCCGTAAACCAAGTGTTTCAGATTCAGATGTTATTAACCCAGCAGTGAAGACAAAAAATATTGAAGCGCCCCCTAAAGAAGTCTTAAGTTCAGGTGTACCAGAAAATAAAAAAAGTGCCCAAGAAGTAATAATCACTCCAGCATTAAGTACAATTGAGATTGTTAGCGATTCTATACCTCTTCGTATACTGTTGGTGGATCAAACGACAGGCTCAATGCACGAGTTCATTCAAATGCAAAAGTTAGAGCAATATGAAGTCAGTGAAGGAGTTTATGAAGTTAAATTATTATTTGGGGCGCAAATTAAAAAAACAAAAATTTTTAATGTAACTGAAAATTCACCCAGGAAAAGAATTTCGGCAACTTTTAAGAAGCAAGATTGACATGCAAATAACGGCTACCAAAAATCGCACCCAGATAATCTATCACTTCAAAGCGGTGGTGGTAATGCTTTTTGGTATTCTTACATTCAGTTCAAGCCTATTTGCAAATATGACTCAAGTTAAAAAACTGATCTCTTCAGGCAACTATGCGGCGGCAGAAAAAACGCTCTATAGAATGTATGGCAGTGCGGCCTCATCTAGTGAAAAAGCAAATATTGCCAACTGGATAAGTTTTAGTAAATATAAACAACGAGATTTAAAAGGTGCCGGGGACCAAGTTCAACGAGCTTTTAAACTGAATGACCATAACACTCTTGACCCTCAGCTTGCAAAAGACTCAGGTTACAAAAATTTTTGGCAGGATAATAGATCCATTTTTAAAATCGCGGCGCTATCTAAACACAAAAATAGCGCAGGCAAAACGAGCCAAGCGCGACACCCTTCACCCGATGCCAAAACGAGCTTTTCAGCAAAGACACCTTCTCGGAATCCAGAAAGGGGTAGAAATAATTCTACGAAAAAGGCGAGTTTTAAATCACCGTTACCTGCTACCCAAAAGGCCGCAGCAAAAGCACTAAAGACTCCCGCCCAAGCAAAAACCAGCAGAAATTCATACAAACAAAAAACGCAGCCCCGCTTATCACAGAAAAGCAATAAGTTGAAACCTTCAGCCCAACATCAAGAGACACCCCCTCGAAAAGCATTACCGAAAAAAACCATCTTAATCGTCAACGCTAATCAGCCGGATGCTTCTATAACCATAGACGGCATTGTCGTCGGGAAATCGGGAGAAAGCCTTGAAGTAGATCCCGGGATTTTTACCGTTTACATTAGCAAAGCTGGATATGTGAGTGTCATGCAGAGAGTGAAAATTGGTTTAGGGCAAACCTTGTCCACAGCAGTTCAGCTCAATAAGATTGTGAAACCGCCGCCACCCAAGCCGCTCGCTGAAAAACCCAGGGCTGTGGTGTCTAAAAAGGATATAAAACCAGAAGCAAACCCACCGCAAAAAAAGGTGGCAAAGCACCCTCAAAAAAATATCAGCGATAGCATGTTTGAAGGAACCACTAAGGCAAAACCTCCTAAGCCGAAACCCAAGGGAGAGCCACCACCCAGAAATGCTCCGGCTCGTAGTACGGTAGCAGACGAGTTTGCTCAAGATGTTGCTAAAGCGAATAGGCCGGTTCAGCCTATACCCCAGCAACAACCTTATTATGCCGCGCCAGTCACACCGTATGCCACTCCGGGTACGATGGTACCGCAGCCTTATGGCTATGCTCCGATGCCAGCTCCGGGATACGCAGCACCTTACCCCGGCTATGGCGTTGCGCCTAACCCATACCAACAACCTAGTTATGGTGGCTATATCCAGCAACCACCTGTTCAACAAGGATATGTGATTCCACCTGCCGCTATTGATTCGCCGCAGCTTCCTCCGACACAGAGCGCCCCCTATGTCGCCCAGCCACGACCTGAACCAGAGATGCAAATGAATCCAAGTTCTGTTGACGCACTGTATTCGGAAAATAATACAAAGAATAAAAGAAAAAAGCCCCAAAACCGCGGCCATAATACTGTGCCGACTTTTATTAAATTTATGCCCTTTGGCCTACCCCAGTGGGTCGGTCAACAATATACTCTCGGCTCCTTATTCACAGCCAGTCAACTTGCTGCTATTTACCTAAGCTATGACTTTTCTTCCAAGGAGACAATTTTTATCGATGAGGTTAATAAGACTATTGATCGCAGAACCCAGGAAATCAGTACTCTTTCAGATGAAACACAGCGTCAAACCGCACAAGCAGAATTAGATAATTACGTGAGTGAAAGCAAAGCATATAGAAACACCTTAAAATCAAACTCTCAGATGATGCTCGGAATTTTTGGCGGACTATGGGTCGCTAATGTTGTATCTGCATTTGTTTACCCTGCGCAGACCCAACCAAACAAAAGATATTCAGAAGATAGCTTGCAGCAGCCGGGCTTACAAGCAACAACAAACCTGGATGGGCATATTAAACTCAGCTATTTGTATCCAAGTGAAAACACCATGCATATTTCTCCGCAAGTCAAGCTTAGCCTTTCCATAAACCCCTTTCATGATTACAATAGTAAAGGAAAAAACAGAGAATTGCTTCTGTTCAATGTTGGCTATACCATAAGATGATATATTTTATGAACCCTATTATGTTGAGACAGAATTTATTTTAGTGAGCCTATTTTTAAATAAATCACTCTGCATAAGTTACCATACTCTGACTTGAGAAATTAACGCTGTGGAATTTAACATGGATGATGGGACTTTTAATCTACTTAAAAAAAAATTAGCTATTGCCATATCAGGAGGCATTGCCTCTGGAAAATCGACAGTATGCCAGTATCTTAGTCAAAAAGGTTTTTTGATAGTCGATGCTGATGACCTCTCGAAACAAGTCGTACTTCCGGGAACTAATGGTTATCAAGAAATCAAAGCACACTTTGGCGATAAGGCATTTTTTGAGTCGGGAGCAATAAATAGAGCTTATTTAAGAGAGCTCATTTTCAACGATTCTCGCGAAAAAATAATACTTGAAGGTATTATTCACCCAAAGATACAAACCGTCCATAAAACCCTGGTTGAGAATTTTTATGATGACCACCATCCAAGCATTTGGTTTTATGCCGCAGCACTTATTTTTGAAAAGAAATTAGGACAGGAATTTAAAGAAGTCTGGCTGATTGACTGCCCTGAAAATGTGCAAATTGAAAGGCTCACGAAACGCGATCACATCAGTGAAAAATCAGCGTTAAATGCGATTGCAGCGCAAATGCCCCGTACTGAGCGAAAAAAACTCGCCTCAATTATTATTGATAGCGATTGCTCCTACGCACAATTAGAAGAGCAAATTGACTTCTATCTTAATAAAGCTATTAATTCACTACAAAAAAAAGGAACTTAGATGACCCGTCCCCGATCAAAAGGTCCTAAGAAAAAATCAAAAATTGGTATAGCCTCTTCCCATCGCACCCCTTCCGACAAAAAAGAACGGACTTCTAACTCTCCTCAAAAAAGAACGTTCAAGGATAATGCGCGGCAGAAAAATGCGCGGACACGAGTCGATAGTAAACTCCTCGAATCGAGTCAAAATCGTGTTGAAGAAATTTTATTACAATCACCCAATGAAAATATCACCGGAAAGACCACATATATTGTCGAAGACATGACAGGAGATAGCAAAGAATTCGTGCTTGATCAATGGCAAAAACAAGCCATAGATGCTCTTCTAAAGGGTGATAATATTATCGTTGACGCTCCCACAACCGCGGGTAAAACTCGGGTTGTCGAATATTTTATTGCTCATCATATCAAGGATCCTCATTTTAGAGCCTGTTACACCTGTCCAGTTAAGAGCCTTGCTAATGATAAAGTTAGAGAATTTAGAGAACTATTTGGGCATGAAAATGTTGGAATATCTACGGGAGATCATAAAGAAAACCTCAATGCCCCTTTAATTGTTGCGACTTTGGAATCGTACCGCAACAGCCTTATTGGGGTTGAGCCCGATCTCAACAGATCTCTTGCCATATTTGATGAATATCATTTTATTCAAGATAGCTCTCGCGGAAGCGCCTGGGAAGAAGCGCTTGTTTTATCTTCACCCAATACCCAAATTTTGATGCTATCGGCTTCTGTTGGCAACCCAGAACATTTTCAAAAATGGCTGGAAAAAATAAAAGCGCCACGAGGTGCTGCACTCATACAAGTTACAGAACGCCCTGTCCCTCTTAAAGATATGGTTTTTGTGGGGTCAGAGTGGCTACTCGCTGAAGAGCTGCCCAAAAAATTTCTTTACCCTAGTGAGCGCCATTTAAATCCACTAAGCCTCGACGGCATAGCTGCTCGCGTAATAAAGCTAAAAACTATTAATCTAACGCCATGTATTGTTTATGCAGCCCAACGCCTGGTTTGCGAAGATCTAGCTGCGACCATAACCAGTATTTATCCAGACAAGCCAGCAGCAGAGCAAAAACTAATTTCAGAGAAGCTGAGCATCATTGAAGAACGCTTTAACGCTGCGGGGTTTCTACCACAGCACCTGCGTCAAAGTATCATCCGTAAAGGCATCGCTTATCATCATTCTGGCTTAGCAGCTCCCGCGAGGCTCAGTGTCGAATATTTAGTAAAAGAAGGGGCGCTTGATTTTTGTGTTGCTACCATGGGACTTTCTCTGGGAATCAATTTCGCTGTAAGATCTACCGTTATCAGTGATTTCAAACGGCCAAGCGAAGCTGGGTTTGTTCCTTACGATGCCTCTGAAATATTGCAAATGACGGGGAGAGCTGGGCGCAGAGGGCGTGACGTAGCAGGTTTTTGTTGCTGGCTGAATCCCTTCTATTTGCAAAAAATGTCCGGTATCAAACGAAAACCTGTACATTCGCAGCTACGTTGTGATCCCACGACTTTTTTGGGACTACGTAGTCGCGGTTTTTCCTTAGGAGAGATCGAACATTTTTATCGCGATTCTCTTGCCAAATTTTTTGAACCAGAAAAAGATCTCACCATAATAAGCCTAAAACGGGTAAAAAAACGTTTGCAAGTTGAAAAAACACCCTGCAAATCTCCTGTTGCCGAAGCAACCGCTTATAAATTTAAGCAAGAGTCCCTATGCAAAACTTGCACTTTTAAGCCTCAGTGCCATGACTTTATGAAAGCAAAAAGGCAAGGGGAACTAGTCCTACTGCATGAGCATTTACACCATATCGGTTGCCTCAACAAGGAGGAGGGGCTTACGCGATTTGGAGAATTAGCTCGTTTTTTTCCCCAAAATGGTGGCCTACTTATCGCCAAACTTATTGAACAAGGCACCATGAATAGCAAAAACTTAGTAGAAACCGGCGAAATAATGGCCGCTTTGACATTCCCCCGCTTTAAAAACATACGCACTGGAGGCTACCGCTTTCCTATTGATAGCGATGAACTAGAAAAAGAATTTACAAGACTGTACCCTTATGAACTGTTTGGTGATGTTTATGACCCGCCATTTGGTCGCAGACGCTATCCCGCGCCACGTGAATTTAATCCTGATGCTGGCGCCGTTTTTAGGGCCTGGGCGCTTGGAGATGACTGGTTAAAACTCACCTTAAGCTTCACACAAGATTCTTTTTCCCAAGGTGATATGATGGCACTAATTGGTCGCGTCGCCACTTATTTACAATCTATATATGTTGCAGGTCTCGGCGAGACCTCACAAAATGCGCGATTACTTCGTGAATTTATCCTACGCCCGCCTATAGGTCTACCGATATAGAAATATTTTTTAAATTTTTTGTTTATTATTTTGTCAGGCGTCAATGACGCCGACAACTTATCACGGCCCTTATTTATAACTTTTCGATTAAAATCAAAGTGATGCTCTCTCGGCACAATTTTTTCAATCTGACCAACAGGTCAAAAATTGAATAGGGAGATCTATCATGGTAAAGCTTAGTCGCTTTTTTATCACCACCATTGTCATTTCCAGTGCCTTACATTGTTCATCACCATCACTTCAAAAGAATGATTTACTAGCGAGTAAACATGTCGCATCATTTGAACCAAAATCTTACCTCAACAGAATAAACGAAATTATTGGTCGTCCTTTAGTGAAAAATAGTGAAGAGCTCGACGATGCCTACAAGGTTTCTATTGATCACGGCTATTATCTTGGAGATATCGATTGTAAAATCAAAGCAGCTCGATGGATTAGCCATATAGTGGCCCCAATAGACCAAGAAGAAGATGATCAGTATGAACGAAAATTCAGCTTTACACCAGATCCAACGCTGCCAAAGTATTGCCAAACACTTAGTTATGAATATACTAACTCAGGCTATGATCGGGGACATTTGGCTGCAGCTAAAGACTTTGCCGCATACGGCAGAGAAGCAATTAAAGTGTCGTTTTATACTAGTAATATTCTTCCACAAGTAGGCAGCGGATTTAATCGTGATTTATGGAAAAATCTTGAGGAATATATTAGGCAGTTAAGTAACAAAATTGGCCCGGTATTAGTCTATACGGGGCCAATATTTGCTGATTATACCTCTGAAAACTTTCCTACTATCAACCATGATATTCCGGTACCTACGGCATATTATAAAATAGTTGTTCATATTAATGACGAGGAAAAAATGGAAACAATTGGGTTTGTCATAGAAAATACAGATCATAGAAAGCAAAACTATGGAGATAGTAAACTAAATAAAAACTGTGAAGATTTAGTTAAAAATGAGGCAAATTTAAAGGGAGATGTCTGCCCCAAAGATAATCTTGTCAATATAGAAAGACATATTATGCCCATAGATAAACTTGAAAAAATTGCAAAGATTCGCTTTTTTAATAATGTCGCAACAAATGAATCTATCAAAATAACGGAACGAAATTCTTCATCCTGGTAATATGTATTAGTCCTAAATTCATCGTTAAATAAACCTAAATTGTGCCAGCCTTGATTACATAGGTTCGCGTAAAAATTTTACGACTTCGAGAAGATAACGCCAGGCATCGCTTTTAATTTGATCGAAAGTTCGTCAAATATCCCATTGCAACGTGGCGAGTTGTTGCTGCTTTAAATTTTTGCAAAAGTTGACAACCGAACATATTTCCTTCATCACCTTGCAGTGAAGGCCCTCAAATGTTTCTCGATTTAATTCAATTGCCTTGTTTTTAAACAAAAAAAAATAAAGATGGAAAGGTAATATTGCGACTAAAAACCGCGTATTCAGATGACACCTGTCATTTACTCTTCACCTTCGAAGAGTTTATTGAAAAGTTAGTGGCTCTCATACCCCCACCGAGGTCACATTTAGTACGCTGGGCTCGGGTGCTGGCTCCCAACTCCCCTTATCGCGAGGAAATCACTCTCAAACCTCAAAAAAAAGGTTTTCAGTTCCAAGATGGTTATGACAACAACGAAGAACCTAAGAATTATAGTTGGTTAAAGATGCTTGCCAAAGCACTTAAGATCGGCATCACCACATGTGAGGATCCAGATGGAAAGATGCGCGCAGTTTGCTCAGTCTTTGATCCTGCCGGGGTAAGGCGCTACCTAACACATAATAATGTAGACTATGAGCCGCCGGGGGCACAACCTAAGCATCGCAGGGAGTCTCAACTCATTGACCTTGGTGCGTATACTCCTGAAGAATATTCTAACAATTTGATCAATAGCAATTAATTGGCATCACAACTTTAGCGCACAAAATTAAAAATATTGAGAAAACCTATAGATTATCTTAAGTCACGACTCGGTACGTACCCGTTAACCCCTCTCAGAAGATAACGATTCCACCCAGTCGGAATTGTTGAGTCTCTTACCAAATTATTAATTTGTTCTGCATACTGAGCAACTTTATAATAGAATACATAAGCATTTTCTACATTTTCCGCTCCATCTTTCCAACCGGTGCCCGCGTCAGCAAAAAGCGCTACAATTTTGTCGCTTTCTATATCTCTCATTCCCCCACCAGTATCTCCTTTCCAGAGCTCAGCATTAGTAGACTTGCCAAAAGAAGGTCCCCTTGAAATATAATATAAATCCAAATTATTTGAGAAAACCTCGAAAGAATCCGGGGGGAAGTAAGGTCTTAAATTTTCTAATTCTGGATCAGTTTTTCTAATTGTTTCAATTTCTACCGTTCCACTTTGTAATCGGAATGCTGAATCTGTTTTATTCAATATAAAATTTCGACGCTCATTATTTAACTGACCCTCATACCCCATACCGACCACTTTGGCCATGGGGCCCGAAAAATTCCTATCAGGATAAATTTGAGCGACTTCAATAAATTCATCTAATGGTTCATCCAATTGAACAATTGCGATATTATATACTAGCGAATTATTAATTCCTGGTTCTAGGCTCGTTCCTGCAAGAAGATAGATATTGATAATCGTAGCATCCCCTATTTTAAGCTCGTTATAATGTCGATATTTCGATTCTAGAATAGACATTTCGTGGGAAAGAGTCGGAGTCAATAAAACTTCATCATTTGCTGGATAAAATCTTCCATTAATGTCATCTAAATGGTACAAACCCTGAAGACAAGTCACTGTCGTTAATATGAATCCCCTACCTAAATTATTGCCGGTGCAAGGTAAAAAACCATTTTCAGATAAATGGAAAAATCCAAAACTTGAATAATGTTTTTGGCCGTTATTAAGAACCTCTGTAACATTCCCTCCCAATTTAACAAGAGAATTATCTTCATGTTTGATTTGGTGTTTACACCCAATAGGGCTTAAGAAAATTAGAATCCCATACCCAAATGTTAATATTTTTTGTCGGGTAGAATTCATGATTTTTACTCCTAGTTAAAGTTAATTTTAGATCGTTTCATCGTCATGAAAGCCCCCACAGAACCCATCGAGCAGTTTTCCCGCAATGGGCTCTTCAGCAATGCTT